>NZ_QCXS01000003.1:300000-600000 GCF_003260015.1 Nakamurella deserti | reverse complement strand
CGTGGACGGCTCCGGGTGACGGTGCGGCGTGACCGGTTCGGTGCCGTCGGTCCTGGTGCGTCCGATCGCGGCGAACGCCCGGATGGCGAGCGGGGGAGTGCCACCGTGATCGGCGCGGTGATGGTGATGGCGCTCCTGGCGGTGTGCGTGCTCCTCGTGCACTACGGCGCTGCTGTCATCGCCAGACACCGGGCGGCAGCCGCCGCCGACCTCGCCGCGCTGGCCGGCGCGTCGGCGGCGGTGACGGGACAGGGCGCGCCGTGCGCCGTGGCGGCGGAGATCACCACGGCCGGGTCCGCGCGGCTCGACAGCTGCACGGTCGACGGCTGGGAGGTGCGGGTGGTCGTCTCGTCCGCTGCCGGGATCCTCGGCCAGCGGGCCACCGCTCGTGCTCGTGCCGGACCGGATCTGCCGACCGGATGAGTGCACCGACACCCCACGGACTGCCGCCGGCAGGCACCAGGAAGTCACGGAGCCGGTGCGCCGGGAAACGACCTTCAGAGAAGTCGACATCGAGGACTCGCGACGATTCACACCCGGGTCGAACCGGCATGAATCGTGTCGCCGGCGACGACCCGCCCCGGTGCTCGGACTCATCACTGCCCTGGTGGCCGGGCGGCGCCGGATGGAGCCGGGACTGCCCGGACAGCGTCCGGAGCTGATCAGTGCTGTCGGATCAGCTCAGTGACTGGCGGGCCAGGTAGACAGCGCCGAAGACGGGCTCCCGGGTCAGCGGCTCGACCCCGGTGATGCCCCGCTCGGCCAGTCCCGCGCGGACCGCGTCCTGCAGGGTCGACTGGTTGACGATCAGTCCGCCGCCGAGCGCGACCGGGCCCGTCAGGCCGAGCTGAGTGGCGACACTGGCGATCTGGACGGTGATGGCCTCGGCCGTGTCCGCGACGATGCGCTGTGCGGCCTCGTCACCGTGGCGGGCCAGGTCGAACACCACGGACGACTTCTGCGCCCACGACCGGCGGACGGGTTCGGCATAGAACTCGCCGAGCACCTCGTACGCGGTCTGCACCCCGCTCGCCCGGGCGATCGCGTCCGACAGCGGATCGGCCGGCAGGCCGCGGTCGGCTTGCCGGAGTGCGTGGCGCACCGCCTCGCGGGTCACCCAGTAGCCGCTGCCCTCGTCGCCCAGCAGGTAGCCCCAGCCGCCGGCGCGGGCGGTGTCGCCGGCTTCGTTACGGCCCCACGCCACCGACCCGGTGCCGCAGATTACCGCGATGCCGGTGTCGAACTCGGGCGTGGCCAGGATCAGCCGGGTGTCGTGGGCGATGACGACCTTCGCGCCCGGAGCGCGGCGGCTGATCATCCCGGCGAGCCACTCCTCCTGGGCGGGGGTGTTGATCCCGGCGGAGCCGGCACAGACCACGTCGATGCCGTCGCGACCGAGTGCGTCGAAGAGCTCGTCCAGTGCGGCGTCGGCCTGCGCGTGGGTCACGGACTCCACGTTGGCGCTGCCCACGATCTTCTCAGCCAGCACCGATCCGTCCGCGTCCACCCGCACGCCGTGGGTCTTGGACCCACCGATATCGACGCCGACCACCACAGGATTCACCGCGACATCATCGCCGACCTCCAGCGGCCGACGCCAACCCGTTCCCTGGTGCGCCATCTTGCCGCGAGGTGGGTGCTGCCCGAGCACCATGATCCCGCTCTTCCCACTCCGGTCCGCCGCACCGGATCTGCCGCACGAATCCGGGTCTGCTGACCCTGCAGGGTCGGCCCACTCGCATTGGGTGGGTAGTGCGACGCTTGACGTGGAGCCGCACCCGGTCGCGGCTCACAGCCCCCTCGCCGCCACGTCCTTCTGTTGTCGCCTGTTGAGCGAGGGCGAAGTCCAGGCGGTCATTGCCGAACTGTGAGGGAAGGGCGCATGACGACGCGCGGCCGGGAAGCCGCACGAATCCGGGTCTGCTCACCCTGCAGGGTCGGCACACTCGCACTGGGTGGGCAGATGCGACGCTTGGCGTAGAGCCGCACCCGGTCGCGGAGCCCAGCTCACTGGCCGCCACGTCCTTCTGTCGTCGCCCGGGGAGCGAGGACGAGGTTCAGGCGCTCAGTGCCGAGCCGTGAGGGAAGGGCGCATGACGACGCGCGCCCGGGTGTGCCGCACGAATCCGGGTCTGCTAACCCAACAGGGTCGGCACTCTCGCATTGGGTGGGCAGACGCGACGCTTGGCGTGGAGCCGCACCCGGTCGCGGCGCACAGCCCCCTGGCCCCCACGTCCTTCTGTCGGTGCCCGGGGGAGCGAGGACGAGGTCCAGGCGCTCGGTGCCGAGCTGTGAGGGAAGGGCGCATGACGACGCGCGCCGGGTCTGCCGCACGAATCCGGGTCTGCTCACCCAACAGGGTCGGCACACTCGCATTGGGTGGGCAGACGCGACGCTTGCGTAGAGCCGCACCCGGTCGCGGCGCACAGCCCCGTGGCCGCCACGTCCTTGTGTCGATGCCCGGGGAAGGGAGGACGAGGTCCATTCGCTCGGTGCCGAGCTGTGAGGTAAGGGCGCATGACGACGCGCGTCCGGGTGCGCCGCACGAACTTGGGTCTGCTAACTCTGCAGGGTGGGGCACACCCGCGTGGGGTATCGCAGATTCACCGTCCTCAGCCGCACCCCACGGCCCACAGCCCGGCAGCATCCCACGACGGATGCGCGTGCGTTGGCGACCAGGGACGGGGTCACCAGCCCCGGCTGCACAGGGGTGGGGCGCCCATAGCGGCAAGCGGTCCCGGGTGTGCCGCACGAATCCGGGTCTGCTCACCCTGCAGGGTGAGCACATTCGTATTCGATGGGCAATCCGCAGCCTGACGACGAGCCGTACCAGGGACACACGGCCGCCCCAGCCAGCCAGTCCCGCTCCCACACCTGTGCCGATGCGCCGGAACAAGGCGATGAGCGGCCGCCTGACGAGGTGCGGCCTCTGTCTGTCGCGGAGGAGGGCGGCCGGTCAGCGCCGAACGCCGGGCATCAGCCCCCCGCCCCCACCACCCGCAACCGCTCACCCATCAACCGCAGCACGACCAGCGCCCCGGCCTTGTCCAGCGGCTCGTTGCCGTTGCCGCACTTGGGCGACTGCACGCAGGACGGGCAGCCGGCCTGGCAGGCGCACGACGCCACCGCGTCCCCGACGGCGGTCAGCCAGTCGCCGAGCACCGCGTACCCGCGCTCGGCGAAGCCGGCCCCACCGGGATAGCCGTCGTAGACGATGACCGTCGGGTCACCCGTGTCCGGGTGCAGGTTCGTCGACAGCCCGCCGATGTCCCAGCGGTCGCACCCGGCGAACAGCGGCAGCAGTCCGATCGCCGCGTGCTCGGCGGCGTGCAGGGCGCCCGGGATCCGTCCCTCGCCGATCCCGACCGACGCGAGCACCTCGAGCGGGATCGTGTACCAGACGGCCCGGGTGTCGAGCGTGTGCTCGGGCATGTCCAGCGGCCGCTGGTCGATGAGTTCGCCGTTGAGGCGTCGCCGGATGTAACCGACGACCTGCTCGGTCACCCGGACCTGCGAGAACCCGCACCGGATCCCGAACCCCAGCCCCCGCTCGGCCTCGACGTCCCGCAGATCCACCGACGACACCGACCGTGCCGTGGTCGTCCACTCCGGGCGCTCCTGGTGCACCAGCGCCAGCTGGTCGTCGAAGTCCAGGGCGTCCACCACGTACGACACCCCACGGTGCAGGTACACCGCCCCCGGGTACACCGATCCGGGCGCGCGCCCCAGGTCCACCGTCCCGAGCATCCGGGCGGTCTCGTCCTCGACGATGACGATCTGCCCCCCACCGCCGCCACGCAGGTCCACCTCGTCCGACGGGTGCAGCAGCCCGGAGAAGTACCAGCCCGCGCTGCGCTCGCGCAGCACCCCGTCCGCGATGAGGTCCTCGATGCACTCCAACGCCGCGTCGCCGCCGAACACGGCGAGGTCGTCGCCGGTCAGGTGGTGCTCCGCGGCCGCACACGCCAGGTGCGGGCGCAGCAGGTACGGGTTCGTCGGGTTGGTGATGGCCACCTCCACCGGCCGGCCGAACACGGCCTCCGGGTGGTGCACCAGGTAGGAGTCCAGCGGGTCCTCCCGGGCCACGAAGACCACCAGAGCGGGCACGTCGCCGCGTCCCGCCCGACCCGCCTGCTGCCACATCGAGGCCAACGTCCCCGGGTAGCCGGCCAGGATCGCCGCGTCCAGACCGGAGATGTCCACCCCGAGCTCGAGCGCGTTCGTGGTGGCCACCCCGAGCAGGCGTCCGGAGTTCAGCGCCGCCTCCAGCTCGCGCCGCTCCTCGGGCAGGTAGCCGCCCCGGTAGGCCGCCACCCGGTCGACCAGCTCGGGCGCGATCTCGGACAGCCGCCGCTGCGCCGACAGCGCGGTCTGCTCCGCCCCGTGCCGGGAACGCACGAACGCGAGCACCCGGGCGCCGCCCGCCACCAGGTCGGCGAGCATCCGGGCGGTCTCGGCGGGCGCGGACCGGCGCGTCGGCAACCCGGTCGCCGACGGCTCCGCACCGGGCTCCAGCAGCAGGAACTCCGCCCCCGGCCGCGGTGCGCCGTCGGCGGTCACCGCCACCACGTCGCGGCCGATCAGCCGCGTCGCCGAACCCGCCGGGTCGCTCACCGTCGCCGACGCCAGCACGACGGTCGGGTGCGCTCCGTACCGCTCGGCGATGCGCAGCAGCCGGCGCAGCACCAGGGCGATGTGTGAGCCGAAGACCCCCCGGTAGGCGTGGCACTCGTCGACGATGACGTAGCGCAGACGCCGCAGGAAGCGGATCCACCGGGCGTGCTGGGGGAGCAGCCCGCGGTGGATCATGTCCGGGTTGGTCAGCACCCACCGCGAGTGCGCCCGCACCCAGTCGCGCACGTCGACGGGGGTGTCGCCGTCGAACAGCGACGGATGGATCCCGGCGATGCCCAGCCCGTGCAACGAGCTCAACTGGTCGGCGGCCAGCGCCTTGGTCGGTGCGATGTAGAGGACCGTGGCCCGCGGGTCGGCGGTCAGGTCGGTGAGGGCGGGCAGCTGGTAGGCCATCGACTTCCCCGACGCGGTGCCGGTCGCGAGGACGACGTGCCGTCCGGCGTGCGCCAGCTCGGCGGCTTCCACCTGATGCGTGAACGGCTCCCGCGCGCCGCGCCCGCGGAACGCCTCGATCACCGTCGGGTGGGCCCAGGTCGGCCAGGGCGCGTGTCCGGCGGGGCGCGGGGGCAGCACTTCCAGGTGGGTGACGGGAGCTGGCTCCGCACCGTCCGCGGACCGGCCGGCCGGGTCGCGTCCGACGCCCCCGACGCCGAGCGTCGAATCCGACGTTCCCCCAGGTCCCGGCACCCGGACACCGGCCGTCGCCAGGGGGGCGTCGGCCGTCGGCAGCACCAGCCCGAGCAACCGGGACCGGTGGGGCGCGTCGGGCGACAGGGTCACCGCTTCATTCTGCCGATCACCACCGACAGTCCCCGGGTGGTGGAGTCCGGACTCGCTGCGTGATCGGGGCAGTGTCCTGGGTCACCATCGGCTGCCTTACAGTGTCCTCACGTGCGCGGGCCCCAGGGGGCCGCGCACGCGATCGTGTCGACCAACGCCGGTCGGGTCGTGAGCCGGCGCAGTGATGCAGGAAACCGGAGCCGCATGACACACCTTCTCGCTGCCGAAGCCGTGACCGTGGACGGCGGTGACAGGACGATCGTCGTCGCGGTCGCCGTCATCGCCCTGGTCGCGCTGGCCATCGCCTTCGTCCTGCGGGCCGGCGTGCTCGCCGCCGACAAGGGCACCCCGAAGATGCAGGAGATCTCCGAAGCCGTCCAGGAAGGTGCGGCGGCCTACCTCGGCCGTCAGTTCCGCACCCTGGCGATCTTCGTGGTCCTGGTCTTCGGCCTGCTGTTCGTCCTGCCGGGTGACGCGTCGGAACGCATCGGCCGGTCCATCTTCTTCCTGGTGGGGGCCCTGTTCTCGGGCACCATCGGCTATCTCGGCATGTGGCTGTCGACCCGGGCGAACGCCCGCGTCGCCGCCGCGGCCAACACCACCGGCCGCGAGGAAGCCATGCGGATCGCCTTCCGCACCGGCGGCACCGTCGGTCTGGCCACCACCGGCCTCGGGCTGCTCGGCGCGGCGGTCGTCGTGCTCGTCTACGCCGGCGACGCCCCCAAGATCCTCGAGGGCTTCGGGTTCGGCGCCGCGATGCTCGCGATGTTCATGCGCGTCGGCGGCGGCATCTTCACCAAGGCCGCCGACGTCGGCGCCGACCTGGTCGGCAAGGTCGAGCAGGGCATCCCCGAGGACGACCCCCGCAACGCCGCCACCATCGCCGACAACGTGGGCGACAACGTCGGCGACTGCGCGGGCATGGCCGCGGACCTGTTCGAGTCCTACGCCGTCACGCTGGTCGCGTCGCTCATCCTCGGCTCGGCCGCGTTCGGCACGAAGGGCCTGATCTTCCCACTGATCGTGCCGGCCATCGGTGTGCTCACCGCGATCATCGGCGTCTACATCACCAAGGCCAAGCCCTCGGAGTCCGGTCTGACCACGATCAACCGCTCCTTCTACATCTCGGCGGCGATCTCCGCGGTGCTGTGCAGCGTGGCCGCGTTGGTCTACCTGCCGGGCACCTTCGGCGAGCTCGGGGTCGACGCGGTCGCCGACGCCACCGGCAGCCCGGCGGTGATCGCGATCATCGCCGTGATCATCGGCATCGTGCTCGCCGCGGTCATCCTGTGGCTGACCGGCTACTTCACCGACACCAACTTCAAGCCCACCAAGGGCGTGGGCCAGAGCTCGGTCACCGGCGCGGCGACGGTCATCCTGGCCGGCATCTCGGTCGGTTTCGAGTCGGCCGTCTACACCGCCCTGGTGATCGGCGCCGCCGTCTTCGGCGCGTTCTCGCTCGCCGCGGCGACCCCGCTGGTCGGTCTGTTCGCCATCGCGCTGGCCGGTTGCGGTCTGCTCACCACGGTCGGCGTCATCGTCGCCATGGACACCTTCGGGCCGGTCTCCGACAACGCGCAGGGCGTGGCCGAGATGAGCGGCGAGGTCTCCGAGCAGGGCGCGCAGATCCTGACCGAGCTCGACGCCGTCGGCAACACCACCAAGGCCATCACCAAGGGCATCGCGATCGCCACCGCGGTGCTCGCGGCGACCGCGCTGTTCGGTTCCTACTCCGACGCCATCGGCAACGCGCTGCGTGAGGCGGGCGGGGTGGCCGAGGACGCGGCGAACGGTATGAGCGCGTTCGTCACCGAGATCGTGTCGCCGAACGTCCTGGTCGGCGCCCTCATCGGCGCGGCCGTGGTCTTCATGTTCTCCGGTCTCGCGATCAACGCGGTGTCGCGGGCCGCGGGCGCGGTCGTGTTCGAGGTCCGGCGCCAGTTCCGTGACATCCCGGGGATCATGGAGGGCACCACCCGCCCCGAGTACGGCAAGGTCGTCGACATCGTCACCCGGGACTCGCTGCGGGAGCTCACCACCCCCGGCCTGATGGCCGTGCTCGCCCCGATCGCCGTCGGCTTCGGTCTCGGGGTCGGGCCGCTGGCCGGGTTCCTCGGTGGCGCCATCGTCACCGGCACCCTGATGGCCGTGTTCCTCTCCAACTCCGGCGGCTCCTGGGACAACGCCAAGAAGCTGGTCGAGGACGGCCACCACGGCGGCAAGGGCTCCGACGCGCACGAGGCGACGATCATCGGCGACACCGTCGGTGACCCGTTCAAGGACACCGCCGGGCCGGCGATGAACCCGCTCATCAAAGTGATGAACCTGGTCTCGGTGCTGATCGCCCCGGCGGTCGTGGCCCTGTCCGTCGGCGACGGTGCCAACACCCCGCTGCGCATCATCATCGCCCTGGTCGTCTTCGCGGTCATCGTGGGCGCCGTGCTGGTGTCCAAGCGCCGCGAGTCGGTCCTCGACGCCGCCTGACGGGCATCGACCGGCAGACGTTCGGGTACCCGAACGTTTGCCGGTTCGTCCGTCCCCGTCCCGCCGGCCGTGGTCAGCTGGGTCGAGCGCGGTACCCGGCTGCGCCCCACGACACCCACAAGGAGATCCCCATGGCCCGCAGCACCCTGCTGATCGGCTCCGTGCTCGCCACCGCCCTGCTCGTCGGTTGCAGCGGGACGTCCAACGACGGCAACGCCAGCGCCACGAACACCACCCCGACGAGCTCGTCGACCGCCGCGCCGTCGTCCACGGGCAGCACCTCGGGTTCCACCTCGACGTCGGCGTCCACGACGACCTCCGAGGACACCGCCACCACCACCGACGACGAGACCACGTCCACGGACGAGGAGACCGCGACCGGGGACGCGGGCGACGACAGCACCGGCTCCGTGCAGCCGGCCTCGTTGGACGAGCAGTCCAAGGCCTGGTTCGGCACCTTCTGCACCGGCATGACGGGCGCCTTCGGCGGGATGATGGGCGCGATGAGCGGCGCGATGTCGACCGAATCGGCCGCCGACCCGAAGGCGACGCAGGCCGCGCTGGTGGCCGCCTACCAGCAGATCGGCACCTCCTTCTCCGACACCGCGTCGGCGCTCGACGGCCTGCCCGTCCCGACCGTGGAGAACGGCGACGCGTTGGCCGGCGACCTGATCGGCGCGCTCAACGCCCTGGGCGAGGGCTACTCCACCGCCACCGAGAAGTTCGCGGCCGCCGAGGTCACCGACGAGGCGTCGCTCTCGGCGGCCATGGACGCCTTCACCGCCGAGACGGAGGAGTACGGACAGCAGCTCGAGACCGAGTTCGGCGACCTCGAGAACACCATGACCCCGGAGATCGGGGCGGCTGTCGAGGCACTGCCCGAGTGCCAGATGATGGCGTCCTGACCCCCGCTCCCCGACGGACCGTCCGCTGGTCCTGCGAACCGTCCGTCCGGACGACGTACGCGGTCCGGTGACCAGGCACGTCTCGGACGGATAAAGGTTGCGCGGTTCGGTCCGGCCCGGACAGTCGCGCGTGTTTAGGTTGTCCACGGCTCTCCGTGCGGGATCGCGTCCGTCGCGTCACCGGGAGTGGCCGTCCACCGCACCGCGACGGTGCGATCGATCGAAAGAGACCACATGAAGAAGACCTTCGTCATCGGTGTCGCGCTGGCCGCGTCCGTCCTGACCGCCTGCGGCGGCGACACCGACGGCACGGCCACCCCGTCGTCGACCCCGACCTCCGCAACCTCCACGTCGACCTCCAGCACCCCGTCGGTGTCGTCGCCCGCGACCGAGGACTCGTCCAGCGCGGCGCAGCCCACGGAGAGCTCCGAGGAGACGACCGCGTCCGACGACGCGAGCGCCACCGGCGAGCCAATCACCCTCGACGAGCAGAGCGTTACCTGGTTCACCACGTTCTGCGGCTCCACGACGGCGATCCAGGAAGCCTCGTCCAACGTGGGTTCCATCCAGCCCGACCCGGCCGCCGCCCCCGCCGAGCAGCAGGCCACCCTGGCCACCGGGGTCAGCGACTACGGCAACGTGTTCAAGAAGGCCGCCACCGACATCGCCGCCGTGCCGCCCGCCACCATCGAGGGCGGCCAGGAGCTGGCCGACGGTGCCACCTCGGCCTACGGTCAGGTCGGCGACGCCATGATCGCCGCCGCCGAGAAGTTCGCGGCGACCCCGGTCACCGACCAGGCGAGCCTGCAGGCCGCCGCCACCACCCTGGGTACCGAGGTGCAGGCCTCGGCCACCACCATCCAGGAGTCGCTGGCGCCGCTCGAGAGCATCCTGACCCCCGAGCTGGGAGCCGCCGTCGAGAAGATCCCCGGCTGCGAGGAGATCGCCGGTTCCTGATCGAACCCGGCGACACAGTCGCCACCGCTGACGGCCGGGTCGGAGTCTCCGACCCGGCCGTCCGGCGTCCTGGGCCTGCCCACGCAGCCCCGCCCCGACCGGATGGCACCACCGAACGGAGAACCATGAAGAACAGCCTGATCCTCGCAGTGGCGCTGGTCGTCGCGCTGCTGGCCGGCTGCGGCAGCGACAGCGACGAAGGCGCGACGACGTCCGTGTCGCCGTCCGTCGCCGCCGGCTCGTCCGACCCGGCACCGTCGTCCGACGCCACCACGGCCGGCAGCTCCACAGCCGGCAGCGCCACGGCCGCCGCGATGCAGCTGGACGAGCAGAGCACGGCCTGGTTCGCCAACTTCTGCACCGGGTTCGTCGGCCTGCGCGACTCCTTCTCCTCCGTGCAGACCGACCTGGCCAACGCCGGGGGCACGACCGTCACCGAGAAGCAGGCGGCCGCCGCCGGAGTGATCTCCGGGCTCGGCGAGAAGCTGAAGAGCCTCGCGACGTCGGCCGGCGCGCTGCCGCCGCCGACCATCGAGAACGGTGAGCAGATGGTCACCACCGCCGTCGACGGTTTCAACACACTCGGCGACGCCATCATCGGCGCCGCGGACGAGTTCGCCCGGGCACCGGTGACCGACCAGGCGTCCTTCGAGGCCGCCGCCACGCAGCTGCAGACCTCCCTGCAGGAGGTGTTCGCCGACACCCAGTCGTCCTTCGCCGCCATCGACACGATGGAGCAGCCCGGGCTCGACCAGGCCGTCGCCGCCATCCCCCAGTGCGCCGAGATGGCCGCCTGAGCGCACCCACCACACCGGACGGTCGGAGTCGGGGCTCCCCGGCTCCGGCCGTCCTGTCGTCCCGTTCCTTCACGACAGGCCTCGACACCGACGAGCTGCCGCCGTTCTCGATAGTGCGCCGCTCCCGACCCCGCTCGTCCTCGGCGGTGGACCCGGGCGACTCGACGAGCCACAGCCGGCCACCGGCGTTCCGGGGGATGAGCGCTCCCGACCCCGGCTGTCCCGTCCCGGGCGCCACGACGAGCCACAGCCGGCCACCGCCGTTCCGGGGGAGGAGCGCTCCCGACCCCGGCTGTCCGGTCCCGGGCGCCATCAAGAGCCGTGACGAGCTCCGGCGAGCCGCAGCGCGTTGTCACCGGGAGTTCCCGACTCCACCCGACCGGCCGTGCAGCTCCGGCATCACCGGGCACCCCACCCCGCGGGATAGCGTGACCGATCGTGGCCCAGCTCTCCTTCTTCTCCGCGGACTACCAGGCGCCCGACGTCGCCGACCTCGGTGGACTGCTCGCCGCCCATGGTCAGATCACCACGAGCACCGCCGGGGCGCGGCTGTCGATCCTGCTGGACGACGATGCGCGGGCGGCCGCGGTCGTCGCGGAGTGCGCCCGCCGCGGGCTCGCCGCCGAGGTGGTCACCGTGGAGGGACCCGGCCCGCAGCTGCTGATGCGCACCTCCCGGTCCGCCGCGCTGCTGCCGCTGGCGCGGGCCTGGACCCGTGGCGCGGTCAAGAGCGTCCCCCGCGCGCTCGCGGTCACCGCCGGCTTCAGCCGGCTCTGGGTGCTCGCCGCCGGTCGCGCCGCCGACGCCGGCTACCTGCTGGGGGTCGATCCGCACACCCCGGACACGGTCGACGACCTCATCGCCGCCTGCTCGCGGGCCGGAGTGGCGGGCTCCTTCGTCGGGGTCCGCGCCGGCGGTCCCGCCATCCGGATCGTCGGTCACCGGCGGCTCGCCCGGCTGGCGGACACGGTCGGCACCCTGCCCGCCGACCTGCCGGCCGATTGCGCCCCGCCCGACGAGCACCGCGCGGTGTACGACGACACCACTCCCCGAGCGCCCCGGCCGACTCCGGTGCACCCGGCGCAGCAGGAGCTGGGCTGACGGGTGCGGTGGCCGGCCACCCGGTCGGGTGGTGCGAGGGTGACGTCACGACGACCCGGGGTGCAGCAGATGCGACGAATGGCCCGGAACCGTGGCATCCTGCACTCAGTGGGCCGCCGCCCGGAACGGCAGCGGCACCCGTGACGTTCCACGTGGGCCGCTCGGCCCGGACACCGGTGGGCCGTGGCCGGCCGCGGACACCCCGCGAGCCGACCCGACCGGCCGGGGGCCCGGACTCGAAGCGGTCGACCCCGGCCGCCTCATCCCACGGGGTCGACAGAAGGAGAACCTGACAGCTCATGGCTGTGCGCAAATCCGCGAAGAGCGCCGGGACCGACGGCGTCCGGCTGGTGATCGTCGAGTCGCCCTCCAAGGCGCAGACGATCGGCGGCTACCTCGGTGACGGCTACATCGTGGAGTCCTCGATCGGCCACATCCGCGACCTCCCGCGCGGTGCCGCCGACGTGCCGGCCAAGTACAAGGGCGAGTCGTGGGCCCGCCTCGGTGTCGACGTCGACCACGACTTCGAGCCGCTGTACGTCGTCAGCCCGGAGAAGCGTGCGCAGGTCGCGAAGCTGAAGTCCGCGCTGGCCGGCGCCACCGAGCTCCTGCTCGCCACCGATGAGGACCGCGAGGGCGAGGCCATCGCCTGGCACCTGCTGCAGACGCTGAACCCGAAGGTCCCGGTCTCGCGGATGGTCTTCCACGAGATCACCCCGGCCGCGATCCGCGAGGCGGCGGCGAACCCGCGGCAGATCGACGACAACCTCGTCGACGCCCAGGAGACGCGCCGCATCCTCGACCGGCTGTACGGCTACGAGGTCTCGCCGGTGCTGTGGAAGAAGGTCATGCCGAAGCTGTCGGCGGGCCGGGTTCAGTCCGTCGCCACCCGCATCGTCGTCCAGCGCGAACGCGCCCGGATGGCGTTCGTGTCCGGCAGCTACTGGGGCATCGACGCCGTCATGGCCAACGCCGAGGGCGCCACTTTCACGTCGAGCCTGCAGCAGGTCGACGGCCGCAAGCTCGCCACCGGCCGGGACTTCGACGAGTCCACCGGCTCGCTCAAGGCCGGCTCCGCCGCGCTGCAGCTGGACGAGGAGACCGCCAACGACCTGGCCCGGACGCTGGACGGCCGCAGCGCCGTGGTGACCTCCGTCGAGGAGAAGCCCTACACGCGCAAGCCCTACGCGCCGTTCATGACGTCGACGCTGCAGCAGGAGGCCGGCCGCAAGCTCGGCATGTCGTCGGAGCGCACCATGCGCACGGCCCAGCGGCTGTACGAGTCCGGCTACATCACCTACATGCGGACCGACTCGACCACCCTGTCGCAGACCGCGCTGACCGCCGCCCGCACGCAGGCCCGCGAGCTGTACGGCCCGGAGTACGTCCCGGACGCGCCGCGGCAGTACACCCGGAAGGTCAAGAACGCCCAGGAGGCGCACGAGGCCATCCGGCCCGCCGGCGAGAACTTCCGCACCCCCGGCCAGGTCGGCAACGCGCTGGGCAGTGACGAGTTCCGGCTGTACGAGCTGATCTGGCAGCGCACGATCGCGTCCCAGATGGTCGACGCCCGGGGTCTGACGCTCACGGTGAAGATGGCCGCCGACGCGGCGGGACGCGAGTGCGTGTTCGGTTCGTCCGGTCGCACGATCACCTTCCCCGGTTTTCTGCGCGCCTACGTCGAGACCGTCGACGCCGAGGCGGGCGGCGAGGCCGACGACGCCGAGCGCAAGCTGCCCAACCTCCGCGAGCGCGAGGAGCTGGGCATCCGGCAGCTCACCCCCGGCGGCCACGTCACCAGCCCGCCTGCCCGCTACACCGAGCCGTCGCTGATCAAGGCGCTGGAGGAGCTGGGCATCGGCCGCCCCTCCACCTACACCTCGATCATCCGCACCATCACCGAGCGCGGCTACGTCTGGCGCAAGGGCCAGGCGCTGGTGCCGTCCTGGGTGGCGTTCGCCGTCGTGGGGCTGCTGGAGCAGCACTTCGCCCGGCTCGTCGACTACGACTTCACCGCCGCGATGGAGGACGAGCTCGACGGCATCGCCGACGGCCGTGTCCAGCGCACCGACTGGCTCAAGTCCTTCTACTTCGGCGACGCCGAGGCCATCGACGGGGTCGCCCACACCGCGGGCGGCTCGGTCGGCAAGGCCGGCGGCCTGAAGAAGCTGGTCGGCGCCAACCTCGAGGACATCGACGCGCGCGAGGTCAACTCGCTGCCCATCGCCACCTCCGCCGACGGTCGCCAGGTGTTCGTCCGGGTCGGCCGCTACGGCCCGTACCTGGAGCGGGCGGCGCTGGACGGCGAGGCCACCGAGCGGGCCAACCTGCCCGAGGAGATGGCCCCCGACGAGGTCACCACCGACACCGTCGAGGATCTGTTCGCCAAGTCCGAGGTCAGCGACCGCGAACTCGGCGCCGCCCCTGACACGGGGTATCCGATCGTCGTCAAGGACGGCCGCTACGGCCCGTACGTCACCGAGGTGCTCCCCGAGGACACGCCCACGAAGGGCAAGAACGCGGTCAAGCCGCGCACGGCGTCGCTGTTCAAGTCGATGAACGTCGAGACCGTGTCGTTCGAGGACGCCCTGCGGCTGTTGACCCTGCCCCGGGTGGTCGGTACTGATCCCGAGACCGGCGTCGAGATCACCGCGCAGAACGGCCGCTACGGCCCGTATCTGAAGAAGGGCACCGATTCGCGGTCGCTGACCACCGAGGAGGAGTTGTTCTCGGTGACGCTCGAGCAGGCGCTGGCGATCTACGCCCAGCCCAAGCAGCGCGGTCGGTCGGCGGCCACCGCCCCGCCGCTGCGCGAGGTGGGCGAGGACCCGGCGACGAAGAAGCCGATGGTGATCAAGGAGGGCCGCTTCGGCCCGTACGTCACCGACGGCGAGACCAACGCCTCGCTGCGCAAGGGCGACGAGGTCGAGTCGCTGACCGTCGACCGGGCCGCCGAGCTGCTGGCCGAGCGTCGCGCCCGTGGCCCGGCGCCGAAGCGCGCGACCACCCGCAAGCCGGCGGCGCCGAAGGCGACCACGGCGAAGACGGTCAAGGCCGGCGCCACCAAGGCGGCCGCCAAGACAACGGCCGCCAAGAAACCGGCGGCCAAGAAGCCGGCGGTCCGCAAGGCCACCACCAGGACGGCGACCTGAGGCCTACCCTCGGGCGCATGAGCACGCAGCGTTTCGTCGATGCGTTGAGCGGCGCCGACGGCACCCAGGCCCTGCGGGTCCGGTACGAGGTGCTCCCGGTGTACCCGGACGCGACCGTTCCGGTGGCGCCGGTGCGACCGCCCCTGGCCGTCCGGGCCACCGCACCCGGCCTGCCGGAGATCGATCCGCGGGTGGCCGCGGCGGTGCGGGAGCTGGCCGCGATCGACCGGCCCGCGGCGGCACGCGCCCAACCCCGCGAGCGGGCGCCGCGTCCGCCTGCCGCGGCGGAGCCCAGCCGTCGCGCGGCCGCCCGGGCCGGCTTCCACCAGGGACCGACGCCCACCGCGATCGCGCCGGCCGCGCCGTCCACCCATCGCCGGTCGGCCGCGCCGTCGTTCCCGGTGCCGGCGGCCCCCGCAGGGACGGTGCCCTCCGCCGCCGACCGGTTCCGCGGCCAGCTCACGCAGTTCGGGCAGCAGTTCGGTACCGGCAACGTGCGGACGCCGCCGGCCGCGCCGTCCTCGCCACAGGCCGGTCCGCGGTCGTCGGTGCCGGCGTCGGCCTTCCAGCCGCCCGCGCCGCCGCAACGCCTCGACCGCAGACGGGCCAACCTCGTCCAGCTCGGGCTGTTCCTGCTGTTCTTCTTCCTCGTGGTCACCGGACTCGGGGCCGACATCGTCCAGGCCGTGGTCGACCTGCTCGACCGCTGACCCGGCCCGGTCAGGGCTCGTGGGTCTGTCGGTGACCGCCGGTAGGGTCGCACCCGTGACCGCCCCTCCCACCGACGTCTTCGCCGATCTCGTCGGCCAGCACGAGGTGATCGAGACGCTGCGGCTGGCCGTCGACGCCTCCCACGGCGACGCGGGCGTACCGGTCTCGGCGATGACGCACGCCTGGCTGTTCACCGGCCCGCCCGGCTCCGGCCGCTCCAACGCCGCCCGCGCCTTCGCCGCCGCGCTCGAATGCCCGGACCGTGGGTGCGGCCACTGCGTGCACTGCCGCACGGTGCTGCACGGCACCCACGGCGACGTCCGTTCCTTCAACCCCGAGGGCCTGTCGATCCGCGTCGACGAGATGCGCGCCGTCGTGCAGGCCGCCGCCCGCCGGCCCATGACGGGCCGCTGGCAGATCGTGCTCATCGAAGACGCTGACCGCCTCACCGAGGGCGCGGCGAACGCGCTGCTCAAGGCGGTCGAGGAGCCGTCGAAGCAGACCGTCTTCCTGCTCTGCGCGCCGTCCACCCATCCCGACGACGTGTCGGTGACGATCCGCTCCCGGTGCCGGGTGATCAGCCTGGCCAGTCCGTCGGTGGACGACATCGCCCAGGTGCTCCGGACCCGCGACGGCGTCGACCCGGAGCGGGCGGCCTGGGCGGCGTCGGTCTGCGGTGGTCACGTGGGGCGGGCCCGGCGGCTGGCCCGCGACCCGGACGCGGCGGCGGTCCGGGCGGCGATCCTGGAGATCCCGCGGCGGCTGGTCGGGCTCGGTGACGTCTACGACGCCGCGGCCACGATCCTGGACCGGGCCAAGCAGGAGGCGAAGGCCATGAGCGAGCGGCGCGACGCCGTCGAGCTCGAGGAGCTCAAGACCGCGCTGGGGGCCGGCGGTACCGGCAAGGGTGCGGTCGGGGCCGCCCGCGGGACCGTCGGCGTCGTGCGGGAACTGGAGAAGCGGCAGAAGTCGCGGGCCACCCGGACCGAGCGGGACGTGCTGGACCGGGCTCTCATCGATCTGTCCGGCTACTACCGGGACGTCATCACGCTGTCGCTGCGGGCGCCCGCGACGCTGCTCAACCCCGACCTCCGCGGTGACCTCGAGTCGGCGGTGCAGCGGCTCGGGGCTGCCGGGGCGTTGCGGCGACTGGACGCGATCCTGGAGTGCCGGGTGGCGATCGAGGCCAACGTGAAGCCGCAGATCGCCATCGAGGCGCTGATGATGCGGCTGCTCACCGGCTGAGCCGTCGTCCGTCCGGTGCCTACGGCGGGGGCCGCGTACGGTGCTCCCATGGGAATGCTGTGTGCGGTGGTGTTCACCAGGAACGGCCAGCTGTTCTACGCCGATCCGGGCGACCTGGAGCTGGAGGTCGGCGACCCGGTGCTGTACCCGACGGCGAACGGCCACGTGACCGCCACCGTGCTGTGGCCACCGGAGTACACCTCGGAGGACACCGACGGATTCCCGGTGCTGGCCGGCAAGGCGACCGCCGCCGACGAGCAGGCCGCCGAGGAGACCCGCAAGGCGAAGGCGCGCACGCTGGTCGCGACCCGGCGGCTGGTGCGCACCCATGCGCTGCCGATGAAGATCCTCGCCGTCGATCCGCAGGGTGCGAAGACGGTCGTCTACTACTCGTCGCCCGAGACCGTCGACTTCCGTTCCCTGCTGCGTGACCTGTCGTCCACGCTCAAGGTCAGGGTGGAGCTGCGCCAGGTCACCGACCGCGACGCGGTTCGGGTGACCGGGGCCATCGGGTCCTGCGGACGCGACACCTGCTGCTCGACGTTCCTGCGGGACTACGAGCCGGTGACGCTGGCCATGGCCCGCGACCAGGATCTGCCGTTGAACCCGATGCGCATCTCCGGGGCCTGCGGCCGGTTGATGTGCTGCCTGAAGTACGAGCACCCGATGTACGCCGACTTCAAGGCCACCGCACCCGGTGTGGGGGAGCGGGTGGACTCGCCGGTCGGCGCGGGGGTCGTCGTCGGACACAACGTGCTCGACGACTCGGTGGTGCTCAAGCTGGCCGCCGACGGCAGTACCGAGGTGTGCAAGAAGGCGTCGGTCTGCAGCGCGCGCAAGGCCTACGACTCGCGTCCGCGTCGCTGACGTGTCCGTCTGACGGGGTCTGCAGACGCCTCAGGCCCGGCGGGATCCGCCGGGCCTGAGGAGGTGCCGAGCCGCCTTGGGGAATCGAACCCCAGACCTTCTCATTACGAGTGAGATGCTCTACCGACTGAGCTAAGGCGGCAACGCGGCGTTACTCTACCGGCTCCCGGCCCCCGCTGACGAACCCGCCGGCCGACCTCACCCGCACGGCGGTTCGGCGCTACCCAGGTTGGTCGAGATCTTGTCGAAGATGCGGCTCAGCTCGCCGAGGTCGTGGTCGTCCAGCCCCGCGAACATGGTGCGCTTGACGGTCCCGGCGTGGCCCGGCGCCAGCTGCTGCACGCGGCTCCATCCGGCGTCGGTCAGGACGGCCACCTGGCCGCGGCCGTCCTCCGGACTCCGTTCGCGGCGTACCCATCCCTGCTCCTCCAGCCGCGAGACCGCGTGCGAGGTGCGCGACTGGGACGACTCCAGGATCTCGGCCAGCTGGTTCATCCGCAGCGAGCGTCCCCGCGCCTCGGACAGCATCGCCAGGATCAGGTAATAGGCCATCGGCATCCCCGACTGCTGCTGCATGTCGCGTTCGATGCGCTCCTGCAGCCGCCGGTCCAGATTGAGGTACTGACGCCACACGCGCTGCTGGGCGTCCGTGAGCCACGGCTGATCGGACATGTGGGGCATCTTACGGACGAAAGATGCTTGAGCGCTCATGTAATTCACCGTAGCATCGCAGCATGACCTCGAACCGGATGCCTGCGCTCTACCTGTCCCATGGTGCGCCGCCGCTGGCGGACGACGCCGTCTGGACCGGCCAGCTCGCCGCCTGGAGTGCCGGCCTGCCGCGGCCCGAATCGATCCTGGTCGTCTCGGCGCACTGGGAGTCGGCGCCGCTGACCGTCGGGGCCACCGAGACGGTGCCGCTCACCTACGACTTCGGCGGCTTCGCACAGCGCTACTACGAGGTTCGCTACGACGCGCCCGGAGCGCCCGGTCTCGCCGACGACGTGGCGAAGCTCGTCGCGAAGCCGGGTCGGCCGGTCTACCAGGACCCGAACCGCGGCCTGGACCACGGCGCCTACGTGCCGCTCGTCGAGATGTTCCCGGAGGCCGACATCCCGGTGCTGCAGGTGTCGATGCCGACGCTGGATCCGCGGGAGCTGTTCGAGCTCGGCCGGACGCTGGCGCCGCTGCGGGAGCAAGGTGTGCTGATCATCGGATCGGGGTTCACCACCCACAACCTCCGCGAAGCGATGTTCGACGACACCACCGGCGCCGCGCCGCAGTGGGGTCACGAGTTCGACCAGTGGGCCAAGGAGGCCGTCGAGTCCGGCGACATCGACGCCGTGCTCGACTTCGAGAACGCCGCGCCGGCGGGCCGCCGGGCGCACCCGCGCACCGAGCACTTCGCCCCGCTGTTCGTGACGATGGGCGCCAGCGCCGATCAGGGCATCGACGCCAGGACCGCCGTCGACGGCTTCTGGTTCGGGATGTCCAAGCGGTCGTTCGAGTTCGCCTGAGCGGAACGCTCCCCGAGTCGGGGAGTGATGTGCTCGCTGAGCGGGAGGATTGCTCCCCGACTTCGGTAGGTAAGTGCCCGCTGAGCGGGAGGATCCCTCCCCGATTCCGGTAGGTAAGTGCCCGCTGAGCGGGAGGATTCCTCCCCGACTTCGGTAGGTAAGTGCCCGCTGAGCGGGAGGATCCCTCCCCGACTCCGGTAGGAATTTGCCCGCGCAGTGGACGCTGCCCGATCCGGATCAGCGGGCGCCGACGGAGTACCGCAGTCGGACGTCGTCCCCGATCCGGGTGACCTCCCGGAGCGTCAGCCGGTGGGCGTCCGTGAGGGTCGCTGCCGCACCACCGTCGACCGACGGGCGACCCGCGCCCAGCACCGTCGGCGCGATGTAGGCGACCACCTCGTCGACCAACCCGGCGTCGAAGAACGCCGCCGCCAGTCGGGGGCCGCCCTCCAGCAGCACGTGACGTCGGCCGCGGACCCACAGCATCGACAGCAGGTGCGGCAGATCCAGCCCATCCCCGCCGCCGACCTCGGCCGCGGTGGCGATCCACGTCTCGGCGTCACCGTTGCGCACGCGGGCGCGGGGCGGGGTGCGCCCGGTGCTGTCGGCGACCACTCGGAGCGGTTGTCGGGGCAGCGGTCGACCGTCGGCGTCCCGGACGGTGAGCACCGGGTCGTCGGTGAGCACGGTCCCCGAGCCGACCAGCATCGTGTCCACCCGCTGCCGCAGACGGTGCACGTCCGCTCGGGACTCCGCCGACGTGATCCACCGGCTGGTGCCGTCGGGAGCGGCCACCCGGCCGTCCAGGGTCATCCCGGTCTTGAAGGTGACGAACGGCCGGCGCCGCCGGACGCCGGTCAGCCACACCCGGTTGACGTCGGACGCCTCGTCGGCGAGCACGCCGGTGACCACCTCGACGCCGGCGGCTCGTAGGGTCTCCGCGCCGCCGCCGGCGGTTTCCGACGGGTCGGTGTTCGCCACGACCACCCTCGCCACGCCGGCAGCGATCAGCGCCCGGGCGCACGGTCCGGTGCGTCCGGTGTGGTTGCACGGCTCGAGAGTGACGACGGCGGTCGCGCCGCGCGCCCGGTCGCCGGCGGCGCGGAGGGCGTTGACCTCGGCGTGCGCGTCGCCGTACCGCTCGTGCCAACCCTCACCGATGACGGTCCCGTCGGGGGTGAGGAGCACGCAGCCGACCACCGGATTGGGGAGCACCTCGGTGGCGCCGCGGACGGCGAGCTCCAACGCCCGGTGCATCGCCGTCTGCTCCACCGGCGACGTCGCGGTCACGTTCGCCGTCCGGCTGCGGCGACGACCCGGTCGAGCAGCGGCGTGCCGGGCGGCACTGCGACCGGCTCGCTCCCCAGACCGGCCACCGGTGCGGTCGGTACGAACGCGAGCAGGCGGTCGAGGCTGTCTCGCAGCACGTCGTCGGGAAGGGCGAACGGCCGGCCGTTCGCGCGGGCGAGGTCGCAGCCGTGGACGTCCAGTTCGGCCGGCGCGATCCGACCCCGGATCGCGTTGGGCAAGTCCACCCCGGGGGCGACCGGCGAGGAGCCGGTCCGAGCCCGGGGATCCGACCAGGCGGCCGCCAGGGCCACCGCGTAGTGGGCGAGGTCCTGTCGCGGATCGCCGCGTACGTGCGCCGCGGCAGGCTCCGCCGTGTCATCGGGGCCGATGAGAGGCGCGCCGGCGACGGTGACGAGCCCGCGGCACCCCTTGTCCACATGGTCGACGAGGTCACCGACGGTGTCGTCGGTGCAGGGCGTCGGCCGCACCGGGTCGTCATCGTCGAGGGCGCCCAACATCCCGGCCCACTGTCGGGCGGCGGGCCGCGGATCGGGTGGTTCGGTCACGCGACGACGGTACGGCGGGCGACTGACAGCGTCCCCGTCGGGGAGCCCGAGCGCACTTCGGACTCCGGCGCCACCGTCCCGTCCGTCAGCACCCGCATCGCTCGAGGAGGTCCGGTGAGCCACCCGTCGGTTCCGGCTTCGACGATCTCAGGCCCGCCGCTTCGCCGCGTCCACCGCCTTTGTGGTGGGGGACCCGGGTCCGTTGCCGGCCCTGTCGGCGACCGCGGATCCCGCCGGCATCGTCGGGCCCGGCGGGGATGCGGTGGTGGGCGCCGCGGCGGTGGCTGGAATCGACACGGCCGGTGCGGCGAACGTCGAACCCCTCTCGGCGATCCGCTGACGGGCCCCGTCGGCGGAGACGAACGCCCGGTTCGCGCGGGTGACGCGCAGGCACACAGGCAGCAGCTTACGTGGCCGGTCTCGAAGACTGACGGCGGTGCCAGCGCTTGTTCACATCCTCTGACGGCGTGCCCATCATGGGGCGACTGGCACCGGATCCGGTCCGCGTCGCTTCCCAGCGTGCGAGGCGCGGAGAACGTCTATGGTGTTCCGGTAACCCATCGGGGCGACCCGTGCGTACTAATCGCTAAACGACGTGTAGGCAACGGCGATACGCGCCGGAGGTCACGCCAATCACCGCTCGTGGTGGGTGGGTGACCGACACCGGTCTGCGTCATTCCGGCAAGGCGTTACGGGCCTCGCGTCGGACCCTGGACCATGTCCCAGCGAAGTAGCCGACGTAGCAGGCTGCTGCGGGGATCAAGAGCGACCAGGACCATCCGCCGTCGATGAGGACGACCAGCACCAGCGCCACCGCGACAGCGAGCGTGACGACGCCAAACGTCCACAGCCATCTGTGCGCCGCAGCGAACTGCCGTATCCGGGTCACCCTTCGACCGTAGAGGGACGCGGGTCGGTGTGTCCCGGCGGGGGGGACCCCGACGCCAATCGACCGGTGACGTCCTGTCGGTAGCACTTCAGATTTTCCTAGACCACGTTAAGAGGTTCGACGAAGTAAGTGTGGAGGTTTGTGTGAATCACTTACCCTTCACTACCGGCCTTACGCTCTGACCAGGCAAAATGTGGGCCCCCCGGGGCTCGAACCCGGAACCTGCGGATTAAAAGTCCGTAGCTCTAACCGATTGAGCTAGAGGCCCGCGCCGGACCGTCGGCCCGACATCGCCTCGCAGCCTACCGGGCACCGGCTCGGCCCTCGGCAGCGTGATCCCCAGCACTGGCCGGAAAAGAACTTGCATGCGTCAAGCATCCGATGCATGCTTGCACCCAGCAACTAGTTGCATAGCTCAAGCAAATTACCCGGACTTTACCGGAAGGAGGCGGGATGACCATCACCGAAGCTCCGCACGGTACGGGTGAGGCGGCGGTCGAGTCCTACCGCGAGGCCGTCGCCGGGTGCTCGGCCGCCGATCGTGACTACGCGGGCGACGTCGCCCAGCGGCTCGTCGACATGGTCAAGTCGTTCAGTGCCATCAAGGCCAGGATTCACGGGTCGGCGTCGCCGGAGGGCTACGACTCGTCGCTGCTGCTCAAGTTGGCCCACCACGGGCCGATGCGCGCCAGTGACCTCGCCGAGCGGATGTGCGCCGATCCCTCCACGGTGTCGCGTCAGGTCGCCGGCATGGTCAAAGCCGGACTCGTCGAACGGCAGGCGGACCCGGACGACGGACGGGCCTCCATCCTCGTGCCCACCGCGTCGGGGCAGGCCCGCGTCGACCAGATGGTCCAGATGCGGGGCCAGATCTTCGCGCCCCTCGTCGCCGACTGGTCAGCCGAGGACCGCGCCGTCTTCACCCGCCTCCTCACCGAATTCGTCCACGGGCTGTCGAGCAACATCGAAGCCGTCAAGAACGTCGCCGCCGAGCTCGTCCAGCCGGCTCCGTCGAATGCTCAAGGGAGTACTGCATGACCACCGCACCAACTCAGGTGGAGTCACAGGTCGGCCTGACCCACAAACAGATCCTGACGATCCTGGGTGGACTGATGGCGGGCATGCTGCTCGCCGCGCTCGACCAGACCATCGTCTCCACGTCGATCCGCACCATCGCCGACGACCTCGGCCAGTTGTCCGGCCAGGCCTGGGCGACGACCGCCTACCTGATCACCTCGACCATCACCACGCCGCTGTACGGCAAGCTGTCCGACCTCTACGGGCGTCGCCCCCTGTTCATCGCCGCCATCAGCATCTTCGTCGCGGGATCGGTGCTCAGCGGTGTCGCCACCTCGATGACCGAGCTGGCCGCCTTCCGTGCGGTGCAGGGTCTCGGCGCCGGCGGTCTGTTCTCCCTGGCGCTGGCCATCCTGGCCGACATCGTGCCGCCGCGTGAGCGCTCGCGCTACCAGGGCATGTTCCTCGCCGTCTTCGGGACCTCGTCTGTCATCGGCCCCATCATCGGTGGGTTCTTCGCCGGTGCGGACACGATCTTCGGCGTCACCGGATGGCGTTGGGTCTTCCTCATCAACGTCCCCATCGGCATCGTGGCGCTGGCCGTGGTGCTCAAGGTGCTGCACATCCCGCACACCCGGCGCGAGCACCGCATCGACTGGTGGGGAGCGGTCGCGCTGGTCGTCGGTATGGTGCCGCTGCTGCTGGTCGCCGAGCAGGGCAACAAGTGGGGTTGGACGTCGGCCGCCAGCCTGGTCTCGATCGTCGTCGGCGTGCTCGGCATCGTCGGCTTCGTGCTCATCGAGCGCCGCATGGGTGACGACGCGCTGATCCCGATGCGGCTGTTCGCCAACCGCCAGTTCTCGCAGGGGCTGGTCGTCAACGTGCTGATCGGCCTCGCGATGTTCGGAGCCCTGGCCACCCTGCCGCTGTACCTGCAGCTGGTGAAGGGGGCCACGCCGACCCAGTCCGGTCTGTGGCTGCTGCCGATGATGGTCGGCCTGATGGGCGGCTCCATCAGCTCCGGCATCATCACCGGCAAGACCGGCCGCTACAAGATCTTCCCCGTCGTCGGCACCGCGCTGCTGATCGTCGCGTTCGCGATGATGCTCGCGCTGATCAAGGTCGACACCCCGTACCTGGTCCTCGCCGGCACCTTCCTCGTCCTCGGCGCCGGGCTGGGCCTGAACATGCAGACGATGATGATGGCCGTCCAGAACACGGTGAAGGCCCGCGACATCGGTGTGGCCACGTCCTCAGCGACGTTCTTCCGGGCCACCGGCGGCACCATCGGCACCGCGGTGTTCCTGTCGCTGCTGTTCAACGGGCTGCCCACGAACGTCAACACCCAGGTGCAGGCGGTCGCCGGGACACCGGGGTTCCAGCAGGCGCTGGCGTCGTCGGGCAGTTCCATGCAGCAGTACGGCGCGCAGCTCGCGGGCCTCAGTGAGGATTCCGCGTTCATCAACACGCTGCCTGCGACCTTGGCTCAGCCCGTGAAGCAGGGCTTCGTGGACTCCACCCACGTCGTCTACATCCTCGCCGGCATCGTCGCGGTGCTCGCCTTCCTGCTGGTCCTCCTGCTCAAGGAGGTCCCGCTGCGCACCAAGTCCGCGCTGCAGGAGATCCAGGAGGAGGACGCCGCTGCGGCGGCGGCTGCGGGCAACGTCGGTCTCAACGACGCCGCCGGTGCCGAGCGCGAGCGGCAGCAGGACGACGATCTCGTCACGGCGGGTTCGGCTCCCACCGTTGAGGTCACCAAGCCGAGCGGCGGTCGGCACCGTCGCGACTGACGCGCTGGACCGTCCCTGAGACGGTCCTTAGACACGAGTGGCCCCCGACCTTTTGGTCGGGGGCCACCGTCGTGTTCGAGGTCTTACTGCCAGGCCACGATCTTCGGCAGGGTGCGCTGGTCGCGGAGCGGCTGCGGACGACCGTTGACGGTGACGTAGCGCAGTCCCGGGCCCTCGGTGGCGAGTGTGGTGACCGCGGCGATGAGCCGGTCGACGTGCTCGGTGGTGGTGCCGAGACCGACGGAGGCGCGGACAGCATGCCCGGTGCCGTCGACGGAGTCGCAGCCTGCCGCGCCGAGCAGGCGGCGGACGAGCGGCTGGGCGCAGAACGCGCCGTCGCGGACGCCGATGCCGTACTCGGCCGACAGTGCGCTGGCCACGACCGGAGACGACAGCGAGCTCAGGGTGAAGGTGGCGACACCGATGACGCTGGCCCCGCCGGTGAAGAGCGAGTGCACGGTGACGCCGGGGATGTCGGACAGCCCGCGGATCAACCGGGCGGTGAGGTCGCGTTCGGCGGTGACCAGCGCGTCGCGATCCGTGGTGAGCAGCGCATGGCAGGCGGTGGCCAGCGCCACGACGCCCGGGATGTTGGGGGTGCCGGCCTCGTGCCGGTCGGGGAGGGGCTTCCAGACGGTGCGGTCGTCCTCCACCGTGGAGGTGGCGCCGCCGCCGACGAGGTAGGGGGGAGCCTCGGCGAGCCAGTCGGCGCGGCCGATCAGCGCGCCCGCCCCGTAGGGGGCGTACACCTTGTGCCCGGAGATCGCGACGTAGTCCACCCACAGGTCGGTAATGGAGAAGGGCCGGTGCGGCGCGAGCTGGGCGGCGTCGAGGGCGATGCGGGCGCCGTGGGCGTGGGCGACGGCGGCGAGCCGGGCGATCGGCCAGATCTCGCCGGTCACGTTGCTCGCCCCGGTGACCACGACCAGCACCGGCCCGTTGCGGCGGGCGTCGCGGCAGGCGTCCCCGACGGCGCGGACGGCGGCCTGCGGGGTCGCCGGGGCGGGCAGGCGGACGACGGTGTGCTTCTCCCATGGGAGCAGCGTCGCGTGGTGCTCGGTTTCGAAGACGATGACAGTGGTGTCGTCGGGGAGGCAGTGCGACAGCAGGTTGAACGCGTCCGTGGTGTTGCGGGTGAACAGGACCGCGTCGTCGGAACGTCCGCCGACGAAGGCGCGGATGGGTTCGCGGGCGCCTTCGTACAGCGCGGTGCACAGCTGGGAGTCGAATCCGGCGCCGCGGTGCACGGAGGCGTACTGCTCGAGGACCGCGTCGACCGCGTCCTTGACGACCTGCAGCGAGGGGGCGGACGCGGCGTGATCGAGATTGGCGTACTCGACGTGGGAGCCGTCGGCCAGGGGTACCCGGTGACCGGCGCCGACGATCTCCAGGCCCGGTGCGTGGGCGCCGGTGATGGGCGTCGCGGCGTCGACGCTGGGCAGGGAGGCCTCGACGGGACCGGTGGCGGTGAGGAAGTGCAGGTCCTCGAGGGTGAGCGTCATGGCTGGTCTCCTTGCGGTCGAAGGACCGCCGGGGACGAGCCGGAGATCCGCGCTTGCCGCCGGCGACAACCGGACGGCCAGGTCTTCACCTGGGGCACCCCACCGCGGAGGAGGGTTGCCGGCTAGCAAACCAGGGTTTGTCGCTAGCACTCATGACCTACGCGACGACGTTAACACGGGTCCGGGCCGAGCTCGAAGCGGGTGTAACCGGGACCACAGCGGTGGGCTCAGTTGTCCACAACTTCGGCGAACGGGTGATGCTGCCCGGTGAACGTCTCTACGCTGGACCGGTCGCGGACGAAGCGGGGTGGAGCATGCGGCCGAACGGGTTGCGGCATGCCGGCGGCGGCGAGGACGACCGGGGGTCGATCACCCCGCTGTTGCTCGGCCTGACGCTGTGCCTGTTGCTCCTGGTGGCCGGGGTGACGGCGGCCGGGTCCGCGTTCCTGGGGCGCAGTCGGTTGCAGAACCAGTGCGACGGGGCGGCGCTGGCGGCCAGTGACGCGGCCGATGTGCCTGGACGGCCCCGACAGATGGCGCTCGCCAACGACGCCGCCATCGCCTACCTCGCGGTGCGCCCGGGTCGGGTCGGCGTGCGCGTCGTGGTCGGGGCCGACACGGTGACCGCCACGTGCTGGACCGACACCCCCATCACCTTCGGCGACATGTTCTTCACGCCCACCCTGCGTCAGGACGTGGAGTCGAGCAGCCGGCTGCGGTACGACCAGGCCTGATCACGCGTGATCGGGTCCGGTCAGTTGGGGCCGGCGACCAGCTCGCTGCGCCATTCGCCGACCGACACCGGGGTGGTGGAGCTCTGCGGCGGGGCGTCGAGCGCGCCGCCCACACCCACGTTCGATGTCCAGGTGACGGTCCAATTCGCGGTTGCCGTGACCGGCCAGGTTGCTGTGCCCCCGGTTCGTTCCGGCAGGGAGCGCCAACGGTAGGCATAGACGCACGCGTCCGAAGCAGCCGGCTTAGAAATGTTCGCGTTGGCGGTCGGGCCAGGATCGCGCCCCGGGCCGTCGCATGTGATGGTCGCCGGTGGCCCCTTAGGCGCCTTTGGGTTGGCGGGTTCACCCATGGACCACGTCACCGAACTCAGCGTGGCTGTGAGTGTCACAGTCACCGCTCCAGCCGTAGCCTGTGCAATCAGTGGACCTGGATTGTCAACCCACAGGTAGAGCCAGCGATTCACGGCTATTTGCGTGTCGGGTCCAAAGTGAAGGACCGGCGGGACGAATCGAATAGCTGCCTGTGCGCTTAGCGCAAGCGCCTCAGGGCTGACGGCGGTAGGTGTGGTCCCATTCCCAACGAAATAGGGCTGAGAGTTAGTAAATGGCACGGCTGCCGAGTTCGTCGGACAAATGTCGTAGGCAATAAATCCGTCTGCTGGCGTGTGTCCCGCCCAGAGCGGTGAGTCGGCGGCTGGCTGGGTAGGCATAGGTTGTTGCTTGCATAGGCTCTCCATTGAAGACTTGACGGCAGTGGCTCCTGTCGTAACCACCGCAATCAGCGTTTTCTTTACTACTGAATCAGTCGCGCCGACGATGCATACTTGATCGCCACAACCGGCCGTCGGGGCTGACGATCTTGAAACCGAGGGCTGGTCTGGGTCGGCGTACGCAGGAGCTAATACAACGAGGCTCTCGAGCGCCATCAATAGTGCTGCGCCGGCAATCCTCATCGCTAGCATTGGACACTGAAGTCGTTAACCACGGAGGTTACCAGCCATCGGTTGTCGATTTGGCTGACTGACACCGTTGCCGGATGGCGACGGTAGAAGCCGGGTGCATCGGGCGCAATGAGCGAATTTCCATTCGCATCGACGAAGATGGAAGCAGTGTTATCGACACAGTCGCTGAGTTCGACTGTTCCAGTTCCTACTTCCGTAACTCGAGGGTCGATGATCGTGCGGCCTTCTCCGCTGCCCTGTTGGAACGCGGGGTCCCTGACAAACTTTACAAGATTAGACGCCACTGGGTCTGCTGCGTATTCGTATATCTCTGAAGCCCAATCCCTCCGAGGGTCGGTGAAGGTGAGGTCCGAGACGCGGCGGTATCCGACATAAGCGTCGAGCGCTGCCTGTGCTTCACGGACCTGGTCTGGGCTGAGGTCCAAATTCGACCATGGCATCTTCGTGGGCTCTGAACTTGTCGACTCGGGGGTCTGGGGCGTTGTTTCAGACCGGGATCCGCCATCGGTCGGCTGCGCTGCGGTTCCGGACCCCAAACTGGACGAGGCATCAGTGGCGGTGGAGAGCGCCTCGCTCCGACTCGCCGAGCTGTCCACCGGCGCCAGCGTGGTTCCCGGGTTGGCCTGCCCGGCGCTGCAGGCAGCGATCCCGGTCACACTCAACCCCGCGGTGATCAGCGCCAGCAGCGCACGTCGCGTGTCGGTCGTTCGTCGCCCCACCAGAACCCCTGTCCACGTTCGCCGACGTGGGCCCCGCCTGGCGCGACCCGATCGGAGTAGCGTACCGACCACGGTGGCGATGGGGAGTAACGATCTGATCCTTGTGGACAGGTCGAGTGCGGCGCGACTGCCCCGTCGGAGCAGGGCGCCGTGGCGGATTTGGGAGCGCCGCACCTCGTCCCCTATAGTTGACTCGCTCCCAACGGATGGCCGTTGGAGGCGGAGTTCCTCCAGCCCCCATCGTCTAGTGGCCTAGGACGTCGCCCTTTCACGGCGGTAACACGGGTTCGAATCCCGTTGGGGGTACGCAGCGCAGAGGTCACGAGCACCTCCACGAGGCAGTAAAGTAGTCCCAGCGTCACGCAGTTCAGCACCAAGGTCTCAGCAACACCGAGGCCCCGTAGCGCAGTTGGTTAGCGCGCCGCCCTGTCACGGCGGAGGTCGCGGGTTCAAGTCCCGTCGGGGTCGCCGAACGTGGGCCGGGTTCAGTCACATGAGCCCGGCCCTACGTTTGAGGCCAGGTAGCTCAGTTGGTACGAGCGTCCGCCTGAAAAGTGGAAGGTCCGCGGTTCGACCCCGCGCCTGGCCACCACCAGCCCTTCGCAGCCGTCAGGCCAGCGGGGGGCTGACTGGTTTTCCGGGCCATCCGCCCACTCTCCGCTCAGCGCGGCGGGCCTACCGACTCCCGCGACACCAGCGGCATCTCGATGCGGTGCACAACCGGCGACCCGGCCGGCGCCATCAGCAGCTCCGTCGCTCGTCGCCCCATCTCCAGGTGCGGCAGCGCCACGCTGGTCAGTCCGGGGCGCACCCAGCCGGCCAGGTCCGAGTCGTCGAACGAGATCACCGACACGTCACCGGGCACCGACAGCCCCGCGTCGGCCAGTGCCTGGTAGACACCGAGCGCCACCCGGTCGTTCAGGCACACGATTGCGGTCGGCCGATGCCCGGCGGCGAGCATCCGAGACATCGCGGCGAACGTCGGCTCGGGCCACCACGTCGTCGCCACCTCGCCCGCCAGTCCGGCGCCGGCGTCGGCGAGGGCGGCCTCGATGCCGCGTCGCCGGTCCCGACCGGCCACCACATGGTCCAGGGTCTCGCCGACCAGCACGATGCCGTCGCGGTGTCCCGCGTCGAGCAGGGTGGTCGCGGCCAGTCGGCCGCCGCCCTCCTCGTCCGGGACCACGGCGGTCACGTCGTCCCCCCGGGCCAGGCAGTTGAGGAGCACCAGCCGCTGCGACTCGAACAACGCCGACACCTCGACCACCCGCGTCGACGACGACGCGTAGAGGAATCCGCCGACGCCGCGGTCCAGCATGCTGCGGACCAGCTGTTCCTCGACCGCCGGGTCGCCCTCGCTCTCGCCGACGAACAGCAGGTGATCGTGCAGCAGCGCGGTCGTCATGCTGCTGCGGATCAGATGACCGGCGAACGGCTCGGTGGCCACCACGTCGGAGATCAGCCCGATCGTCTGCGACAGGTTCGTCCGGAGACTGCGCGCCAGCAGATTGGGCCGGTAGTCCAGCTCCCGTGCGGCCTGCAACACCCGCTGCTCCGCCGCGCTGGAGATCCGCATGTCGCGACGACCGGTCATCACGAACGACGCCGTCGTCCTGGACACACCCGCCCGGGCGGCGACGTCCATCAGCGTGACGCGCTGACGGACCACGGGGCTCCTCGCAGAACATCGGGTGGACACGGGCGGCGGGCGTACCGGTGGCGCCGTCGTTGCCGCCCCCTCAGGGCACGGTGATCCTTTCATCCGTCCCGGGGGCGGCAAAGCGGTCGAGTCGCCGCTGATGGCCGGGAGCCCTCATTCCGTCGGCTAACCCGGGTTACCGGGACGCATTATGGGGCAGGTCACATCACCCACCCGAGCGATCAGCCCCGCGGTGACAGCACGCAGAACTCGTTGCCCTCCGGGTCGGCGAGCACGACGAACGAGGCGTCGTCCGGTTGACCCACGTCTACGTGACTGGCGCCGAGTCGTACCAGCCGCTCCACCTCGGCGCGTTGATCGTCCACCGGACCGGGGGCGAGGTCGAGGTGCAGCCGGTTCTTCCGCTGCTTGTCCTCCGGCACCGGGACGAACACGAGGCCCGGCCCGCGCTGCTCCAGCGGAAGGGTCCGGGTCGGGTCGAAGGCGTGCCGCGGCACCAGGACGATCTCGTCGTCGGATTCGTAGGCGATGCGCCAGTCCAGCACCCCGGCCCACCAGCGGGCGAGGGCGGCCGCGTCCTGGCAGTCGATCACCGTCGTGTACCAGCGAACGGGCATCGGGTCACCTCCGTCGATGCGGCGAAGTGTAGGCCGGGAGCACGCCGCGCGCAGCGCTCACGCCGGCCGACACCCGCGGTGGCTGGGTCAAGCCGCTGTCCGGGTGAGCCGAGGTCGTGACGACTTCTGGCGGCAACAATGGGCCCGCCCCGGCAATCTGGCAGCAATGCGGCGGCCACCCTGCGTGAAACACCTCGCCCATACGTTGCTCTCGGATCGAGCGGGAAGACGTGCCGGACAGAAGCATTCTGCGGCCGGGGATCTCGCGTGCGGTTCGAACCACCGGAAAGCCTGTCGGCGGATCGGCGCTCCTGACCGGCGTGCCTCCCACGGTACCCACCGTTGCGCCGCGCCGGCCGTTGTTCCGCGAAGAACACCCATCGAACTGCGAAAGGCGTTGCCGTGAAACACACCCGACGAAACATCACGAGCGCGGGACTGCTCGGACTGACCGCGGTCCTGGTGCTGACCGCCTGCGGCAGCAAGATCACCCCGCAGGCCGGCGGCTCGACGACGACCAGCTCGTCCGCCGGATCGGCCACTCCGGCCGCCGCGGGCGCCTCCTGCGTCGACACCTCGGGCGACTCCGTGAAGATCGGGTTCCTCAACTCGCTCTCCGGCACGATGGCGATCAGCGAGAAGACCGTCCAGGAGTCGCTGATGATGGCCGCCGACGAGATCAACGCCGCGGGCGGCGTCCTCGGCAAGCAGCTCGAGGTGGTCGCCGAGGACGGCGCCTCCGAACCCGCCACCTTCGCCGAGAAGGCGACCAAGCTCATCCAGAGCGATTGCGTCGCTGCGGTTTTCGGGGGCTGGACCTCCTCCTCTCGCAAGGCCATGCTGCCTGTCTTCGAGAGCAACGACGCCCTGCTCTACTACCCCGTCCAGTACGAGGGTCTGGAGTCGAGCAAGAACATCTTCTACACCGGCGCCACCACCAACCAGCAGATCCTGCCCGCCCTGGACTACCTCAAGGAGCAGGGCGTCACCAGCCTGTTCCTCGTCGGCAGCGACTACGTCTTCCCGCAGACCGCCAACAAGGAGATCAAGGCCTGGGCCGCGGCGAACGGTATGGAGATCAAGGGTGAGGAGTACGTGCCGCTGGCCTCGGGCGCCGACTTCTCCACGATCATCACCAAGGTCAAGGACTCCGGTGCCGGCGCGGTGTTCAACACCCTCAACGGCGACGCCAACGTCTCCTTCTTCAAGGAGTACCGCAACGTCGGGCTCGCCGCCGACACCATGCCGGTCGTCTCGGTGTCCATCGCCGAGGAGGAGGTCTCCGGCGTCGGCGTCGAGAACCTCGTCGGTCAGCTGACCGCGTGGAACTACTACCAGACGCTGGACACGCCAGCCAACAAGAAGTTCGTCGAGGACTTCAAGGCCAAGTACGGGGACGACCGCGTGACGTCGGACCCGATGGAAGCCGCCTACACGTCTATGTACCTGTGGAAGAACACCGTCGAGAAGGGCAAGTCCTTCGCCGTCGCCGACATCCAGGCCAACGCCGGCGGAGTCAGCTTCGAGGCGCCGGAGGGGACCGTCACCATCAACGGCGACAACCACCACATCGCCAAGACCGCGCTGATCGGCAAGGTCGCCGAGGACGGGCTCATCTACACCGAGTGGACCTCGCCGGCGCCCATCGAGCCGGATCCGTACCTGACCACCTACCCCTGGGCCGCCGGCCTGAGCTGACGACCCCGGCGGCGGGGCCCACCGCCCCGCCGCCGGGTCCACCACGGCACCGCAGTCACCCACCCCGACCCTCGGAGTCCCGATGGATGTAGTGGTTTCGCAGGTCTTCACCGGCCTGAGCATCGGATCGATCCTGCTGCTCGCGGCGATCGGTCTGGCCCTGACCTTCGGTCAGATGGGCGTCATCAACATGGCGCACGGCGAGTTCATCATGGCCGGCGGCTACACCGCCTTCGTCGTGCAGGGACTGTTCGACAACGCGGGCGTCGGCCTGCTGCTCTCCATCCCGGTGGCGTTCCTGGTCGGCGGGTTGCTGGGCGTCGTGCTCGAGATGACGCTGCTGCGACGGATGTACCACCGCCCGTTGGACACCCTGCTGGTGACCTACGGTGTGTCGCTCATCCTGCAGCAGCTGGCCAAGAACATCTTCGGCACCCAGGGCAAGTCGGTACGGACGCCGACCTGGCTGCAGGGTCCGCTGGAGCTGTTCGGCTTCGACTTCCCCAAGACCCGGGTCTTCGTGCTGGTGCTCGCCGTCGTCACCGTCGTCGGCCTGTCCGTCGCGCTGAAGACCACGTCGCTGGGACGCCGCATCCGCGCCACCGTGCAGAACCGCCAGCTCGCCGAGTGCTCCGGCATCTCCAGCCGCGCCACCGACCGGCTGACGTTCTTCCTCGGCTCCGGGCTGGCCGGTATCGCCGGCGTCGCCCTCACCCAGCTGTCGCCGGTGAACTCCTCGGTCGGGCAGTCCTACATCATCAACGCCTTCCTGATCGTCGTGGTGGGAGGCATCGGGCAGATCAAGGGTGCGGTCATCGCCGCGTTCGTCCTCGGCATCGGCCAGGCGGCGCTGGAGAAGATCTACGACGCCTCGCTGGCCCGCATCATCGTCTTCGTCGCCATCGTCGCGTTCCTGCAACTGCGGCCGCAGGGCATCTTCAACGTGCGCACCCGGAGCCTGGCATGAAAGCGCTGACCTCGAGCCGGTTCTCGGCGTTCATCCCGTTCCTCGTCGCCGCCGCGGTGCTCTTCGTGCTGGCCCCGGCGGTGCTCAGCGACTTCCGCCTCAACCTGCTCGCGCGCTACCTCTGCTTCGCCATCGTCGCCGTCGGCATCGGGTTGGCGTGGGGCAGCGGCGGCATGCTCACCCTCGGACAGGGCGTGTTCTTCGGGCTCGGTGCCTACGCCATGGGCCTGCACATGAAGCTGGACGACGCCGGCCCCGGACGGGCTCCCGACTACATGCCGCCGACGACGGACTTCCTGCCCGGGTGGGTCGAGATGTTCCGCAGTGGCATCGTCACGATCGTGGCGATCGCGCTGTTGCCCGCCCTGGTGGCGCTGGTGCTGGGGCTGGCGACCTTCAAGCGCAAGGTCCGTGGCGCGTACTTCGCGATCCTGTCGCAGGCGCTGGCCGCGGCGTTCGCGCTGCTCATCATCGTGCTCGGCTCGCAGTCGGGGAACTACACCAACGGCACCAACGGGCTCAACAACTTCCGGTCGTTCTTCGGCTACGACCTGGACGACCCCGCCAACCAGAAGATGCTGTTCTTCATCGCCGCGGGCTTCCTGCTGGTGATGGTGGCGATCGCCCGGCAGCTGCGCAACAGCCGCTACGGCGAGCTGCTCCGCGCCTGCCAGAGCTCGGAGGAGCGGGTCCGGTTCCTCGGGTACGACCCGGCCAACGTCAAGGTCGTCGCGTACGTCATCGCGGCCGCGATGGCGGGCATCGGTGGCGCGCTGTTCGTGCCCGTCGTCGGCATCATCACGCCACTGGACGTCGGGGTCGCGCCGTCCATCGCGATGCTCATCGGCGTGGCCATCGGCGGCCGCGGCACCCTCTGGGGCCCGGTGCTCGGCGCGATCGGCGTTGCGTGGGCCCAGAGCACGCTCTCGGAGCAGTTCCCCGCGTTCTGGACCTACATCCAGGGTGCGCTGTTCATCGTGGTCATCGCGTTCCTGCCCGGCGGTATCGCCGGCGTCGGCGCGGCGATCCGCAACGCGCGGGGCCGGTGGGACGACAGGCGCCGGGGCCGGACGGATCCGCCCGCGGCGAATCCCGTCGAGACCGTCAAGCACGACGTGGGGAGCATGGCCTGATGGCGACCGACTACCTCGAGATCAGCAAGCTGACGGTCTCCTTCGACGGGTTCGTCGCCGTCGACGCCGTCGACCTGACGGTCCTCAAGGGCGACCTGCGGTTCCTCATCGGACCCAACGGCGCCGGCAAGACGACGATCATCGACGCCATCTCCGGTCTGGTGGACTCCACCGGTCACATCGAGTTCGCCGGGAACCAACTGCAGGGCCGCAAGGTCCACCGGATCTCCCGCCTCGGCGTCGGCCGGACGTTCCAGACCTCGACCGTGTTCGAGGACCTCACGGTCCTGCAGAATCTCGACATCGCCGCCGGGGCGGGACGGACGCCGCTGACCCTGCTCCGGCGGCGGGCCGGTGTGCCCGCGGAGGTCACCGCCGCGCTGGAGACGATCCGGCTGACCGCTCAGGTCGACACGCTCGCCGGCGTCCTGTCGCACGGGCAGAAACAGTGGCTGGAGATCGGGATGCTGCTGGTGCAGAACGCCCAGCTGCTGCTCCTCGACGAGCCCGTCGCCGGCATGAGCCACGACGAACGCAACGCCACCGGCGAGTTGCTGCAACGCATCTCGCAGGAACGCACGGTGGTCATCGTCGAGCACGACATGGACTTCATGCGCAGCTTCGCCAAGTCCGTCACCGTGCTGGCCGCCGGCAAGGTGCTGTCGGAGGGCTCGGTCGCCCAGGTGCAGGCCGACCCACGTGTGCAGGCCGTGTATCTCGGCACCGCCGCCTCGTCCGGAGTGGAGATCTGATGCTGTCGTTGATCGATGTGACCGTCGGCTACACCCGGTCCGACGTGCTGCACGGGGTGACCGTGGAGGTGCCCGCCGACGGGGTGGCCGCGGTGATGGGGCACAACGGGGCTGGCAAGTCGACCCTGATCAGGGCGGCCATGGGGCTGCTCAAGGTCCGCTCGGGCCGGGTGCTGCTCGACGGCGAGGACATCACCGGGTTGCGGCCGTACCAACGGGTCGCCCGCGGGATGGCGTACGTGCCGCAGGGGCAGCAGTCGTTCGGGCAGCTGACCACGATGGAGAACCTCCAGGTGGTTGCGGACGGCCGGCGGCGGGGCCGCGAGCTGATCGACGAGGCGCTGACCATGTTCCCGGTGCTCGCCGAGCTGAGCGGCCGCAAGGCCGGCCTGCTGTCCGGCGGCCAGCGGCAGCAGCTGGCGATCGCCCGGGCACTGATCACCGAGCCGCGGGTGCTCATCCTCGACGAGCCGACCGAGGGCATCCAGCCGTCGATCGTCGCCGACATCCAGCGGACCGTGATCGACCTGGCCGCCCGGGGCGGCCTCTCGGTGCTGCTCATCGAGCAGCACGTCGGCTTCGCGCTGGACGCCTCCAGCCGCTACTACGTGCTGGCCTCCGGCCGCGTCAGCGCCACCGGGGACGGCGGCCGGGAATCGGCGGGGTCCGTCCGCGAGGCGATGGCCATCTGAGCCCGTGTCAGGTTTCGGGGTGATCGTGACCGCTGAGCGAACACGATCACCCCGAAAGCTGCAAGGTGGAACGGATCTCGGCGATGATCGCGGTAACGTCCTCGCGTATCTGCCAGGGCGTGTAGCGCAGCACCGTCCAGCCGTCGCGGATCAGCAGGTTCTGCCGGGTGCGGTCGGAGGCGAACACGGCGGGGTCGGTGTGGGCCTTGACGCCGTCGACCTCGATCGCGAGCTTGCGTCGCACGTCGGCGAAGTCGAGCCAGAACTGGCGACCGCCGGCCACCACGGTGACGCCGGCACGGATCTGGTCCACGCCGGCACCGCGCAGCGCAGCGGCGAGGGTCCGCTCCGGCGGGGAAACCGTCCCGTCCGTGGCGAGCGACAACGAGTCCCGCGCCGCGATCACACCGTAGGCGTGCCACAACCGGGTGATGGTGCGCTCGAGCTCGGGCACCCTGACGTGACGTTGCAACGCCCGGTCGAAGGTGTTCTGGCCGTCCGGCAGCCGAGCGTTCTCCAGTGCGGTCAGCTGGCGGGTCGTGACCCGGACACCTCGGAGCTCGACGACGTCGACCGGCTCGAGGTCGCGCCGGCGAAGTTTCACGTAGGCGTGTGACCGGCTCCGTGCGTGACGCGGGACGGTGACAGTGACGGGCCCGGACGGCTCGGGACGCAGGTCGTGCCACCACGCCGCCCAGTTCCCGTGCAGCACCATGGCCCGACCGAGCCACAGCTGCGCGGCGTGCACCCACATCAGGTCCGACACCGGGCTCGCGAGGTGGCGGTACACCCCGGGTAGCACCCGGACCCACTGGCCCGTGGAGATGCGGCGGGTGATCGCCGACGGGCTGAGACCCGCCGTCAGCGCCTGCTGCCGGCTGATCAGCCCCTCCTGGCGCGCGATGAGACGTAGATCCTGCATCGCGCGACCCTGACAGGGTCGTGCCGTCGCCCGCCGTCCCCATCCACAACGCCAGGTTTCGGGGTGATTGTGACTGCTCAGCGAACACAATCACCCCGAAACCTGGGGACCCGGACTCAGGCGGACTTGGCCTTCCGGGTCCGGGCGGCCGGCTTCGCGGCAGCCCCGTCGGCGTCGGCGTCGGCCTTCTTGGCGGCGGTCGCGCGGGGCTTGGCGGGCGCCCGGCGCTTGGGGGCGGGCTTGTCCTCGGGCTCCGGGTCGGCCTTCTTCGTGGCGGCGGGCTTGTCTGCGTCGGCGGCCGCGCCGCCGCCCTTCTGCCGCTCCACGCTGCGCTGCAGCGCGGCGAGCAGGTCGAGCACCTCGGCGTCCTCGCCGTCGGAGGTCTCCTCCGCGGGGAAGGCGTCGCCCCCCTCGAGCTTGGCGTCGATCATCTGCTCGAGCTCGGCACGGTACTCGTCGACGAAGTCCTCGGGCTTGAAGTCGGCGGCGAAGCTGTCGACCAGCGACACCGCCATCTTCAGCTCCTTGTCGCTGATGGTGACGTCGTCGGAGATGCCGGAGAACTCGGCGGCGCGGACCTCGTCGGGCCACAGCAGGGTCTGCACGACCAGCACGTCGTCACGCACCCGCAGCACCGCGAGCCGCTGCTTCTGCCGTAGCGCGAACTTGGCGATGGCGATCCGGTCCGTCTGCTCCAGCGTCTTGCGCAGCAGCACGTACGCCTTGGGCGACTTGGTCGCCGGTTCCAGGTAGTACGGCTTGTCGTACATCAGCGGGTCGATCTGGTCGGTGGGGACGAACTCGATGATCTCGATCTCGTGGCTGCGGTCGGTGGGCAGCGACGCGAGGTCCTCGTCGGTGATCATCACGACCTGGCCGTCATCACCTTCGAACGCCTTCTCGATGTCCTCGAACGGCACCACCTCACCGCACTTCTCGCACACGCGGCTGTACCGGATCCGGCCCATGTCGCGGCCGTGCACCTGCCGGAACCGGATGTCGTGGTCCTCGGTGGCGCTGTAGACCTTGATGGGGACGTTCACCAGACCGAAGGTGAGGGAACCTTTCCAGATGGATCGCATGTGACCCATGATGAACCGGGGTCGGCTGTGACACCAGAGCGGGGGCGGCCTGAGAGGACAACCGGTGGCGAAGGAGTCGACGCAGGTCGAGATCGACGGCCGCCGTCTGAGCCTGAGCAATCTGGACAAGGTCCTGTATCCGGGGTCGGGGACGACCAAGGGCGACGTCATCGCCTACTACGCGGCGATCGCGCCGATCCTGATCCCGCATCTCGGACGGCGCCCGGTCACCCGCAAGCGCTGGCCCGACGGCACCGCGTCGCACTCCTTCTTCCAGAAGGACCTCGAGGTGTCGGCGCCGGGCTGGGTGCCGGCGCAGGCGCTGCGCCACGAGGACCGGACGGTCCGCTATCCGATGGCCGACTCCGAAGCGGTGCTGGTCTGGTTCGCCCAGGTCGCCGCACTGGAACTGCATGTGCCGCAATGGTTCTTCGGACCGGACGGAGCCCCGGCCCATCCGGACCGGGTGGTCTTCGACCTCGATCCGGGGCCGGGCGCGACGTTGGAGCAGTGCGCGGAGGTGGCGTTCGCGGTCAAGGACCACCTGGACGCCGAGGACCTGGTCAGTGTCCCGGTGACCAGCGGCAGCAAGGGTCTGCACCTCTACGCCCGGGTCGACGGCACCCGCAGCTCCGAGGAGATCTCCACCTGGGCGCACGCCATCGCCCGCACCGTCCAGCGGCGGCTGCCCAAGCTCGCCCTGTCGCAGATGAGCAAGGCCCTGCGGGCCGACAAGGTGTTCATCGACTGGAGTCAGAACAGCGTCGCCAAGACGACGATCTCGCCGTACTCACTGCGCGGGCGGGACCACGCGACGGCCGCGGCCCCCCGCAGCTGGGCGGAGATCGAGGCGCCCGACCTGCAGCACCTGATGTTCGACGAGGTCCTCCGGCGCGCCCGGGAGGACGGCGACCTGCTGGCCGCCCTGGGCCCGGAGGCCGCGCCGCAGCCCCGGGACGCCCCGGTCAGCGGCGGCGGCCGGTTCGGCGGCGGCGGCAGCTGGGGCAGCGAGGAGGAGCCCGGCGCGAAGCTGACCATCTACCGCGCCAAGCGGGACCGGGCGAAGACCCCGGAGCCGGTGCCCGAGCCCGGCCCGCTGCCACGGGGTGCGGGGAACACCTTCGTGATCCAGGAGCACCACGCCCGCGCGCTGCACTGGGATCTGCGGCTGGAGCACGACGGGGTGCTGGTGAGCTGGGCGGTGCCCAAAGGGATCCCGGAGGACGCGCGGTCCAACCGCCTGGCCGTGCACACCGAGGACCATCCGCTGGAGTACGCGACGTTCGAGGGCAGCATCCCGCACGGGGAGTACGGCGGCGGCGAGATGACCATCTGGGACTCGGGCACCTACGAGGCCGAGAAGTGGCGCCCCGACGAGGTGATCATGACGTTGCGCGGGGACCGCGCGAAGGGCCGGTTCGCGCTGATCCGCACCAACGGCAAGAACTGGCTGCTGCACCGCACCCGCGAACAGCCCGGCGGGACCACCGCTGCGCGGCGGCCGGTCGACCGGCGGGAGCTGGAGCCGATGCTCGCGACGCTGGGCACGGTCGCCGAGATCGACGACGGTGTCGCCTGGGCGTACGAGAACAAGTGGGACGGCGTCCGGGCCCTGGCCCACGTCCGGCACGGCGAGCTCACGCTGATGTCACGCAACGGCAACGACATCACCGCGACCTATCCCGAGCTGGTGGAGATGACCGCGCTGCTGGGTGATCTCGACGCGGTGCTGGACGGGGAGATCGTCGCCTTCGCCACACCGGGGGTGCCGAGCTTCTCGCGGCTGCAACGCCGGATGAACGTCTCCCAGCCCGCCGAGATCGCCCGGCTGCGGGACGAGATCCCCGTGGAGTTCCTGGCTTTCGACCTGTTGGCGCTCAACGGCGTGTCGTTGCTGAACAAGCGCTACGACGACCGGCGGAAGCTGCTGGCGGCGATGGCCTTCGACGGGATCAGCTGTCACACCCCCGAGGAGCTGCCCGGTCCGGCGACCACCGCGCTGGCCCACACCCGGGCGCACAAGCTGGAGGGGATCGTCGCCAAGCGCCGGGACTCGGTGTACCGGCCGGGGAAGCGCTCGCGGAACTGGCTGAAGATCAAGAACTTCCACGACCTCGAGGTCGTCATCGGCGGGTACCGGCCCGGGAACGGCAACCGGGCCGGCTCGCTGGGGTCGCTGCTCGTGGGAGTGCCCGACGGTGGGGGACTGCGTTACGCCGGCAAGGTGGGCACCGGCTTCGACCAGGCCGCGCTGGACACGCTGATGGCGAAGCTGGCGCCGTTGCGCCGCAGCACGTCCCCGTTCGCCGACACGCTGCCGGCCGCCGAGCGCAAGGACGCGGTGTGGGTGGACCCGGAGCTCGTCGGGGAGATCAGCTTCGCCGAATGGACCGACACGCACCGCATCCGGGCGTCCAGCTGGCGGGGATTGCGTCCCGACAAGGACGCGGCTTCACTGCTGGCCGAGTCCGGCGGGTGACAGCTCCCCGCCGACACCGGCCTGCCGTTGCAGGGCGCCCAGGTACTCGGCGAACCCGCCGGGTGTCCGCCCGACCGTCCTCGCGGAGGTCCGCACCGGCCCCCCGGCCGGACTGACCACCACCCCGCCGAGGGCCCGCACCGCCGCGGCCAGCAGGACGTCCTCGTGTTCCCGGACCTCGGGGAAACCGCCGGCCCGGACGTAGGTGTCGGCCCGGACACCGAGGTTGGCGCCGTGGACGTACGGATGCCCGTCCACCTGCGGATGCCGGGCCGTCCAGGCGGCCAGGGCCCGTTCGTCGAGCTCGGCCGGGTCTGGGACGACCGTGCCGAGCAGCAGGTCGGCGCCGTCACGTGCGATGGCCAGGTGCCGGCCCAACCAGTCGACCGGGACGACCGAGTCGGCGTCGGTGGTGGCGATCCAGGTCCGGGCGGTGAGCACGGCCGGATCGCCGAGTGCCGCGCCGACGCCGCGGTGGCGCGCCGCCCCCACCATCCCCGCCGTGCTGGTCACCGCCCGCACCTCCGGGAACCGTTGCAGCACGTCCGCGGTGCCGTCGGTGCAGCGGTCCAGCACGACCACCACGTCGGTGACGACGGTGGGAGCGGACTCGGCCAGCGTGCGCGCCGCGCCGCGGACGGCCGTCAACGCCCGCCCGAGACGCCGTTCCTCGTTGCGGGCCGGGATCACCACGGCGATCCGGTCGATCGCCGTCACCCGAGGAGCCCGTCCGCCGCGGCCACCGACACCGCCGGGGGCCGGACGAGGACGTCCAACCGGAAGTCCGCCTCGACATGGGTGGCCAGGACGTCCAGGCCCGACCGTTCGCGGAGCCGGTCGTGCACGTCGTCACCGCGGAGCGGGTACTCCGCCACCGGATGCCGCCAGTGGCACGCCACCAGCACGCCGTCGTCGGTCAGGGACGCCACGGCGCGGTCGATCAACCGGTCGAGATCGTCGCTGTCGCAGTAGTACCCGACCTCGGACAGGACGACCAGGTCGAAGGGCCCGGCCGGCCAGTCCCGCGGTACCTGCAGCTGCTCGAAGGCGACGTGGGTGGCGTCACGGAGCCGTCGCCGCGCGAGATCGAGGGGACGGCGCGCGATGTCGGCGGCGAGCAGACGGTCGCTCCGGGCCGCCAGCCCCGCGGTCAGCACGCCGATCGAACAGCCCGGCTCGAACGCCGACCGGAACCGCCGACGCGGCAGCGACGCCAGCGTCAGGTCCCGCTTGCGTTCCTCGTACCAGCGGGTCTCGAACTCCCAGGGGTCGGTCCGGTCGCCGTAGAAGTCGTCGAAGAACCCACGGCCCAGGCTGCCGTCGGCGGCTGCGGACGATCCCACCGGGAACGCCGACGGATCGGGCACCCCCGGGAACGCGGTGGGCGGCGGCCGGGTGTCGGCCGCCGCCGGGGTCAGGAAGTACTCGGTGCCCGCCTCGAAGAACGCGGTCAGCGTCCGGGGCAGCAGCATCTCGTCGCCGGGCGCCTCCGACAGCGGGGTGACCTGGCTGTGGTGCGCGGCCAGCGCGCGTCCCTTGGCCTCGGCCACCGCGGCGGTGAGCCGCAGTGCCCGCAGCCGGTGCAACGGCACGTCCCCGGCGTCCGGCGTGCCCCAGTGCCACGCCCAGATCGGGTACTGCAGCACGGTCGCGCCGGGGTGGGTGCGGGCGGCGTCGGACGCCGCGGTTCCCGCGGCGTGGTGATCGGGATGGCCGTCCCCGATCCAGGGCGACACGACGACCACCGGACCGCTGCCGCCGCGGGCCAGCACGAGGGCGATGGCCTCGGTCATCGGAGCGAGCCGGTCCGTCAGGCCGCCGTCGGGCAGGTGCAGCAGGGTCATGGTCGCGCCCGGCGCCACCACGGCCAGGGCCGCGGCGACCTCACCGCGGCGGATCGCGGCCAGTTGCGCCGGAGTGTGCGTGGGTGAGTGCGGGTGGGACGCCTCCCCGTCGCACGCGACGACGACGTCGATGTCGACGCCGGCCGTGGTCGCGGACGCCAGAAGGCCGGCCGCTCCCAGCGTCTCGTCGTCGGGGTGGGCGGCGACCACGACGAGCCGGGTGAGCGCGTCGAGCGGGAACGGCGTCAGGCCCGCCGCGTCGAGGGCGGTGGTCCAGACCGCGGGTGGGGTGCCGTCGGTGTCGGCGGTGAAGGTCACCACGGCAGGCCGTCCTTGACGAGAGTGGTGCCGAGTGCCAGGTCGTCGCGTTCGGCGTGGTGTTGGCGGAGGTACAGGGTGAGGTCGGCGACCCGGCGGGCGTGGGTCTCCTCGAGCGCGAGCGCGGCCGGCCCCAGGGTGTGTCCCGCGCGGAGCAGCGTGAGCTCGGCCGCCGCGGCGACGACGCCACGGACCCGGGCGGCGAGCAGCGCCGGGGCGGCGGTGCCCCGGTCGATCGCGCCGGCGGAGGCGGCGAGGATTGATCGGGATCCGGTCAGTGCGGTGTCGACCGCACCGAGGGCGGCCAGCCGCAACGGGTCCTCGGGCTTGTCGCAGCCGTGGTCGAACAGCCGGCGGGCCACCCCGACCGCACCGCCGTGCCAGACGGCGGCCACCCCGATACCGCCCCAGGCGAAACCCGGTCGCTCGAGGTACCAGCGCGGCGGCCCGACGGGGACGGCGGACGCCGCTCCGATCACCAGCGGGCCGCTGGGGACGTTCGTCAGTCCACGGGCCGCCCAGGTGCCGGCGGGGACGTCGAGGGCGCCGTCGCGCAGGGAGACAGCGAACAGCGCGCGGCCGCCGTCGGTGTGGGCGGTGATCAGCGCGTGGCTGAGCCGGTCGGCCAGGGAGCACCACGGTTTGGTGCCGCGCAACGTCCAGCGGCCGTCGGACCGGGTGGCCCGCACGGCCACCCCGGGGCCTTCGGCGGCGAACACGCCCCAGGTGCTGTCGGCGCTGGCACCGATCGCCTCGAGCTCGACGGGCATCCCGGCGGCGGCCGCCTCGTCGAGGATCGCCACCGCGTCCAGATGGGGTTCCACCACCCGGGCGGCGGTCAGGTCCGCAGCGCCCAGGGTGGCCAGGATGTCCCACCGGTGCAGGGTGCGACCCGAGCCCGGCGCGGGCGCGGAGCGACCCAGCTCGACCGCGAGTGTGAGGGCGAGCGACACGTCGTCGCCGAGCTCGGTGGCCCGGGACGCGAGCATGTTCAGTTCGGTGCTGGCAGCGGATTCGGCCAGCCGTACAGGCGAGGACATGGGTTCCGTCCGGGCGCCGTCTGCCGAGGGGTCACCGGTGTTTTCCAGCGGTCCCGCCGCCCAGTGGCGCGAAGCGGTCAGTACCCCGCGCGTCCGGCCGACAACCGTCCGTCAGGACGCGGCCCCGACCAGTCGCAACGCGAGGTCGGCGTAGAGCACCGACACGTCGGCGGGGGAGTGCAGCGTGCCGGCGGGGAACCAGCGGGCGACGTCGACGCACATCGAGGTCATCGCCAGTGCGGTGCCGTCGGGGTCGGCGAGCCGGAAGCTGCCGTCGACGATGCCCGCCCGCACCGCGTCGGCGATCAGCCCGTCGATCCGGCGCCGGATCACCGCGACGGCGTCGAAGTTGTCCCGGGTGAGCGAGGTGAGCTCGTGGTGCACGATCCGGGCGGTCGTGTGGTGGGTGGCGTGCCAGCCGGCGAAGGCGGCGATCATCCCGGACAGCCGCTCCCCGGAGCTGCTGCCGGCCGCCCGTGCCGTCCGCAGCACCTCTTCGCAGGCCTCGTGGCCGAGCAGACTGAGGTGGAACAGCAGGTCCTGCTTGGAGCGGTAGTGGATGTACATGGCTGCGGGACTCATGCCCGCGCCGGCGGCGATCTCCCGGGTGGTGGCGGCGGGATAGCCCTTCCGCGCGAACACCTGGTGCGCCGACAGCAGCAGCCGCCGGGCCGCCGCCGGGCGCAGGTGCGGGAAGATCGCCTCCTCCAGGGACGCGACCGCGGGTGCGGCACGGGACGTGCCCGACCCGGCCGGGACGCCGCCAGCTCGGGTCACGCCCGACCTACAGCTCGACCCGGTGGCCCGACGCGCTCTCCACGAGCTGCGCGGCGACCTCGGCCAGCCGCATGTTCTCGTCCATCGAGATCTGCCGCAGGATGTCGAACGCGTCGCCGGCGGTGCACTTGCGCTGCACCATGATGATGCCCTTGGCCTGCTCGATGATGCTGCGCGTGACCATCGCCCGTTCGAGGTTCTCCGCCCGCACCCGGTGGCCGCGCCGGGCCTCGGCGTGACTGAGGGCGGCGGTGATGTGCGCGGCGAGTGCCTCGCCCAACGCCAGCGAGGCGGGCTCGAAGGCTCCCGGGACGGAGGCGTACAGGTTGAGCGCCCCGACGAGGTAGTTCTCCACCGGCAGCGGGATCGACAGCGAGCTGGCCAGGCCGTGCTCGCGGGCGCGCGGGAGGTAGCGGGCCCAGCGGCCCTCGGTCGCGGCGTCGGAGATGTGCTTGACCTCGTTGTCGCGGCCGGCGTCCAGACACGGGCCGTAACCCATCTCGTACTGCAGCTCGTCGAGCGGCACCGCCATACCGCCGGTGCTCGCCACGGTGGCCGCCTTCTTGTTGCGGACCAGGGTGATCGCGGCCTCTTCGGTCCCGGGCACCCGTCGCTTCGCCATCGCGACCACGTCGGCCAGGATCGCGTCGAGATCCCGGTCGGCCCGGAGCAGACCGGACAGCTCGGCGAGGACGCCGGTCGGATCGATGGGGTCAGCCGCCATCACGGTCCTCCCGTCCTGAAGCCGGACGGAGGTGTCCGGACGCTGCTGGAATCGTACCGGGCAGCCCGGGGTGGGCAGACCGGCGTCGGTGCCGGCTCGGCCGCACGCGGGCCGGGTCGCGCGACCGCGGCGCTCAGCCCGCGTCGGCTCCGGAGGTGAACGGGGCCAGGTGCTCCTGCAGCAGATCCACCGCGCTGGAATGGCTGCCGCCGCTGGTGGACCAGCCGCAGGCGCAGGCCCGGTAGGTCGGCGCACTCATCGGCGGGGTGCCGTCGGCGTGGGTGACGTCGGTCGTGTCGGGTGTCGTGGTGGTCATGGTGTCCTCCGGTGGTCGGCCGTGCCGGGCGGCCCGGTGGGGCGCCTCAGGGTCGTGTCGGTCGGTGGTGATGATCGGGCGGTACGCGGGTGTGACGGTCGGTCCGGGGTGATCGGCACACCGTCAGGCCCCCCGACCCGGTCCGACGATGGTGACCGGACGGCCGCCGCGCTGTCAAGGCGGACAACCCGGACCGCCGTGCCACGACACCCATCATGACCTGCGAAAACAGAGCCGCCTGTCGGATTCGAACCGACAACCATCTCATTACAAGTGAGGCGCTCTACCGTTGGAGCTAAGGCGGCGGGACCGGTCCGCCCGACGGGCGCGGACCGTCCTCAGACTAGCCCAGCTGCAGTTTCCGCAGCCGCAGACCACCCGCGACGAGCATCACGCCGCCGATCAGGGTGAGCACACCGAGGATCGACGCGAGCGCCACCATGGTCTCGGCCGGCTGGAAGATCATGATCAGGCCGAAGATGACGCCGAGCAGGCCGAGCAGCGCCGGCGCCCACCAGAAGCGGGGGCTGGTGCGGCGCAGCTGCAGGCCGATGGCCGCGATGACCACACCGATCAGCAACGCCCAGAAGCCGAGCACGAACAGCACCACGGCGCCGGTGGCGGCCGGCCAGAACAGGGCGATCAGGCCCGCGACCACCGCGATGCCGCCCTGCAGCAGCCAGCCGTTGCCGCCCTGCCGCGACCGCCGGCGGCGGAAGCCGTAGGCCAGCGTGACGATGCCGTCGACCACGGCGTAGGCGCCGAACACGGCGATCAGGACCACCGCCGTCAGCGACGGCCAGACGAGCGTGGCCAGCCCGAACACGGCCATCAGCACCCCGCGGACGACCAGCAGCGGCCACACCCGCCGGACCGTCTCCGACGCCTGCCGTACCTCGATCGGCTGCCACACCATCGTTCTGCGCTCCTTGTCGGCGGGGATGTCCCCGGTCCTCGTGCCCGTCACCGGTGCAACGTCGCCGACGCCCTCGACGTTCCGGACGGGTGTGGGAGTGCGCTGGGAGTCCTCAGTCGCGCCAGGACTGCCGGCCGTGCTCGACCGCCTGCGACGCTCCGGTGTAGCTCGCCCCGTAGTCGTCGGTCGCCGGGGGGCCAGATCCGTCACCGTCCGGATCGACCGGCCGGCCGTCGTCGTCGACCGCTCCGCCCGTGCCGCCCATCCCCATCAGCTCCGGATCGAGCAGCGCCTGCTCGTCGGGGCGGTGGGCGAGCACGGTGACCAGGTACGAGCGGGCCGCGTCCTCCAGCCGGATCTCGCGTCCCGCGGACTCACTGAGGAACCAGCGGTGCTCGAGCACCTCGTGGAAGATCTCGGCCGGTTCGAGCTTGTGGGCGAACGCGGCCGGCACCATCTCCAGGACCGGCTCGAAGACGTCGGCCAGCCAGTGCCGGGCGACCGCGTACTCGTCGACGTCGGTCCCGGGCATCACGGCCCGCGACCGGTAGCTGTCGAGGTCGTTGAGGATGCGCCGGGCCTGGTTCTCCTGGACGTCGAGCCCGGTCAGCTCGAACAGCCGGCGCTTGTGGTGCCCGGCCTCGACGACCTGGGTCTGCACCATCACGTGCGGCTGGCCGGCGACGTCGTCGATGTCGATCTGCGCCACGTCGTAGCCCAGGGTGTTTAGCCGGCGCAACCGTTGCTCCACCCGCCACCATTCGTCGTCGCTCATGGTCTGCGCGGTGGTCAGCTCGCTCCACAGCTGCTCGTAGCGGGCCATCACCGACAGTGCGGTGTCCATCGGGTCGACGCCCGGTGGCAGCAGGCCGCTCATCTCCAGGTCCAGCAGCTCGCCGGCCAGGTTGGTCTCGGCGATGTCGAGATCGTGCATCCGCTGACCGGTCGACAGCTGCTCGCGCAACTCCCCGGTCTCGGCGTCGACGAGATAGGCGGCCAGCGCGCCCGCGTCCCGGCGAAACAGCGTGTTCGACAGCGAGCAGTCCTTCCAGGCGAACCCCGCCAGGTGCAGCTTCACCAGCAGCTCGGCCAGCGCGTCGAGCAGCTTCGGCTCCAGGTCGGGGTCCATCCGCCGGGAGAACAGCGCCCGGTAGGGCAGCGAGAAGCGCAGGTGCTTGGTGACCAGCGCCGAGTCCAGCGGGTTGCCGTCGGCGTCGACCCGGTTGGACACCACTCCCACCGGGGTGACGCAGGGGATCTGCCGCTTGTTCAGCTCGCGCAGCATCGCGTACTCGGACTCCGCCAGCGCCGGGAAGATCTCCTTGATCGCGTACACGATGCCGCCGATGCGGACGAAGCGGACGATGTGCCGGGAGATGCCCCGGGGGAGCGTGACCGTCAGGTCCTTCGGCCAGTCGATCAACGGGGTCGACCACGGCAGGGTCAACAGGTCGGTGGGATCGGGCCCCGAGGAGAACTGCATCCGCATGGGCCCAGCGTCGCACAGGCCCGCCGTTGGGTCATCCGGCGATGTCGGCGGTCAGACCACCGGGTCCGCCGGGTCGTGACCGGCGAACCAGCGGCGCAGACCGAGGAAGCGGCCGAGACCGACGACGGCGTTGACCGCGACGAGGACGACGAGTGCGATCGTCGGCTGGTCGTCGACGGGCAGCAACACGAGCGTGGTGACAGCGAGCCCCACCAGGCTGAACGCGCTGGACACCGCGAAGTCGCGCGAGGCGCCGGGCCGTCCGTGCCGGCCGAAGGTCAGCGAGCGGTTCACCTGGTTGCCCACCACGGTGGACGCGCCCCAGGCGATCAGGTTGGCCCAGAACAGCGGGACCAGGACGTGCAGCAGCGCGAACAGAACGACCTGCAGGCCGGTCGCGCCGGCTCCGACCACGGCGAACCGGGCCAGCCGGCGTCCGCGGGCCCGGGCGCCGCCGGGGAGCCGCGTCGGGCGGCGCGCCGATCGCAGCGCCGTCCGCACGCCCACCGCCGCCATCATCGCCCGTTCCCGTCCGTCGTCACCGATACATCGGCACCCTGTGCAACGCGGCGGCGACGTCGATCAGTCCGGCGTCACCGCCGACCCGGGGTGGCGTCGGTCACGGGTGTCCGGGGCGGCGGGCCGACCGCCTCCCAACGGCCGTCGCGGAACCGGGCGATGCCGAGGTCGGCGAAGCGGCGCAGCCAGCCCTCCATCGGCCACCGGTCCCACCGGGCATGGAAGACCGCGGCGTTGCGCAGGATGTCGTCGCGGTGGCGCACCGGCGGGGACTCCGAGGCGTGGTGCTGGTGGTACACGTCGGCGCCGCCGACCCAGCGCAGGTGCACGCCCGCCTCGTGCGCCGACAGCCCGAAGTCGGTGTCCTCCGCGCCGTAGCCGGTGTAGGCCTCGTGGAAGCCGCCGAGCCGCCGCCAGGTCGCGGCGTCCACCGCGAACGACAGCGACCAGAACAGGGGCCACTCGGTGGAGGGCACGGTCTGTCCGGGTTCCGGTGCCGGGCGGGCGGGGTGCGGCGGTCCGACGAGGACCGGGGGCGTCGCGCGGCTGTGGGTCTCGTCGAGGTACCGCACGGTGCCGCAGTGCAGCTCACCGGGATGTGCGGCGACCGTGGTGCGGTACGTGCCGATCGCGCCCGGGGACGGGATGCAGTCCACGTCGAGGAACACCAGCACCTCCGCCCCGGCGGCCAGCGCGGCACGGGCACCGGCGTTGCGCGCGGCGGCCAGCGGCAGGTGCGGCTGGGCCGACAGCGGTATCGCGTGGACGGCGATCCCGGAACCGGCCAGCGGACCGGTCGACGTCGCCTCGACGGCTGCCGGGTCGTCCATCGCCACGACCACGTAGTGGTCGGGTCGGACGGTGGCGGCGGCGAGTCCGCGTTGCTGCTCGCGGAGATGATCGGCCCGCCCGTGGACGAGCGTGATCACCGCACAGGTCGGGCTCACGCGGAGAGCCGGGTCGCGGCGAGGGTCTCGATGTGGCCGGCCGCGCGCGCGGCGGCCTGCGGATGGGTCCACCGGCGCCAGCCCCGGCCGTCCAGGGCCGTGGCCCGGTCGATCAGACCGGGCCAGTCGGCACCCGCCGGCCAGCCGATCACCCCGACGGCCGCACCGGTGGCGCCGACCGCGACGGCCGTGGCCCGCTGCTCCCCGTGCGGGCGGTCGTCGGCGATCACGACGGCCGGCCGCTGGGCGGCGGCGACCTCGGCGACCGCGTTCTGTCCGGCGTGGGTGACGACGACGTCGGCCCACTGCAGGGCGTCCCAGACCTCGTCGGCGGCGAGCCCGCCGTCGGCGACCCGCCAGACCGTCGACGGCACCGACCGCGCCGCCGCCAACTGGGCCCGGGTCAGTCCCGTGCCGCCGGACCCCCACAGCACGAGCACGCGGCGGGGACCGGCGTGGCGTGCCCGCTGCGGCACCGGGCGGCCGGCGAAGCGGGACAGGGCGCCGGTGTGGAAGGTCTTCGCGTACCAGTGCTCCGGCCAGCCCGGCTCCGGGAAATCGGCCGACCAGGGGGCGACCAGGGCGTCCGCCGCGTCGTAGGCCAGCCGGTGGGCGCGGTCGGAACGGTCACCGCGCATCGCCATCACCACCGTAGGTACCCCGAGCAGCCGGCACAGGGTGGCGATCTCCACCGAGACGTCCACGACCACCAGCTCGGGGTCGTGTCGGGCGATCCAGGCGGCGACGGCGGCCATCCGCCCCCGGAGCCCGGGGTGGTGCCGCGGCACCCAGTGCAGGGTGCCGCCCGCGTCGGCGTCCCGGAAGTGCTCGCCCGAGTCGTCGGCACTGAGCCGGACCCACGGCAGGTGGGCGGCCTCCGGCGGCGGGGCCAGCGACGACAACACCGTCACCGGGGACTGCAACCGGGCCGTGATGGACAGCATCCGGGTGAGGTGGCCCCGGCCCTGGTGGTGGACGTAGTAGCCGATCACGCGTGGTCGCGCAGCACGTCGCGGTAGACCGCTTCGTAGCCGGTGAGCATCGCGTCCAGGCTGAGCCGCTCGACGGCGAACCGGCGGACGCCGGCACGGTCCAGTGCGGCGGCCTCGTGCAGGGCCACCGTGGCGCGGGCGAGATCAGCGGCGTCGAGGACGTCGTCCGCGGGCGGGTCGATCAGCCGCCCCGACGACGGGTCGACGATCTCCGGGATTCCCCCGCGGGCGAAGGCCACCACCGGAGTGCCGCAGGCCATCGCCTCGGCGACGACCATGCCGAACGGTTCGGCCCAGACGGGGGTGACGAGGGCGACCGCGCTGGACCCCACCAGGGCCGCGAGCTCGGCGCGCTCGAGGTGCCCGACGTAGCGGACGTCGTCACCGAGGTGGGGCGCGACGGCGGCGTCGAAGTAGCAGGTGTCCATCACCGGCCCGGCGATGGTCAACGGCAGGCCGGCCGCCCGGGCCAGCTGGATCGCCAGGTGGGGCGCCTTCTCGGCGACGATGCGTCCGGACCACACCGCGCCGGGGCCACCGGGGCCTGCCGGCCAGGCGTCGGTGTCGACGCCGTTGAGCACCACGCGGGGCGTCAGCAACGGAGCCCACGAACGGGCGGTGGAGGCGCTGACGGCGACGAAATCGCTGTCGCGGTGGCGTTTGTCGCCGAGTACGCGCTCGGACCAGTAGAGCGGCGGAGTGTGCAGCACGCTCACCATCGGGTACGGCAGGGTCGCGGCGCGCTCGACCGGGACCGAGTACAGCGAGTTGTTGTGGATCAGGTCGAACGACCCGAGGAGGCCGTCGCGGACGTCGTCCATCAGGGCGGTGAAACAGCGGTGCTCGGCGGCGCGCACCTCGTCGTTCTCGGTGATGTCGGCGCGTTCGCCGGGCCGGCTGGGCGGCATCATGCCGAACTCGTGCCCGACGACGTCGGGGTCGCTGCCCACGGCCCCGGCGACCAGGACGGAGTGGCCGCGTTCGCGCAGGCCCAGGGCCAGCGCGTGGGTGTGGGCCTCGAGGCCGCCCGCGAAGGGTTCGGCGATGGGATATCGGAGCGAGGAGATGACCAGGATCTTGAATGCGTCCGACGTCTGCGGTGATGTCGTCCGGTCCGGCCTGTGCGGCAGCATCGACCGCCTCCTGTCTCCTCCTGAGTGCGTGGCGCGCGCCGTGGTCCGGTCGCGCCAGGGGCTTACCCAGAAGTGGCGGCGAGCACGCCGTCATACACCTGTCGGTGGGTCGCGGCCACCCGTCTGCGCTGGTCCAGGCGGTCCGGTCGCGGCGGACGGGCGTCGACGCGTCCGTCCTGCACGGCGGTGACCCGCTCGACGAGATCCGTGCCACCGACGCCGCGCCCGCCGGGGAACCGGTACGTCGGGTGCCCGTGCTGACCCGCGTAGTGGCCGGTGTCGGGAACCAGCACCGCGGTCCCGAGGTCGACGCAGGCCTCCAGCCAGCCGGAGTGGGTGCCGAACCGGTAGGGCAGCACGGACAGGTCCAGTGCCTCGAGGTGGGCGAACAGCTCCTCGTCGGAGTAGCGGTCGTGCGGGATGACGCTGAACCGCGGGTGGTCGTGGTGCTCCGCGACGAGGGCGCGGAACGCGACCGCCCGGGGATCGGTACGCGACGGGTCCATCACCTCCCGGTGCACGTCGACCTCCAGGTGCACACCGGGAAGTCCGGGCAGGGCCGGCAGCAGGGCGGCCAGCAGCGGCACCGGATCGATGTTCGCCCGGAGGTTCTTGGCGCTCAGGCCGACGACGAACCGGCCGGCGCCGGTTCCCGGTCGGTCGGCCGGGGTCCGCAGGCGGTCCAGGGGCACCACGTGCGGGTGCGGCACGACCATCGCGTGCCGTCCCCAGCGGGCGCCGATCTCGGCGGCCGCGCCCGCGGTCAGCGTGAGCACCGCGTCGGCGGCGGGCACCAGGACGTCCAGGGCCGCGAGATGCGTGCCCGGGTCGGCGAAGTGCGGATTCACCAGGTCGTGCACGGTGAACACCAACGGTTTCCGGGTGGCCCGCAGCGCGGCCACCCACTGCCGCAACCGGTCCGGGGAGGCAGCGTCGAACCCGAAGTGCAGGTGCATCACGTCGAAGTCCGCCGGATGGTCACGCACCCACTCCGGCTCCAGCATCACCGGCGGCCACCACTGTCCGGGCAGCGGATCGGCGACCGCCGGGAGCGGGTCGGGGAGCCGGTGCACCCGGTCGCCCGCCGGGTCGCCGAGATGCTCGACGTAGGGATGCGCGGACGGGATGGACGCCACCCGGATGACCTCTCCCGACATCGGCGTTCTCCCTTGTGATGTGCTGCAGCGGACGTGCACGGACACCGTTTCGGCCGGAACGGAACGGGTACAGGCCAGACGTGTCCACGATCGACGGTCGCACGCGACACTACGGAACCTTCTACGGCCTCCCCGACGACCCGGAGGCCGACCTCGCGTCGGGCCCCGTGGTGCTGGTGCACGGGAACTGCCAGGCCGAGGCGATGCGGCAGCTGATCGCCCAGTCCCCCGAGCTGCACGGGCGCACCATCCGCATCCCGCCGGTGTTCGAGCTCACCGCCGACGACCTCCCGCACCTCGAACGGCTGCTGGCCCGCTGCGACGTCCTCGTCAGCCAACCCGTGCGCGACGGCTACCGCGACCTCACCCTCGGCACCCGGGAACTCGCCGGGCTGCTGCCCGCCGGCGCCCGGGTCGTCCGCTGGCCGGTGCTGCGGTTCGCCGGACTGCACCCGTGGCAGGTCATCGTCCGCGATCCGCGCGACCCCGGGCGCAACCCACCGGTCGTGCCCTACCACGACCTGCGCACGCTCGCCGCGGCCGCCGGCCGGGTGGCGGGGCCGACCGCCGACGGGGCGTTCCGCGCGGTCGCCGACGCCTCCCGCGCCGAGCTGGCGCGGCGCGAGGACCGTGACTGCGACGTGTCGATCTCGGACCTGTTCGCCGCGCCCCGGGCCGGTGACATGCTCACCGTCAACCACCCGGGCAACCGGATCCTGGTCGAGCTGGCCCGCCGCCTGCAGGAGGCCATCGGCGTCGCTCCGGTGGCCGCCGACCCCGGTCGGGTGCTGCTGGGGGAGGTCGTGGCGCCGGTCGAGGCGCCCGTGCTGGCGGCGCTGGGTATCGACGCCGACCCGGTCGACCACTGGACCGTGCGGGGTGAGCGAGTCGGCGCGGACACCGTGCACGCCGCCCAGCAGCGCTGGTATCTCGACAATCCGTGGGTGCTCGACGCCGGGATGCAGCGCCACGCGGACACTCTCGCCCTCCTGGGGTTGACGTGACGCTCACCGGGGAGCGTCCGGCCACCGCGGCCCGGTTCCGCGGGGAGGGCGTCGTCATGGCCTGGTGCGGGCCCGACGACCACGGCGTCACCCTCTTCGGCCGGCGGCTGTTCGACGCCGCGCTGGCGCTGGGGTTCGGCGGCTCGGCCCTGGTGGCGGCCAGCCCGGCCGCCCTGCCGTCACTGCTGGACACCGTTCCGCTCGGCACCCGGCTCGTGCACCTGCAGGTGAACGACTGGCTGTTCGCCGATTCGTCTTCCACCGCCCGGGACCGGCTGCTCGACGTCGCGTCGCGGCTCCGCCGACGTGGCGTCGCGCTCTCGGTCACCTTCCACGATCTGCCGCACACCGAGGTGTCGGCCTCGCTGTACCGCAGGCGGGCCGCGACGTACGCCGCGGTCGCCGCCGTCGCCGCCGGGGTGGTGGTCTCCAGCCGGCACGAGGCGGAACTGCTGACCCGGGCGGTGTCGGCCGCCGACCCGACCGCCACACCCCCCACGGTCACGGTGATCCCGCTGCCGGTGGCGGCGGGCCCGGCGCCCGCGCGACCGGCGCCGCCGGCGCTGCGCGGCGACACCCCCACGGTCGGGGTCTTCGGCTTCCTCTACCCGGGGAAGGGCCACGTCGAGGTCATCGAGGAACTGGCCGGGATCCAACCGGCGGTCCGGCTGCTGGCCATCGGCCGGGCGTCGACCGGACACGAACACCTGCTCGGCGACCTCGGCGAGCTCGCGCGGGTGCACGGCATCGACTTCGCCACCACCGGGTACGTGCCCGACGAGGACGTGGACGTACTGCTCCGGTCGGTGGACGTCCCCGTCGCGCCGGCCGCGCAGGTCTCGGCGTCGGGGTCGATCAACTCCTGGATCACCGCCGGCCGCCGCCCGCTCGCACTGGCCGGCGACTACACCCGTGAGATCGCCGCCCGCCGGCCCGACTGTCTGCGGCTGTACGCGCCCGGCGAGCTGCGCGAGCTGGTGCTGGCCGCGCTCGCGGACCCGGAGTCGACCTGGCTGCCGCGGGGCGCGGTCACCGGCCCCGGCCCCGCGGTGGTGGCCCGCCGCTACGTCGACTGGCTGCGCGCGACCGCGGCCGCCGCGTGCTGACCGCCACCACGCGGTCGGACGGCCTGCTCGCCGTCCCCGGGAACCGCTGGGACCTGGTGACCGCCACGCCCGACCCGGCCGAGGTCAGCGTGGTCATCCCGTACTTCGAGGGCCAGGCCGCCCTCGACCTGATCCTCGCCGGGTTGACCGCGCAGACGCACCCGCGGTCCCGGCTGCAGGTGGTGATCGCCGACGACGGCTCGGCGGAGCCGCCCCGGACCGGTGCTGGAGCCGGCCTCGACGTGGTCGTGGTCCGGCAGGACGACCGCGGGTTCCGGGCGGCGGCGGCGCGCAACCTCGGCGTCCGGCACGCGGACGGCCGCGTGCTGGTGCTGTTGGACGGCGACACCGTCCCGGAGCCGGGCTACGTCGCGGCGATGTCCCGACTGCCCACGGCGTTGCCCGACGCCGTGGTCGGGGGGCGTCGCCGCTACGCCGCCCTCGACGGCTGGAGCCCGGGCCGGGTGCTCCGCTGGTTCGCCGGTGGACCAGCGCCGGCGGCGCTCGAGGAGCCCGAGTGGCTGCTGCGGGAGTACCGAGCGTCGGGGGACCTGCTCGACATCGGTCCCCGCAGCTACCAGCACCTGATCGGCGCGGTGCTGGCGTGCAGCCGCGAGCTGTTCGACGACATCGACGGTTTCGACGACAGCTTCGTCGGCTACGGCGGCGAGGACTACGACTTCACCTACCGGGCCCACACCGCCGGTGCGGTGTTCGCCTACGTGCCGGACGCCGTCGCCTGGCACCACGGGCCGGACTGGTCGGGCCGCAACCCCGACCCCGAGGCGCAGCGGACGCAGAAGAACCGCGAGATCCAGGAGCTGGCCCGGCGCATCCCGGAGCCGTCGCTGCGGGGACGTGGGCAGGTCTACCCGGTGCCCGACGTGGTGGTGATCGCCGACGTGACCGGCTGGCCGTTCGGCGCGGCGGTGGTGGCGTTGCGGTCGCTGCTGACGGCCGGTGACGTCGGGATCTGGCTGGCCGGTGCGGCCGCGGCGGTCGGTGCCGTCGCCGACTGGTTCGCCGGGGACCCCCGGGTGCACGTGGGTGCCCCGCCGACCCGGGTGACCGACCGGGCCCGGGTGCAGCTGACGGTCACCGCGCCGGTGCGGGCCGCGGACGGGATCGCGGACGTGCTGCGGCGGCTCACCGACGACGGCGTCGGGCGGATCACCGCCGGCCCGGTCACGCTGACGGCGACCCGGGCGCTGCGGCGAGCCGCACGGTCGGGCGTACCGCTGGGCGGGTTGTTCCCGGACCTCACGATGACCGGCGAGGAGGCCGGACTGACCCCCGTCGACGGAGAACCACTGCTGTCCGCCGTCTTCGGTGGCTGGGCCTGAGCACGTCCGCTTCCGGGTCGGGGCGGATCGTGCCCGCTCGGCGGGCACGGACCTTCCCGACCGCGTGGGTCAGACCCGGGCGTCGGCGGTGCGGTAGTCCCGCGCGGCGGCGGTCAGCGCCTGGAACAACCGGGGGTCGGTGCCGGTCTCCGGGTGCCACTGCACGCCCAGCCAGAACGCGCGGTCGGTGTGGTCGATGGACTCCACCAGCCCGTCCGCGCTGAACGCCGCGGCCTCGAACCCGGGGTAGGACTCGACCGCCTGGTGGTGGTGGCAGTGCGCGGTCGCCGCGGCCCCGAGGATGTCGGCGAGCCGGGTGCCGGCCACGACCGACACCGGGTTGTCCTGGTAGCGGCCCGGTCCCGGCGAGTGGTCGTCGTTGCCGACCACGTCCGGCACGTGCTGGATGAGCGTGCCCCCGGCGTGGACGGCCATCAGCTGCATGCCCCGGCAGATGCCCAGCGTCGGCAGCCCGATGTCGGCGGCCGCGTCGAGCAGCGCGAGCTCGCTCACGTCGCGCTCGTCCACCCAGCCGGCCGTCATCGGCTCCGGGTCGCGACCGTAGCGGGACGGGTTCACGTCGGAGCCGCCGGCGATCACGAGACCGTCCAGCCGCGAGACGATCCCGTGGAAGTCGTCGGCGATGCCGTACGGCGGCAGCAGCACCGGCGACGCCCCGCCGCCCGAGACCGCCGCGGCGTAGGTGGCCGGCAGCAGCGTCGCCGGCACACTGTCCCACTGCCCCCAGGTGGCGGTCTGGCGGTACATGGTGATGCCGATGATCGGTCGGGACACGGGTGCCGTCCTCAGTCCAGCGGGGTCACGTAGGCACCGGCGATGCCGCCGTCGACCATGAACTGCGACGCGGTGATGAACGACGACTCGTCGGAGGCGAGGAACAGCACGGCGTCGGCGATCTCGTCGGGTTCGGCGAACCGGCCGACCGGGATGTGCACCAGCCGGCGGGCGGCACGCTCCGGGTCCTTGGCGAACAGCTCCTGCAGCAGCGGGGTGTTCACCGGACCGGGGCACAGCGCGTTGACCCGGACCCCCTGCCGGGCGAACTGCACGCCGAGCTCCCGCGACATGGCGAGCACGCCGCCCTTGGAGGCGGTGTAGGAGATCTGCGAGGTGGCGGCACCCATCACCGCGACGAACGACGCGGTGTTGATGATCGAGCCGCGGCCCTGCTCCAGCATGTACGGCAGCGCGGCCTTGCAGCACAGGTAGACGCTCGTCAGGTTGACGTCCTGCACCCGCCGCCAGGCGTCCAGTTCGGTGGTGAGGATGGAGTCGTCGTCGGGCGGGGAGATGCCGGCGTTGTTGAAGGCGATGTCGACCGAGCCGAAGGTGTCGTTCGCCGCGGCGAAGAGCGCGTCCACCTCGGCCTTGTCGGTGACGTCCACCGGCACGAAAAGGCCGTCGAGCTCGGCGGCGACCTCCGGCCCGCGGGTGGTGTCCAGGTCACCGATGACGACCTTCGCGCCCTCGGCGGCGAACTTCCGCGCGGTCGCCAGGCCGATGCCGGAGCATCCGCCGGTGACGACCGCGACCTTGCCGGCCAGACGTCCTGCCATGTGCTTCGCTCCCTGCTGTTGGAGATCGGTCATTCCGAGCTGAGAAAGACGTTCTTCACGTCGGTGAAGGAGTGCGGGGCGTCCGGCCCGAGCTCCCGGCCGATGCCGGACTGCTTGAAGCCGCCGAACGGCGTCCAGTAGCGCACCGACGAGTGCGAGTTCACCGACAGGTTGCCGGCTTCCACCGCGCGGGCCACCCGCAACGCCCGGCCGACGTCGCGGGTGAAGATCGACCCGGACAGCCCGTACTCGGTGTCGTTGGCCAGTCGGATCGCGTCGGCCTCGTCGGTGAACGGCAGCACCGACAGCACCGGGCCGAAGATCTCCTCGGTCCAGACCGGGTCCCGGGGGGAACGCGGGAGCGCGACCATCGGCGGATGCCAGAAGCCCGAGGAGAGCGGGTCGTCGGTGGGAACGGAGCCGCGGACGGCGATGTCGGCGGCGTCGGAGTAGCGGCGCACGGCGGCCAGCTGACCGGACGAGATCAGCGGCCCCATGTCCGAGGTCGCGTCGGCGGGGTCGCGCACCGCGATCGCGGAGACCGCGGTCTCCAGGTGTCCGAGGAAGCGCTCGTACACCGACGCCTGGACCAGTACCCGGGAGCGGGCGCAGCAGTCCTGCCCGGCGTTGTCGAACGCGGCACCGGGGGCGGCGGCCGCGGCGGCCTCGAGGTCGACGTCGTCGAACACTATGTTGGCGCTCTTGCCGCCCAGCTCCAGCGTCACCCGCTTCAGCTGGTCGGCCGCCCCGGCCATGATCTGCTTGCCGACGGCGGTCGATCCGGTGAAGCAGATCTTGCGGACCGCGGGGTGGCCGACGAAGCGCTGCCCGACGACGGACCCCTTGCCGGGGATGACGGTGAAGACGCCCTCCGGCAGGCCGGCCTCCAGCGCCAGCTCGCCGAGCCGGATCGCCGTCAGCGGGGTGACCTCGGCCGGCTTCAGCACGACGGTGTTGCCGGCGGCCAGCGCCGGCGCGAAACCCCAACCGGCGATGGGCATCGGGAAGTTCCAGGGCACGATGACGCCGACGACGCCGAGCGGCTCGTAGAAGGTGACGTCGAGACCACCGGCGACCGGGATCTGCCTGCCGGACAGCCGCTCCGGGCTCCCGGAGAAGTAGTTCAGGACGTCACGGACGTTGCCCGCCTCCCAGCGGGCGTTGCCGACGGTGTGGCCGGCGTTGCGGACCTCGAGCTGCGCGAGCTCCTCGAGGTGCTCGTCGACGACCGCGGCGAAGCGGCGCAGCAGCCGCGCGCGGTCACCCGGCGACACCGCCCGCCAGGCCGGGAACGCGGCGTGCGCCGCCTCGATCGCGGCGTCGGCCTCGGCCGCCGAGGCCAGCCGGACGTCCTGCAGGGCGGTGCCGGTGACCGGCGAGATCAGCGTGCTGATCCCGCCGTCGGCGAAAGCGACAGTCACTCAGAGCCTCTCGAATCCGCGCCGCAGCTCCCAGTCGGTGACGGCGGCATTGAAGGCGGCCAGCTCGGTGTCGGCCGCGTGTACGTAGTGGTCGACGACGGCGTCGCCGAGGGTGGCGCGGGCGATCGCCGAGCCGTGGAACAGGTCCCGGGCCGCCTGCAGGGTGCGCGGGACGGTGGGCTTGCCGGAGGTGTAGGCGTTGCCGACCTGCTCCGGCTCCAGCGGCAGCTCGTGCTCGATGCCGTACATGCCGCCGGCCAGCATCCCGGCGATGGCCAGGTAGGGGTTGACGTCACCGCCGGGCAGCCGGTTCTCCAGCCGCGCCCCGGCACCGTGACCGACCAGCCGGATCGAGCAGGTCCGGTTGTCCAGCCCCCACGCGACGGTGGTCGGCGCGAACGAGCCGTCGGCGAACCGCTTGTAGGAGTTGACGTTCGGCGCGTACAGCAGGGTGAACTCGGCCATCGTGGCCAGGACGCCCGCGATGAAGTGCTCGTACAGCGGGGTGCGGCCGCCCTCCCCGTCGTCGAACACCAGCGACCCGTCGGTGCCGCGCAGCGACAGGTGGATGTGGCAGGAGTTGCCCTCACGCTCATTGAACTTGCTCATGAAGGTCAGCGACTTCCCGTGCAGGGCGGCGATCTCCTTGGCGCCGTTCTTGTAGACGGAGTGGTTGTCGGCGGTCTGCACCACCTCGGCGAACCGAAAGGCGATCTCGTGCTGGCCGAAGTTGCACTCGCCCTTGGCGGATTCCACCACCATGCCGGCCGCGTACATCGAGTTGCGGATGTCGCGCAGCAGCGGCTCGACCCGGGTGGTGCCCAGGATGGAGTAGTCGACGTTGTACTGGTTGGCCGGGGTGAGGTCGCGGTAGTTCGCGTTCCAGGCCGCCTCGTAGGTGTCGTCGAACACGATGAACTCGAGCTCGGTGCCGGCGTGGGCCGTCCAACCCTTCTCGGCGGCCTTCGCGACCTGGGTGGCCAGGATGGTCCGCGGCGACTCGGCCACCGGGGTGCCGTCCATGGCGGTCAGATCGCACTGGATCATCACCGTCGCCGGCAGCCACGGGATCAGCCGGATGGTGTCCAGGTCGAGGGTGAAGACCATGTCGCCGTAGCCGCGCTCCCAACTGGAGATCGCGTACCCCGGGACGGTGTTCATCTCCACGTCGACGGCGAGCAGGTAGTTGCAGCCCTCGGTGTCGTGGCCGAGCACCTCGTCGAGGAAGAACGGGGCGTGCAGCCGTTTGCCCTGCAGGCGACCCTGCATGTCGGTGAAGGCGACGACGACGGTGTCGACGGTGCCGTCGTCGATCAGCTCGCGGAGCCGGTCCACGGTCAGCAGGCGCGGGTTGCGGGATCCGGTGCTGGGTGCGGTCACGAGGCACATCCTTGCACCGCGGTGGACGCAACGGGTTGCGAGCCCCGCTGCGGCGCGCCACGCTGGTCGTGGCCCGCCACCCGGAAGGACGACCGATGGACATCGAGCAACGCGACGAGCCGGCCCGGACGGTGGCGGTCCACCGCCGGACCATCGCCATGAGCGGGATCCGCGACTTCTACGACCACGCCTACGGCAGCGTGGCCGGCGCCCTCGCGCGGCGCGGCGCCGGCCCCGCCGGGCCGGCGATCGGCTGGTACCACGAGATGCCCGGTGAGACCTGCACGATCTCGGCCGGCTTCCCGGTCGACGGGCTGCCACCGGGAGGGCTGGACGATGAGGTGGACGTCACCGAGCGGCCGGGTGGCCCGGCGCTCGTCGCGGTGCACCGGGGCTCCTACGACGCGCTCGGGGAGGCGTGGCAGCAGCTGATGGGCGAGCTCGGGGCCCGCGGCGTCGCGCCCCGTGGCGACTTCTGGGAGGAGTACCTGACGGATCCGTCGACGGCCTCGGACGCGTCGGAGATCGCGACCCGGCTGGTGCTTCCGCTGGCCTGAGGGTTCAGCGGGCCCACGGGACCGGTGCGTCGCCCAGCGCGAGCAGACTGCCTGCCAGGCGTCTCCCGTCGGTGGCGACGACGCCGCACGTCGCGTGACCGTTCTGACCGGTCCGCAGCGGGGGGACCACGACGTCCGGCCCGCTGCCGTCGGGCAGCAGGTACGCGACCACCCGGACCTCCAGGGATTCCCAGCCGGCCGGATCGGTGCCGGCCATCCGCGCGACCAGCTCGGTGCAGCCCGCGGTCAGGGTGTCGGCGTCCGGGCCCGGACCGGTCAGCTGGATCTGGGCGAAGTCCTCGCCGATGTGCGGCCGGTCGCAGGGCACACTGCTCGACCGCGTCAGGTCCGCGCCGTCCTGGCACACGGCGAACTGGACGGGCAGCGTGCCGGCCGCGTAGGCCCCCGCCAGCGGGGCGGTGAACGGCCGGCTGTCGGCGTAGGTGGACAGCGCGATCACGCAGGCCACCCAGGCCTGCCCGGTGTCGCGTTGCCGCTCGTCCGGCCCGCCGAGGACGACGAAGAAGTTGAGGGTCGGGAACCACGACCCGGCCGGCGTCGGCGGCTGCCCCAGATAGCTGAGCGGGTCGGGGACGGCGCTGTCGTCCCCCCAGCAGGACGGGCCGTCGTCGGCGGTGTCGTACGGGACGACCGTGTACACCTCCCCGAAGTGCGGCTCGGTGCAGTCGCCGAGCTGCAGCGGCGGCGGCAGCACGCCGGGCTCGTACCAGCCGTCGTCCACCGGCAGGGCCAGCAGGCAGTCGCCCACCGACGGAGGCGGTGCGGGCGGCTCCGCCGCCGCCGTCCCGGCCAGCCGCGGCGGGTTCTGCAGCCGCCCGAGGGCCGCGATCGCCAGCACCGCCACGCACAGCAGGACGATTCCCGCGGCGCGACGCCGCACGGCGGTGCCGTCACCCTGCCGCACGTCCACCTCCCGCGGGCGCCGGCCGGGCGCCTGCTCCCATCCAACTCCGATCGGCTCTCGGCGAACAGCGTTCCCCGGAACGACCAGTCGGCCTAGGGTCCCGACATGGCCACCGTGATCGCCTTCCGCCCACGCCCCGACCGCCCCGACCGCGCCGACCGCCCCGCTGCGCCCGCGCCGGAGCGGCTCTGGCGGGAGGCGGTCGGCGAGCAGCTGCGCGACGAGCGGCGCACCCGGGGGGAGCGGATCGCCGATGTCGCCGGCCGGGCCGGGCTGTCCGCCCAGTACCTGTCGGAGATCGAACGCGGCCGCAAGGACCCGTCGTCGGAGATCCTGTCCGCGGTGTCGGGGGCCCTCGGGCTGTCGGTCCTCGAGCTCACCCGGCGGGCCGGCGACCGGCTGGTGCCGCGCGCCGCCGGCCCGGTCTGCCTCGCCGCCTGACGCGTCCGTCCGTGCCGCCCACCGCTCAGGGCAGCCGACGCCGGGCCAGCACCGCGTCCACGGCCCCGTAGGCGACCGCGGCCTGCGGCGTCAGGATGAGGTCGCGTTCGGTGTCCTCGCGGATCTGCGCCGGGGTGCGGCCGGTGTGCTCGGCCATGATCTCCTCGAGCATCGTCCGCACCCGCTCGACCTCGTCGGCCTCCAGGATGAGGTCCGGAATGGTGCCCCGCCCCTCGCTCGCGGGGGTGTGGATCACGACCCGGCCGTGCGGCAGGATCCGCCGCTTGCCGGGCGCGCCCCCGGCCAGCAGCATCGACGCGGTCGCCGCCGCCTGCCCGACGCACGTCGTCTCCACGTCGCACCGGATGTACTGCATGGCGTCGTAGATCGCCAGCGTCGCCGAGATCGAGCCGCCGGGGGAGTTGAGGTACAGGTTGATCGGCTGCTCGGGGCTGTCGGACTCGAGGTGGATGAGCTGGGCGATGACCGCGTTGGCGACGCCGTCGTCGATCGGGGTGCCGAGGTAGACGACCCGGTCGGACAACAGCCGGCTGTAGACGTCGACCGTCCGCTCGCCCTGGTTGGTCCGGGTCGTGACGTAGGGGATGGCATAGCCCGTCATCGCCGCGCCCCCAGTCCGATCGGGTGCTTCGGTGCGGGCAGGATGTCCTCGGCCGAATCGACGATGTGGTCCACGAAGCCGTACGCCAGCGCCTGCTCGGCGTCGAACCAGCGGTCGCGCAACGAGTCCCGTTCGACGTCCTCGACCGGCCGGCCGGTGTCGGCGGCGATCAACCCCAGCACGGTGTCGCGGGTGTGCCGCAGGTCGTCGGCCTGGATGGCGATGTCCTGTGCGGTGCCGCCGATCCCGGCGGAGCCCTGGTGCAGCAGCACCTTGGAGCGGGCCAGCGCGTACCGCCGGCCGGGGGTGCCGGCGCTGAGCAGGAACTGCCCGGCGCTGTAGGCCATCCCGAGGTTCACGGTGACCACGTCGTTCGGGATCGCGCGCATGCAGTCCCGGATGGCGAGCATTCCGGGGACGGAGCCGCCCGGTGAGTTGATCAGCAGCCGGATGTCGGAATCCGGGTTCTCCGCGGCGAGCAGCAGCAGACCGGTGCACAGCCGGTTGCTGTTCCAGTGCTCCAGCGGTTCGCCGAGCAGCAGGGTGCGCCGCTCGAACAGTCGTCGGTAGATTCCCTCGTCGAGATCCCTGCCAGGGGGTGGGGTGTCGGTCATGGGTCCACCCTGACCGGAGCGGGGACGGCGAGGGGGCGGGCGCTGCCGGGAGCAGCGCTGCTGACAGCAGCGCCCGCGGTGGTGCTACTGCTCGGCCAGGCCCAGCTCGTCGGCGACCGACGGCCGGTCGACGGTCATCTTCGGGCCGGTGAACCACTTCTTCACCGAGAGGTGCCAGAAGATCCACAGCAGGATCAACGCGCCGCCGACCAGCAGCGGCGTGTAGTTCACGAACTTCCACTCGAAGGCGTCGTCCCAGGGCATGCCGCCGGCGGAGGTCGGGAACAGCGCCACGACCGACGTCACCGCGATCTCGATCAGCGCGACGACATTGATCCAGCGGTAGTGCTTCCCGAGCGTCCACGAACCCGGCGTGAACGCCGAACCGAGCCGCCAGCGCAGGAAGATGGGGATGGCGAAGCAGACGTACAGACCGACCACCCCGATCGAGACGACCGCGAAGAACGCGACCGGCACGGGGGCGCCGTTGATGTCCACCGCGACCAGCGCGGGCAGCGTGATCAGGGCGGCGACGACCGCGGACAGCAGCACGCCGTTGGCCGGGACCTTGCTGGACGACAACGAGGCCCAGAGTCGCGCTCCGGGCACCGCGCCGTCGCGGCTGAACGCGAACAGCATCCGCGAGCAGCTGGTGAGGCAGGCGACGGCGCAGAAGAACTGGCCCACGGTCGAGATCAGCAGTACGACGCCGGCGACGGTGGGCGACAGGGCCTGGCCGAAGATGACGGCCACGCCGCCACCGCCGGCGCTGACCGCGTCCGGGTCCTGCACCGCGAACAGGAACGACAGCAGCAGCAGCCAGCCACCGATGGCGGAGTAGAAGATCGACCGCCAGATGCCCTTGGCGGCGGCGTCTCCCGCCGACTTCGTCTCCTCCGACAGGTGTGCGGAGGCGTCGTAGCCGGTGATCGTGTACTGGGTCAGGATGGCCGCCATCGGCAACACGTAGAACAGGAACCCGGCACCCGTCCCGCCGTCGAACAGGCCGGTGTTGTTGATGACCGTGCCGAACACCTCGCCGAAGGTGGCGTGCCGCTCCGGGACGAGGAACAGGATCAGGATGACCGCGGACGCGCCGGCGACGTGCCACCAGACCGAGATGTTGTTCAGCACCGCGAGCAGGTGGCTGGAGAAGATGTTGACCACCGCGGCGATCGCCAGGATGACCAGGAAGAGCACGAACACCCGGGTGAGGCTGTAGCCCTCCAGCCAGCTCTCGCTGAACACCCCGAGCGTGAGGTCGAGGAACGTGGCGCATCCGTAGCTCACCGAGGCGACGATGGCGATCAGACCGATGAGGTTGAGCCAGCCGGTGTAGTAACCGGCCTTGGGCCCGCCGAGTTTCGCGGCCCACCAGTAGATCCCGCCGGAGGTCGGGTAGGCCGACACCAGCTCCGACAGCGAGAACCCGATGAGCAGGATGAACGCGGCGATGATCGGCCAACCCCAGGCGATGGCCGCCGGTCCGCCGTTGTTCCAGCCGAGCCCGAACGAGGTGAAACACCCCGCCAGGATCGAGATGATGGAGAACGAGATGGCGAAATTCGAGAAGCCGGACCAGGAACGGTTCAGCTCCTGCTTGTAACCGAGTGAGGCGAGGTGTTTTTCGTCGTCGGACAGTTCGGTGGACACGGGTCTCCTCTGCGGGATGGGTACGCAGGAAGCTACGCCGCGACCGGCGACGCGGGAATGACCGGTGCGTATCGGTCCGGTAACCGGATCGGCCGGCTCAGACGGCGTGCGCGTCCACGACGACCGCGCCGCCCGCGTCGGTCACCGTGATCTCCACCGTCTCCTCCAGCGGCAGGGCACCGTTGAGGCTGCAGTTCAACGTGTTCGCGCCGGTCCCGATGAACGTGCCGCCGGGCACGACGCTGCCGTCGGACCGCACGAACGCCACCGTGTAGGAGCCTTCGGCGAGGCCGGTCGCGGTCAGCTTCAGCTCGGTGCCCCAGGTGTGCCGGACCAGTCCGGCCTCGGCCCGCACCCCGGCCGCCACCCGGTCGACCGCCATCGCGATGACCGGCGGTGCGCTGGGTGCGGGCGCCAGCTGCACGCCCAGCAGGAACACCCCGGCCAGGACCGCGGCCGCCAGCAGCCCCGCACCCGCCCGCCTGAGCAGCCGGTCGCGGTCGCGCCGGCGCGCACCCTCGCGCACCGAGGTGAGGATGGCGTCGCCCAGTTCGGGCGGCGGCGGGGTACCGACGGCGACGGCGTCCGGATCGACGCCCCGCAGGGCCGCGGCCACCGGGGCCAGCTCGGCCACCTCGGCCCGGCACGCCGCGCAGCCGTCCAGGTGGGCCTGGACCGACGTGCGCTCGGCCCCGCTCAGGCCGCCGAGCACGTAGGCCCCGACCAGCTCGCGGAGTGCGCGGTGCTCCTCGGCGTTCACAGCGTCACTCCCATCTCGTCCATCGCGATCCGCAGCGCCTTGAGGGCGTAGAACGCCCGGCTCCGCATCGTGCCCGTGGGCACGCCACTCTCCGCCGCCACTTCGTCGTAGGGCCGTCCCCGCAGGTGGGTCTCCACGATGACGTACCGGTGCTCGGGGCTCAGACGCCGCAGGGCCTCCTCGACCAGCCAGCGGTTCAGCACCGCGTCAGTGTCGTCGGGAACCGGGTCCAGCGCCTGCTCGACGGTGTCCTCGCCGCCGGGAACCCGGGCCCAGGACCCCGCCGACCGGCGCCGCGACGCGTCCACGACCACGTTGCGCACGATCGCGAACAACCAGACCCGCAGACTGGCCAGCTCCGGGTCGTACCGGTCCGCGGACTTCCACGCCCGCAGGAACGTCTCCTGGACGGCGTCCTGAGCCGCACCCGGATCGCCCAGCGAGCGCAGCGCGAAGCGGTAGAGCTCGGCGCCGTGGGCGGCGTAGGCGGCCTTCACCGCCGTCTCGTCGCCCAGGCCGGCCGGGCGCGGACGACGCAACCGGGTCAGTGCCGACACCGCGTCCCCCTCTCGTCCGTCGTGGATACGGTCCCGCCGGGGACCGCGTTCACCGCACCGGCTTGCCACTTCTCCCGGTGCCCGACGGCACGCCGCCGGCCGGCACCGGTCCAGCGATTCGGTGCCGACACCCGGGGCGGATGGTGCTGAACGCGGGCGCGCGCCGCGGCGTAACCACTGGCGTCGCCGTCCGGCGGCGGCCGGGCCGACCCGGCCTCCAGCGAACAGAGGATCGACCATGCGTCTCCGTCCCATCGCCACCTCCGGTCTCGTCGCGGTCCTGGCCGCCACCGGTCTCGTGTTCACCGCCGGCCCGGCCGTGGCCGCCCCGCGCGTCCCGATCCCCGCCGCGGTCGACGTCGGCCTGAGCTTCGGCGGCCACCGTGGCGGGCTCACCGCCGTCGGTCTGACCGGGAACGGCACCGAGCTGGTCACGTTCTCGGTGAAGAAGCCGGGACGCGCCGGCAACGGCACCCCGATCACCGGCCTGAAGGGTGACGCGAAACTGGTCGGCATCGACCACCGCGTGCAGAACGGCAAGCTCTACGGCGTCGGCGACTCCGGCGGTCTGTACGTCCTGTCCGACAAGGCCGTGGCCACCGAGGTCGGTCGGCTCGGCGTCGCGCTGTCCGGTGCCGCGTTCGGCGTCGACTTCAACCCGGCGGCGAACGCACTGCGGATCGTCAGCGACACCGGCCAGAACCTGCGCCAGCCGTTCGGCGCCGGCGACGGCCCGACCGTGGCCACGGTCGCCGACACCCCGCTCACCGCGGCCGCCGCGCCGGCCGTCGGGATCACGGCCGCCGCCTACACCAACAACGACCTCGACCCCGGCACCGCGACGACCCTGTTCGATCTGGACACCGTGGCCGACCAGGTGGTGCTGCAGTCGCCGGCCAACGCCGGGACCCTGGTGCCGACCGGCACGTTGGGTCTCGCCGCCGACCTGGACGCGGGATTCGACATCTACTCGACGCTGCGCAAGAACCGGACCGTCGAGGTGACCGGCTACGCCACGATCGGTGTGAACGGCGCGTACGCGCTCTACGAGGTCGACCCGCTCACGGGCGCCGTCGAGAAGAAGGGTGACTTCCGGACGGCCGTCACCGACCTCGCCCTGCCGCTCGGACAGCGCTGACCCGCCCCGGCCCGGCGGCCGGGGGGCTGCCGGGCCGGGTGATCTGGCTCATCCCGGGGCAACGCGGGCGCGGGGTGGGCCGTCGTTGGAGGTGAGACCACGAAACCCTGCCCGGTGCCGCGAGGCCCTTCCGGGCGCTCGAAGACGAAGAGACACGATGTCGTACCGCATGTCGCACCGCACTCCCGCCACCGACCCGTCCCACCCCGGACAGCCGCTCGTGACGGACCCGACCGCCGGGGTGGCCGACCCCGTCGCCGACCTGGATCCGGCGCCCCCGACCGCCGCGATCCCGGCGGTGCCGGCCCCGGCCGCCCCGGCCCCGGTCGGATCCGACACCGAGCCGCCGGAACCGCCGACCTTCCAGCTGTCGATCAAGCAGCTGCTGGCGAGCGCGGCCGCCGCGGTCACCGCCGCGGTGCTGGGTTCCCGGCTGGGGGTGGCCGGAACCTTGATCGGCGCCGCGCTGGCGTCGTCGGTGTCGATGGTGGCGGCCGCCGTGTACAGCCACTCACTGGCCACCGCCGCCTACCGGGTCAAGGTCGTCCGCGCGCACGGGGACGCCGCTCCCACCGCGCCGCTGCCGACGGTCACCGCGGCCTGGAGCCGATCGCCCGCCCCCGCCACCGGGGCGCCCCTCGACCCGACGCCGACCCGGTCGCGGCGATCCTGGCGGACCCGCTGGACGGCCGCCGGTCTCGGGATCGTGGCCGCCTGCGCGCTCGCGCTGCTCACCGTCACCGGTATCGAAGCCGTCCGCGGCGCCCCGCTCTCCGGCGGGACCGCCGGCGGGCTCAGCGTCCTCGGTGGCGCGTCCGTCGGCGTCCCCGACGGCAGCACCACCACCGGCCGGACGACCGGCGGCTCGACCACCGACCCGGCGCCGGTCACCACGGACGACGACGCCACACCGGCACCGTCCCCGGCGTCGGCGAGTCCCCAGGCCCCCTCGACAACGGTGACGACGACGGTCACCGTGACGCCGAGTGCTCCTGCCGACCCGTCCACGTCCTCCTCGACCAGTGCGCCGTCGCCGGAGCCGTCGACGTCCGGCGGGACGCCCACCACCGCCGGTCCGACGACAGGTCCGACGACAGGTCCGACGACAGGTTCGACGACCGGCTCCGCCACGACCGGCCCGGCCACGACCGGCCCGGCCACCACCGGGGCCGACACGGCCACACCCACAGCCGGCGGCACCGCCACCTCCACTCCCACGCCGCAGCGGGCCGGCGTCGGCGCCACGGGCTGACCGGACCGGGCCACCTCACACCCGTCCTGCGGGGTGGCGGCGGGCGTCACCCTGCCGGACGTGGTTCGATGGAGCGGTTGCGAATCACACGTCTGTGATTCGACCGGGCCGGCGCGTGCCGCCGCCCGACAGCGGTCGAAGGGGATGGAACATGGACAGTGCGGCAGCCGCCGAGCGGTCCGGCGACAGCGCACCGGTTGGACTGACCGAGATCGAACGCGCCGTCCTCAACTTCGAGAAGCAGTGGTGGCAGTACCCCGGCACCAAGGAGAAGTCCATCCGCGAGGAGTTCGCGCTCTCGCCGACCCGGTACTACCAGCTGCTCAACGAGGTGATCGACAAGCCCGCCGCGCTGGTCCACGACCCGCTGCTGGTCCGTCGCCTGCGCCGACTGCGCGCCAGCCGGCAGAAGGCCCGCTCGGCCCGCCGGTTCGGCATCGAGCTGTAGCGCCCGCCGGGACGTTCAGTCCCGGTCGAAGTTCCGCCGCGGTGCGCCGTCACGCCGGCCACCCTGTCGCTGGCGGGGATCCCGCATCCGCTGCCGGGGGACGCCACCGTCGACCCAGCGGGTGGAACCACCCTCCGACCACCGCGCGGGGGCCCGTCGGGCCCGCACCGCCAGCCGCAGCGACCGCCGTGACCGCCGGGTCCGCGGTGTCCGCCGGTTGTCCCACAGCTCGGGGTGCGCCGCCAGGTACCGGTACCGCGCCGCCGCCCACGGGATGTGCGCCAGGTACACCGCCAGCCCGATCAGCGCGACCACCCGGGGCAGGAACACGAACGTCACCAGCGCGAACACCAGGATGACGATCAGCGGCACGAACGCCTTCGGTGGCACCCGGATGGACTTCAGGGCGATGGTCGGGAACCGCGACACCATCAGCAGCCCGACGCCGACCGACCAGATCGCGACGAGCCAGTGCGGCAGCGTGAAGCCGTCGAACTGGACGTAGACGAGGATCGGCACGATCGCCAGCAGGGCCCCGGGCGGGGACGGGATGCCGGTGAAGAAGTTCTTCTCGAAGGGCTTGGGCTCGGTGTCGTCGAGCAGCGAGTTGAAGCGGGCCAGCCGCAGGGCGGTGCACACGGCGTAGACCAGCGAGCCGCCCCACACGAACCACAGCTCGTCGACCATCAACGTGTCCGTCTTGTCCTGCCAGATGTAGAGCAGGATCGCCGGGCAGATGCCGAAGTTGGACAGGTCGGACAGCGAGTCCAGCTCGGCGCCGACCCGGCTGCTCGAGTTCAGCAGCCGGGCCGCCGGGCCGTCGAGCGCGTCGAGCACCGCGGCGACCCCGATCATCACCATCGCGGTCATGAACTGGCCCTGGGTGGCGAAGACGACGCTGGTGAGGCCGGTGGCCAGAGCCAGCGCGGTGATCGCGTTGGGCAGGAAGCGGACGCCCGGGACCGCGGGCATCAGGCCGGGGGGACGAGGTGGGCGAGCACCGTCTCGCCGCCGATGGTGCGCTGCCCGACGACGACCTCCAGCGGGGTGCCCGACGGCAGGTAGGTGTCCAACCGCGACCCGAAGCGGATCAGCCCGTAGGTGTCGCCGGCGCGGGCGACATCCCCCTCGCGGACGTCGCAGACGATCCGCCGGGCGATCAACCCGGCGATCTGGGTGACCACGACCTGGGTGCCGAGGACCGCGTCCTCGATCAGCAGCGAGTTGCGCTCGTTGTCCTCCGACGCCTTGTCCAGGTCCGCGGACAGGAACTTCCCGGGCCGGTAGGCGACCGCGGTGACCACCCCGCTCATCGGGATGCGCTGCACGTGCACGTCCAGCACGGTGAGGAAGATCGACACCCGCAGCCGCGGCTCGCTGCCCAGGCCCAGCTCCGCGGGCGGCGCCGCCGTCTCGATGAGCGACACGATCCCGTCGGCGGGCGCCACGACCAGACCCGGCTTCGACGGCGTGACGCGCACCGGGGCGCGGAAGAACAGCGTGCAGGCGGTGGTGGCCAACAGCCCGACCCGGGTGAAGGTGCCGCCGGCCCGGTGCAGACCCACGGTGCGCAGCAGCTTCCGCCCGGCCAGGGTGCCGGCGAGGGCGCCGCCGATGACGGGGAGACCGCCGCGGTGGATGGGCGGTACCGCCTCCCGCACCAGGCCCAGGATGTGGACCGCACGTCCTCGTGTGTCGTCGGCCATCTCGGTCGGGAAGTCCTTTCCTGGGGCCGGCCGCAGCGTTCGCCACCGGCTCGGCGAAACCCCCACGATAGTCGCCGGTGTGACGATCTCGGTGACCCGCGCGGCGGGAGCGCGGAACGCGCGCGCGGCCCGGCCCACTAGGTTTCATGCATGGACACTGCGCGTACGGGGGTTGATCCGGGTCGCGGTGTGGTGATGCCGATCGGCGGCGCCGAGGACAAGGTCGGCCGGATGACGGTGCTGCGTGAGGTGGTCCGGCTCGCCGGTGGCCCCGCCACCCGCCTGGTGGTGATCTCCACCGCGTCCTCGTTGGGTGACGAGATCACGCACGCCTACCTGCAGCTGTTCGCGGGCCTGGGGGTCACCGAGATCGTGGGCATCCGGCCCGAGAGCCGGCAGGAGGCCGCCGATCCGGCGTTGGTCGCCGCGGTCGAGGCGTGCACCGCCGTGTTCATGACCGGCGGCAACCAGGTCAAGCTCGCCACCCTGCTGGTCGGCACGCCGCTCGGGAACGCGATCGTCGCCGCGTCCGAGCGCGGCGCGCTGATCGCCGGGACGTCGGCCGGCGCCAGCATCTGCAGCCGGCACATGGTGTCGTTCGGGCCGGGCGGCACCACCCCCAAGTTCCGGATCTCGCACGTCTCCGAGGGGCTGGGCCTGCTGGCGGACGTCATCGTCGATCAGCACTTCACCCAGCGGAACCGCTTCGGCCGGCTGCTGGCGCTGGTCGCGGCCAACCCGGGGCAGCTCGGCGTCGGCATCGACGAGGACACGGCGGCGGTCTTCCGGCCCGACGGGGTGCTGGAGGTCAAGGGCCGCGGCGTCCTGACCATCGTGGACGGCTCCGACCTGGTCACCACCGCCTACACCGCGACCGGCACCCAGCCGTTGATGATCTCGGGCCTGAAGCTCCACTCGCTGCCGCGCGGGGCGAAGTTCGACCTGCTCACCCGGACCTTGATCAGCGCCCCCGGGCTGCCGGTCGAGGATCCGCTGCGGCCGGCGGTGACGACGCTGGACGACGTGCCCGCCGGGACCCGTCCGCAGAGCCGCCGGATCGCCGCCGAGGGCGCCCACGTGACCACCGAGCAGCTCCGCCGGCGCTGACCCGCCCGGTGCACGCAGGTCGCAGCCGACCGGGTGCACCCCCCGGGTTAGGGTGCTCGGCGATGGCCGTCGGGTCCCGCGTGCGCGCCCTCAGGCCCCGCACGTCCCGTCGAGGAAAGGTCGTAGCGACGTGTCCGAGCTCCCCCGCGAGATCGCGATCCGGGAGGTCCGCGTCTACCGCGGACCGAACTACTACTCCTACGAGCAGTCCATCCACCTGACGGTGGATCTGCAGGCGTTCGAGGACGAACCGACGAACCTGCTGCCCGGTTTCACCGAGCAGCTGATCACCCTGCTGCCGGGGCTGCACAGCCACCAGTGCAGCCGCGGGCACGACGGCGGCTTCGTCGAGCGACTCGAGGAGGGGACCTGGCTCGGGCACGTCACCGAGCACGTGGCGTTGGAGCTCCAGCGCACCGCCGGGCACGTGATGACCCGGGGCAAGACCCGGTCGGCCCGCGAACGCGGCGTCTACAACGTCATCTTCGGGTTCATGGACGAGACCGTCGGCACCGCGGCCGGCCGGCTCGCGGTGCGGCTGGTCAACCACCTCGCCAACCCCGAGCACGAGCTCGACTTCGTCGACGAGCACGAGGCCTTCCTCCGGATGAGCCAGCGGGTCGCCTTCGGGCCGTCCACGCAGGCCATTCTGGACGAGGCCATCACACGCGACATCCCGTGGCAGCGGCTGAACTCCGCGTCGCTGGTGCAGCTCGGACAGGGTGTCCACCAGCACCGGATCCGGGCCACGATGACCTCGATCACCAGCTCGCTGGCGGTCGACATCGCCTCGGACAAGGAGCTGACGAACCGGCTGCTGGCCGCCGCCGGGCTGCCGGTGCCGGCGTCGGATGTGGTCCGCACCGCCGACGGCGCCGTGCAGGTCGCCCGCCGCATCGGCTACCCGGTGGTGGTGAAACCGCTGGACGGCAACCACGGCCGCGGGGTGGCCATCAACCTGACCACCGACGACGAGGTCCGGGCGGCGTTCGAGGTGGCCGCCGACGAGTCCCGCCGCGGGCCCGTCCTGGTCGAGTCGTTCATCACCGGCAAGGACTACCGGGTGCTGGTGGTCGGCGGGAACATGATCGCCATCGCCGAGCGGGTACCCGCGCACGTCATCGGCGACGGCCGCAAGACGGTCGCGGAGCTCGTCGAGGACACCAACGCCGACCCGCGCCGCGGGGTCGGGCACGAGAAGGTGCTCACCCGGATCGTGGTCAACGACGCCGCCGTCGAGCTGGTGGCGAGCCAGGGACTGGCGATGACCGACGTGCCGGAGTCCGGGAAGCAGGTGCTGCTGGCGCTGACCGCGAACATGAGCACCGGCGGCATCTCGATCGACCGCACCTACGAGGCGCACCCGGACAACGTCGACATCGCCGAGGAGGCCGCGAGGGTCGTCGGTCTCGACATCGCCGGCATCGACTTCATCTGCCCCGACATCACCCAGCCGGTCCGTGAGACCGGCGGCGGCATCTGCGAGGTCAACGCCGCACCCGGCTTCCGGATGCACACGCACCCGACCATCGGCGAGCCGCAGTACGTCGCGAAGCCGGTGGTGGATCTGATGTTCCCGCCCGGGGCGCCGTCGCGGATCCCGATCGTCGCGGTGACCGGCACCAACGGCAAGACCACCACCAGCCGCATCATCGCCCACATCTTCAAGGGCATCGGCAAGAAGGTCGGCATGACCTCCACCGACGGCGTCGTCATCGACGAGCGGCTGGTCATCCGCTCCGACGCGTCCGGCCCGCGCAGCGCCCGGATGGTGCTGCAGAACCCGCGCGTGGACTTCGCGGTGCTCGAGGTCGCACGCGGCGGCATCCTGCGGGAGGGCCTGGGCTACGGCCGCAACGACGTCGCGGTGGTGCTCAACGTCGCCCCCGACCACCTCGGGCTGCGCGGCATCGACACGGTCGAGGATCTCGCCCGGGTCAAGCAGGTCGTCGTCGAGGCCGTGCCGAAGAACGGCGCGGCGGTGCTCAACGCCGACGACCCGCTGGTCGCGGCGATGCGGCGGGCCTGCTCGGGGGAGATCGTCTGGTTCTCCATCAAGCCAGACAACCGGATGATCGACGACCACTGCCGGCGCGGCGGGAAGGCCGTCATCCTCGAGAAGGGCGAGCTGGGCGACCAGATCCTGCTGGTCCACGGTCGCCGCCGGATGCCGCTGGCCTACACCCACCTGCTGCCGGTGACGTTCGCCGGCCGGGCGATGTTCAACGTGCAGAACGCGATGGCCGCGGCGGCCGCGGCGTACGTCGCGGGCGCGCACCTGCACGACATCCGCAGTGGACTGCGCAGTTTCACCCCGTCGTACTACCAGGCGCCCGGCCGGATGAACCTCACCGAGGTACAGGGTGTGCAGGTCGTCGTGGACTACTGCCACAACGTGCCCGCCATGGAGGCGCTCGGCGGCTTCGTCGACAAGTTCTTCGGCGACCTGCAGGCGTGGGAGCGGCCGCAGAAGATCGGCGTCATCGCCACCGCCGGTGACCGCCGGGACCAGGACATGCGCGACCTCGGCTACGAGTCCGGCAAACACTTCGACCGGATCATCGTCCGGGAGGACGAGCGCACCCGGGGCCGCAAGCGCGGCGAGACCGCGGCGCTGATCGTCGAGGGGGCGCTCAAGGCCCGCTCGGAATCGTTGCGGGTGAAGGAGATCGAGACCGTGTTGGACGAGATCGACGCCACTCGCGCCGGTCTCGCCCGCGCCAACCCGGGGGACCTGGTGGTGCTGTGCGTCGACCGCGCCCGCGCCGTCTGGGACGAGCTGCAGCTGATCGGCAACAAGGCACAGGCCGGCACCGACGACTGAGCCGCCGGGTCACCCGGGCCGCCGGGTCACCCGGGCCGCCGGGTCACCCGGCGTCGGCCGGACCCGGCGTCGGCCGGACCCGGCTCGGTCGGACCCGGCTCCGGTTGGACCCCGGCTCCGGTTGGACCCCGGCGTCGGTCGGACCCCGGCGTCGGTCGGACCGGGCTCGGTCGGACCCGGGCTCCGGTCGGACCCGGGCTCCGGTCGGACCTCGGCTCTGGTCGGGCCCCGGCGCGGTCGGACCCGGGCTCGGTCGGACCCCGGCTCCGGTCAGCGCCCGGGGACGGTCACGTAGGTGGGCAGGTCGATGGCGTCGGCGGGTGGGGAGAAGATGCGCCCACCGGCCCTGCCGAGTGCCTTGGCCACCGGGCTCGCGGCGGCCCGGAGCACGGTGTGGAACACCGCGATACCGGCCCGGGTCTGCGGGTTGGCCAGCCGCGGCGTGCCCGGTGGCAGCTTCTGTGCCTGGTCGACGTAGGGCCGCATGATCGTCTCGTAGGCGGCGAAGGCGTCGGCCGGCTCCGCGTGCGCGGCGAGCTCGCCCGCCAGTACGTACGCCCCGACCAGGGCCAGCGTCGTGCCCATGCCGCTGACCGGCGACGGGCCGTAGGCGGCGTCCCCGACCATGCCGATGCGGCCGTCCGACCACCGCGGGGCGTGCACCTGGGAGACGAACTCCATGTAGACCTCGGCGCCGTCCATCGCGGCCAGCAACCGCGGGGCCTCCCAGCCCACGTCGGCGAAGGTCTCCCGGAAGGCCCGCTTCTGGGTCTCGAGGTCCTTCTCCTCGAGGCCCGTCGGCTCGGAGATGAACTGCAGGGTGGCGCGTGCGGTGCCCAGGTTGTCGGGCCGCAGCGTGATCGACCGACCGCCCGGTGCGTTGTACCAGCGCCACCAGGGCACGTCGGACTCCGTCTTCGGCACGGTCAGGTAGGCCATGTACATGCCGAGCGGTTTGATCCGCGGCTCGTCGCCGAAGACGGTCCGGCGGGTGCGGGAGCGCAGTCCCTCGGCCAGCACGACGGCGTCGAAGGTCCGGTCGCCGCCATGCTCGAAGGTGACGTGGACGCCGTCGCCGGTGTCGTCGAGAGCGGTGATGCTGTCGCCGAACAGGTACTCGGTCCCGGTGGTGTGCTCGGCCAGGATGCGGGTCAGCTCGCCGCGGAGGATCTCGACCTCGGCCGTCGGGCCGGTGGAATCGTCGGTGCTGGCGGGGAACTCGGCGACCACGCCGCTGTCGCCCAGGAACCGCGTTCCCCGCTCGCCGGTGGTGGCGGCCCTGACCTCGTCCTCGAGGCCCATCCGGCGCACCACCTCGCGACCCGCGCCGCGGATGTCGATGTTCTGCCCCTCCGGGCGCAGCGCCGGGGCGCGCTCGACGACGGTCGTGTCCCAGCCGTACCGGTGCAGCCAGAACGCGAGTGCGGGACCGGCGACGCTGGCGCCGGAGATGAGGATGCTCGGCACGGTGTCTCCTGAGAACGGGTGTCGTTGGATTCTGTCCAGACGGCGCCGCCGGCAAACCGTCAGCGCGGAACGGCGGCGTTGATGGCGTCCACCAGTGGGCGCGGCTCCGCGACGCTGAGGAACAGCCGCTGGTACCGCTCCCCGGTCAGCTCGACGACGACCGTGCGGCCGGGAGTGCTGACGTTCCAGAACGACAGCGCCCCGCCGCGGGAGAAGGTGCCCGCCCACTTACCGGGCAGGTGCAGCCCGGGCCGGCGGAAACCCTTGGGCTCGGCGTTGGCGCCGGGGTCGAAGGTGGCGCCGCGGACGTGGGCCAACGGGATCTCCAGCCGTCGGGTGAACGACCAGGGGTTGTCCAGGCCGCGCGGCTCCACGCGCAGGATGCCGTCGGTGAGGGTGACGGTGTTCATTGGGGTCCTTTCTCGAGGTGGGCGCGGGCCAGCAGTCGCCCGCCGAGAACCGTCGCGGGATCGTCGAACCGGGCGAGGACGTCGGCTACCAGGCCGCGGACCTCGTCGTCCCGGGGGGCGAGTTCGAGGGTGGCCACCAGGAGCAGGTCCAGGGCGGCCGGGGTCGGCGGGTGGTCGAGCTCGCGCAGTGCGGTGACGAACAGGCCCCGTTTGCTGCCGAAGGCCTGGTACAGGCTGCCCCGGTGGAGGCCGGTGCACCGCACCAGATCGTCGACCGAGGTCCCCTCGTAGCCGGTGTCGAGGAAGGCGGCGGCCGCGGCGCGGACGACCTCGGTGCGGTCGAAGGTGGGGGTGCGTCCCATGTCCTCATGGTGCCTTTTGTTGAACGCTTGGTCAAGAACGATCGGTCAACAATTTCGCCGGCTCCGGCGGTGCGGCAGGATCAGCCCATGACCTGTGTGGGGCGGGACCGGCCGTGCTGATCGATTCGATGGCGCCGGTGCTCATGGTGCCGTTGGTGGTGGTGCTGGCGCCGCTGCTCGCCGCGCTCGTGGGGCGGGTCGTGCGGGTGCCGCTGGTGGTGTTCGAGGTGGTGCTCGGGCTGTTGATCGGGCCGGCGGTGCTGGGCCTGGCGCCCACCGACGGGTTCGTCGACGACCTGGCCGAGGTCGGGCTGGCGATGTTGTTCTTCTTGGCGGGCAACGAGATCGACTTCCGGCAGATCAACGGCCGACCGCTGCGGCGGTCCGTCACCGGATGGCTGGTCGCGGTGGTGCTGATGGTGGGCGCCGGCCTGCTGGTGGCCGGGAACGCAGCCGGTGCGGTGTATCTGGGCGTCGCGCTGACGAGTACCGCGCTGGGGGCGCTGGTCCCGCTGCTGCGCGACGCCGGAGAGATGCGGACCCGGTTCGGCACGGCGGTGGTCGCGGTCGGTGCGGTCGGGGAGTTCGGCCCGCTGATCGCCATCTCGGTGTTCCTGTCCGGGCGCGATCCTGGGGTGGCGACGGTCGTGCTGCTGGCGTTCGTGGCGGTGACCGCGGTGGCGATCTGGTTGGCCGGCCGGGCGACTCACCGTGGGGTGCACCGGCTGATCAACGCGACCCTGCACACCAGCGGACAGTTCGCGGTGCGGCTGGTGGTGCTCGTGCTGGCTCTGCTTGCGGGCCTGAGCTACGTGCTGGGGCTGGACATGCTGCTGGGCGCGTTCGCCGCCGGGGTCCTGATGCGGCTGGTGCTGCGCAACGCCCGGCCGGCCGACGCCGTGCTCGTGCAGTCGAAGCTGGAGGGGCTCGGCTTCGGGTTCCTGGTGCCGGTGTTCTTCGTGCACACCGGGATGACGTTCGACCTCCGGGCGTTGCTCGACGACGGGCGGGCGCTGGCCCTGCTGCCGGTGTTCGTGGCGCTGATGCTGGTCATCCGCGGCGGGTCGGGCCTGCTGACCGCACCCCGGGGGGCGCCCCGGACCGACCGGCTGGCCCTGACCCTGCTCACCGCGACCGGCCTGCCGATCATCATCGCGGTCACCGCCATCGGGGTCGAGCGCGACGAGCTGACCGCCTCGCTCGCCGCGTCGATGGTCGGCGCCGGGATGGTGACGGTCCTGCTCTTCCCCCTCCTCGGGTTGCTGGCGCGGGGGCGGAGCCGGGGGGAGGCGCCGGTGCAGACAGAGCCCGCGACCGACCAGGGGACCTGACCCTGCGCGGAGGACGTCGACGGCAGTGCGGACAATCCGGCGCAAACGGAGCGAACCTCCGTCGACGCTGGCATTCTCGACAGATGACGTCCGCCGCGTTGCGCAAAGGCCAGAACCGTCCGCTCACCGACGGCACGGGCGAACCGTGTTCTCGCGTCCAGGTGATCCTTCGGTGGAGTGATCCGGATTCCACAGCGGACGTCGACATCTCCGCACTGTTGCTCGGTCCCGACGGCAAGGTCCGCTCCGACGAGGACCTTGTCTTCTACAACTCCCCGGTGGGCGCCGACGGAGCGGTGCGTCTGGTCGGAAAGACGGAGTCGGAGGACGGCAGCGAGGATCGCGTGGCGATCGACGTCGAAGCCCTGCCTGCGTCGATTCATCAGGTGGCGATCGCCGCCAGCCTCCAGCACGACGACGGACTGGGCTTCGGTTCGTTGGGTGGTCTCAGCCTGACCGTGCTGAACCACGCGGGTGAGGAGCTGTTCGGTTACGACATCACCGATGCCAGCACCGAGACCGCCTTCGTCTTCGGTGAGCTTTATCTACGCGCCGACCAGTGGAAGTTCCGAGCCGTCGGCCAGGGCTGGGAGGCAGGGCTGGCGGGGCTCGCCACCGATTACGGCATTTCCGTCGACGCCTCGGACGCCGGAGCCGAGGTCGAGACAGGGACAGTTCTGAGGTCCGCCGTTACCGGGCCGGAGGACGAGGCGGTGCACGCAGAGGCCGGCTCGGGTGGTCCCACCGTGGACCCGATCGAGGACCTTTCCTTCGGGGACACCACCGCGACATCGGCCACCGACGGTGCGAGCCAGGACCTGGTGGTCGAGGACGGCACCGCTCCGGCCGAGATCGCCTCGATGGCGGCTCCGTCCGGTGATCCCGAGGTGGACAGCGACGAGGTGTCCGCGGACTTCGCCGCCGTCGTCGAAGAGGTGCCAGCAGCGGTCGTGCCCACCGCAACACCGGTCCGCCGGAATGCGTCCGGCGTTCGGACCCAGAAGCCGAAGCCCAAGCCCGCCGCGCCGCCGCCGTTGACACTCGGCGGTCCGAACTGGCATGCCGCACGCCTGTTCTCCATCTATGGCGTCGGCGCTCAGGAGGAGCAGGAGAAGCGGGCCACCTCGGCTCTGCTGGCCTCGGCAATGGCCGTCAAGGAGTTCGGTCGCACGTTGATCTCCCGGCTGGGTGGTCCGGCCGGAACCATCGAGTGCTATCAGGAGGTGTCGTTCAAGCTCGGGGACCGCACGGTGGTTCCCGACGGCGTGATCGTCGCGGCAGGACGCGGTGGACGCGTCTGGACAGCCCTGCTCGAGACCAAGACGGGCGCGAATGCCCTGAGGCCCGACCAGGTGGAGGCCTACGTCGACGTCGCGGTCAGCCGTGGGTTCGACGCGGTGGTCACTCTGTCCAATGAGATCGCCATCATCGGTGGGGACCATCCCGCGGCGGTGGACCGCAAGCGTCTGAAAAAAGTTGCTCTGCATCACCTGTCGTGGGCCGAGGTGCTGCACGAAGCGCGCATGCAGGCCGTGCACCGCGGCGTCGAGGACCGTCATCAGTCGTGGATTCTGCACGAACTCATCCGCTACCTAGAACACCCCAAGTCGGGAGCGGCCACCTTCGACGACATGGGACCTGCGTGGGTCCCGGTGCGCGAAGCGGTGCGAACAGGAACGCTGCGTGCGGCCAACGCCAAGATCGGGGACGTCGTGCGGTCGTGGGACCGCCTCACCCAGCATCTGGCCATGAGGTTGACGAGCGACCTCGGCGTTCCGGCCTGGGTCGTGGTGTCGCGGGCGCTCAGTGCTGACGCCCCGGCACGCCAGAAGGACGCGGTGGCCACAGTCCTCAGGGATGGAACGCTGCAGGCCCACCTCCGCATCCAGCGCGCCGCGGGTGTCCTGCACGTCGTCGCGGACCTGAAGGCCAACAAAGTCCACGTGTCGGTGGACCTCGACGCCCCGCGCGAGGGTGGCGCCAGCCGCAGGGTCAACTGGTTGTTACGACAGCTGAAGACGGCCCCGGACGATGTCTTCGTCGAGGTGCTGTGCGCGAAGAAGGATCAGGCGGCAGCGGAGCACCTGAAGAACCTGCGGGACGACAATGCGGCGCTTGTACCGGATTCCGCTGCGGACGTCCGGTCGTTCCGACTCAAGAAGAGTTTCCCCATGGGTCAGAAGCGCAACGGACTGCAGGGCGGTTTCGTGACCAGCGTCAACGCCGCAGTCGACCGGTTCTACTACGACGTCGTGCAGGGCATCAAGCCGTGGGTCAAGCCTGCCGCCAGGCTGCCGGCGGACGTGGCCGAAGAAGCTGCGGAGACCATCGAGGGGCTGGACCGCGCCGCCGCCGAGATCGCAGACAGCGGGTCGACCGTCTGAGAGAACCCTCGCTCGAACTACTCGAGCAGCCACACCTCGACGGGGTCACCCGGCTCCAGGCGGGTCTCGTTCTCGGCGATGACCAGCATCGAGTCGGCGCCGGCCAGCCAAGACAGCAGGTGCGACCCGGGTCCGCCCCACGGTTTCACGGTGTGCGCGGCGCGGTCGAACACCGCCCGGCGGAACTGACGCCGCCCGGCGGGGGAGTCGACCGCCTCGGCCAGCGGCACCCGCGACACCGTGCGCGTCTGCACCGCCGAACCCATGGCACGCAGCAACACCGGCCGCAGGAACACCTCGAACGACACGAACGCCGACACCGGATTGCCGGGGAAGGTCACGACCGGCACGCCGGCGAAGCGGCCCGCCCCCTGCGGTCCGCCCGGCTGCATCGACACCTTGGCGAACTCCACGCCCTGACCGGTCAGCGCGTCCTTGACCACTTCGTAGGCCCCGGCGCTGACGCCGCCCGTGGTCACCACCACGTCCACGCCGTCCAGCGCCGCGGTCAGTGCGGCGGTGAACTGCGCCGCGTCGTCCGGCACGAACTGCAGCACCCGGGCGTGCCCGCCGATCGCCCGCACGGCGGCCGCCAGCATCACCGCGTTCGATTCGAAGATCTGTCCAGGCCCCAGCGTGCCGCCCGGTGCCACCAGCTCGGAACCCGTCGACAGGATCAGGACTTCGGCCGCTCGGACGACGTCGACCTCGGCGACCCCCAGGGCCGCGGCCACCGCCAACTGGGTCGGGCCCAGTGTGGTTCCGGCGCGCAGTACGACACCTCCCGACCGCACGTCCTCGCCGTGCCGGCGGATGTGCACGCCCGGCTGCGGCGCCGAGCGGATGGTCACCTCGCGCACGCCGGCGTCGGTCAGCTCGACCGGCACGATCACCTCGGTGCCGTCGGGGGTCGGAGCACCGGTCATGATGCGGGCTGCGGTGCCCGGTGCCAGTGGCTCCGGCGACACCGAGCCGGCCGGGATGTCCACCGACACCGGCAGGGTCACCGGCAGCGTCGCGAGATCGGCGGCGCGGAGCGCGTACCCGTCCATCGCCGAGTTGTCGAACGGCGGGAGATCGATCGGCGCGACCAGATCCCCGGCGAGCACCCGGCCCTGCGCATTGGCGAGCGGTAGTCGAGCGGCGCCCAGGTCGGGCAGCAGGGCGTCGACGATCCGGCGGTGTTCCTCGACGGTACGCAGGGAGGTCATTCGTTCGGCTCGGCCGGCGGCCGGTGTGCCGACGCCAGACCCCTGACGACCTCCACCGCCGCCGACGGGGCCATCCCGCGCGCCACCGCGAGCCCCAGCAGATAGGTGGTCAACGGCCCGGCGACGCGGGCCACGTTGTGCGCGACGTCGCGGGTCACGTCGAGCAGGTCGGTCCGCAGGTCGGCGGGAACCGCGTCGGCGGGCAGTTTCAGCGCCGCGGTCGCCTCGCGCAGCCAGTCGTCGAGTGTGCTCACCCGGCCAACCTAGACCGGCAGCCCGTCGGTGCCCCAACGGCCGTCGAGACGGCGGGGGACAACTCTTTCCCCGGCGGTCGACGAAGAGCTAGAATCGAACACATGTTCGATAAGCTGACGCCGGGGGGCGAGACGGGCACGGTGACGGTGCCGGCGCTGATCGCCGCGCTGGGCCGGAGGCTGCAACCCGCCCAGGACGAGGTCGGGCAGCACACGGCGGCCGAGCTGATCGACCTGATCGGTGCGCTGGAAACGCTCAAGTCGGTGGCGTCCGCCGCGCAGGCGCACTTCACCGCCGAGTTCGCCGCCTTCCGTGAGGCCGAGCTCGCGCCGCTGAAGGCCCGCGACGACGACCGGGGCGCGGCGGTGCGCCGTGACATCGGCGCGCAGATCGGTCTGGCCCGCCGGGTCAGCCCGCGGGTGGGTGCCCGGCTGGTGGGACTGGCCGAGGTCCTGACGACCGAGATGCCGTCGACGATGGCGGCGTTGCGCGGGGGGCGGATCGACGAGTACCAGGCCCTGCTGGTCGTGGCGGAGACGGCGACCCTGAGTCGCGAGCATCGCGCGAAGGTGGACGCCGAACTGGCGGCCCGGCTGGGGACCCTCAGTCCTGGCCGGGCCCGGTCCGAGGCAGCGCGTATCGGCTACCGGCTCGACCCCGATCAGGCCGTGCGGCGTGCGCGGAAGGCCGTCGGTGACCGGTGCGTCACGCTGCGGCCCGCGCCCGACACGATGACCTACCTGACCGCACTGCTTCCCGCGGTCCACGGGGTCGCCGCCTACGCCGCGCTCACCCGGCATGCGGCTTCCGCGACCGCTTCCGGGGATGCGCGCGGCAGGGGTGCGCTGATGGCGGACGCACTGGTGGCTCGGCTGGTTTCGGTGCCGTTAGTCGGGGTGCCATCGGTCGGTGTTGGGGCGGTCGCCCGCGCCGGTGCTGCCATGGCGACCGGCAGTGCCGCTGTGACTGTCTCCGCCGCGGCGACCGGGAGCGCCGCCGGGATCGGTTCGGCCGCTGCGACCGGTTCCGCCGCCGGGACCGGCGATGCCGCCAGGACCGGGCGTGCGTCCGGCGCAGAGCCGCTCGCCGTGCCGGCAGTCCTCGGACAGGACGAGCGAGGGGCCGACGGTGAGCCGTCCAGCGCCGAGCTCGGCACCGCCGACGACACCGGTCCGGCTGGGTTCCTGACCGAAGGGCTGCCCGACATCCCGGCGGGCGTGCAGCTCGAGATCCAACTGCTGATGACCGATCGCACGCTGTTCAGCGACGACCCGGAGCCCGCGATCCTGGCCGGCTTCGGGCCGGTGCCTGCGCCGCTGGCCAGGCATCTCGCGCGGGGCGGTGACCCGCACACCACGACCTGGGTGCGGCGGCTCTACGCCGACGCCACCGGCAGGATTGCCGACGCGGACAGTCGCCGCCGTCTGTTCTCGCACCCCGCACGACAGGTCCTGGTGGCGCGCGACCAGGTCTGCCGCACTCCGTGGTGCGGGGCACCCATCCAGCACGCCGATCACACGCAGGCGCACGCCCGGGGCGGGGTCACCGCGCTGGGCAACGGCGCCGGACGGTGCGCCGCCTGCAATCAGATCAAGGAGGCGCCGGGCTGGAGCATGACGACGGATACCGAGGGGGCCATCACCACCGCCACCCCGACCGGGCACCGGTACCGCAGCATCCCGCCGCCCGCGCCCGGTTCAGCAGCCCGGCACGGCGACGGTCTACCTTCCGCCGCCCGGACCGCCCGGACCGCCTGATGCGCCTACGCGTCTCGCGGCACCCGTCCCAGCGCCTGTCCCAATCACCGCTCGGCGACGGCCTCGCGCCCACCGCCCGGACCGCGTGATGCGCCGGCGCGTCTCGCGGCACCCGTCCCAGCGCCTGTCCCGACCACCGCTCGGCGACGGCCTCGCACCCACCGCCCGGACCGCGTGATGCCCCTACGCCCGTCCCGACACCCGGTCGAGGATCTCCCCTGGTGTCAGCTCATGGCCCCCCCGGGTGGTGATCTCCTCGACGCTCTCGATGCGCTGCTCCAGGGTGCACACGGCGATCGCCGATCCCGGTGGCAGGCCGGCGTCCAGCACCGAGCGGATCGCGGTCAGCTCGTCGGCGAAGTCCGGCACGTCGACCACGCCGGCCTCGGTGGCGCCCGACCGCCACAGCTCGGCCATCTCGCCCGGCGCGCGGCCGCGCAGGTACTTGGCCTTGTCCGCGATCAGCACCCGATCCGCGTGCCGCGCGGCGATCGAACCCATCGCGTGGATCGCCTCGTCCGGACGGTCGCCGGCCGTCCCGACGATCGTCACCAGCTCGCCACCCGGCCGGCGGAATGCGCCGCCGACCTCCAGCAGCGAGGCCAGCGAGGCCTCGTTGTGCGCCAGATCGAGGATCACCACGGTGCTGTCGTCGACCGAGTCGCCCACCAGGTAGCAGTTGAGCCGCCCGGCGTTGTGGGCCGCGTCCCCGGCGAAGGTCGAGAGCCCGGCCCGCACCGTCGTCAGGTCGCAGCCGATGCCCAGCGCCGCGGCCGTCGCCGCGAGCACGTTGGCCAGGTTCACCCTGGACGCTCCGCCCAGGGTCAGCGGCACCCGGGCCACCGCGATCACCCGCACCGGATCGAGGCCCCGCTCCAGCACGACGATCTCGCCGTCCAGCACGGTGATCCCCCGGCCGCCGGCGTCGAGCACCTCGGCCAGCCGTGGGTTCTCGGGATCGGTCGCGTACAGCCAGACCCGGGCCCGGGTCACCCCCCGCATGGCGTAGACGAGGTCGTCCTCGCCGTTGAGCACCGCCCAGCCGGTGGGTCGGGTGATCCGGGGGACCACCGACTTGACCTCGGCGAGCTGCTCGACGGTGTGCACCCCCAGCGTGCCGAGATGGTCGGCGCTGATGTTGGTCACCACCGACACGTCGTTGACCGCCAGCCCGATGCCGCGGAGCAGGATGCCACCCCGGGCGGTCTCGGTCACCGCGACCTGCACCCTGGGGTCCTCGAGCACCCGGGCGGCGCCGCCCGGCCCGGACCAGTCGCCGGTCTCCACCACCTCGCCGTCGATGACGATGCCGTCCGTCGACGACCACCCGGGGATCCTGCCACCGGTCCGGACCAGGTGCGAGATCAGTCGGGTGGTGGTGGTCTTGCCGTTGGTGCCGGTCACCGCGATCACCGGGATGGCCGGACGCAGCGGCCGGGTCACCGGGCCGACCGGAACGTCCCGGAGGCGCTGCCGCGCGGCGGCGACGGCCGTCTTCGGGTCGGCGCCCTGCACGGTGACGGCGCCGAACGCCGCCGCGACCGCCTCGCCGAACGCCTCCGCCAGATCCTGGTGCTTGAACGGGAACGCCGCCACCACCGTGTCGTCGTCGCCGGGACGCCCCACCGCGGGCACCCGCCGCCGGATCCCCGCGGCGATCCGCCGCACCAGGGCCGCCGCGAGCTCGGCCACCGCCCGCGCGCGGACCTCGGAGCCGGGCAGGCCCACCGCCGACGCCGTCGGCGCGATCGCCTGCTGCCACCCGAGCATGACCGCGGCGTCCGCGGCCAGCGCCGCCGACGCGTCCAGGGTCAGCTTCACCGCGGGCCGGGTGAAGTACAGGTTCGGTCCGGTCAGCACCCGCAGTTCGACGGGGGCGATCTCGGAACCGGGGGAGGCTGCCGTCATGGCGGTAACCCTAATGGGGGCATCTGGGCTGGTCCGCGGCCCGCCTCCCGCCGGTTGAGGACCGGCCGCCCTAGCCTCGACGGCCATGGGGGACGGGGCCGAGCTGGCCGGGACGGCGCTGGGCGACTACGCCCTCGGGGACGTCCTGGGCCGCGGCGGGATGAGCACGGTCTACCGGGCGCGGGACCGACGGTCCGGCGACGAGGTGGCCTGCAAGGTGATGCACCCCCGCGTCAGCGCCGACCCGGCGATCCGGGCCCGCTTCGCCCGGCAGGTCTGCGCCATCGACCATCCCAACGTCATCCCCATCTACGAGATCGGGGAGGCCGCCGGCCGGCTGTTCGTCGCCATGCGGCTCGTCGTCGGCAGCGATGTACAGACCGCGCTGCGCTCCGGCGGGCTCCGGCCGGTGGGGGCCATGGGGATCTTCGGTCAGCTGTCCGGCGCGCTGGCCGCGCTGCACCGGCGCGGCTTGCTGCACCTGGACGTCAAACCGGCCAACGTGCTGCTCGCCCGCGACCGCCCTGACCATGTCTTCCTGATGGACTACGGCCTCCAGGACGCGGCCCCGGACGCCCGGTCGGACTTCGTCGGCACCCCGAACTACGCCTCCCCGGAGCACCTGCGCGGCACGTCCATCGGTCCGAGCAGCGACGTCTACTCGCTCACCTGCGTGCTGTTCGCGCTGCTCGCCGGCCGGCCACCGTTCGCCGGACGGCTCACCGAGGTCATCGGCGGACACCTGCGCGGACGGGCGCCGTCGCTGGCCGCGATCACCGGCCTGCCGGACCGCATCGACCGGGTCATCGCCGCCGGTCTGCACACCGATCCGGCCCGTCGGCCGGCCTGCCCGGAGGAGCTGGCCGACGCGGCCCGGACGGCCCTCGCCGGCTGCTGACGGCACCGTCCCGACACCTCCTGTTTTCTTGCACTCGATGGGTGAGAGTGCTAAACCTGGAACTGGCACTCAGCACGTTCGAGTGCCAGTCGACTCGATGAGTCCGGCCACGCGGCTCCGCCGCGGCACCGGGCGTCCGTCGCGGGCATCGGAGCCGGCTCCCATCTGCACCACCACAACTGCATGTCACCCGCCCCGGCCGTTCCGGCACGGCGGCGGACACCCAATCTGGAGGACGTACACCTCATGGCAAAGCTGATTGCCTTCAACGAGGAAGCCCGCCGCGGGCTCGAGCGGGGCATGAACACCCTCGCCGACGCGGTCAAGGTGACCCTCGGCCCGCGTGGCCGCAACGTCGTGCTGGAGAAGAAGTGGGGCGCGCCGACCATCACCAACGACGGTGTGTCGATCGCCAAGGAGATCGAGCTCGAGGACCCGTACGAGAAGATCGGGGCCGAGCTCGTCAAGGAAGTTGCCAAGAAGACCGACGACGTCGCCGGTGACGGCACCACGACCGCGACCGTCCTGGCTCAGGCGCTGGTCCGCGAAGGGCTGCGCAACGTCGCCGCCGGCGCGAACCCGCTGGGTCTGAAGCGCGGTATCGAGAAGGCCGTCGAGGCCATCTCCAACCAGCTGCTCGCCGACGCCAAGCCCGTCGAGACCAAGGAGCAGATCGCGGCCACCGCCTCGATCTCCGCCGCCGATTCCTCCATCGGCGAGCTCATCGCCGAGGCGATGGACAAGGTCGGCAAGGAAGGTGTCATCACCGTCGAGGAGAGCAACACCTTCGGCCTCGAGCTCGAGCTCACCGAGGGCATGCGCTTCGACAAGGGCTACATCTCGCTGTACTTCGCCACCGACCAGGAGCGTCAGGAGGCCGTCCTGGACGACCCCTACATCCTGCTGTTCGGCTCGAAGATCGCCAACGTCAAGGACCTGCTGCCGCTGCTGGAGAAGGTCATCCAGTCCGGCAAGCCGCTGCTGATCATCGCCGAGGACGTCGAGGGCGAGGCCCTGGCGACCCTGGTGGTCAACAAGATCCGTGGCACCTTCAAGTCCGTCGCCGTCAAGGCCCCGGGCTTCGGCGACCGCCGCAAGGCCATGCTGCAGGACATCGCGATCCTGACCGGCGGCCAGGTCATCACCGAGGACCTCGGACTGAAGCTCGAGACCGCGGAGATCGCGCTGCTCGGCTCCGCCCGCAAGGTCGTCGTGACCAAGGACGAGACCACCATCGTCGACGGCTCCGGCGACGCCGAGGCCATCGCCGGTCGGGTCAAGCAGATCCGCGCCGAGATCGAGAAGTCGGACTCCGACTACGACCGCGAGAAGCTGCAGGAGCGCCTGGCGAAGCTGGCCGGCGGCGTGGCCGTCATCAAGGCCGGTGCCGCGACCGAGGTCGAGCTCAAGGAGCGCAAGCACCGCATCGAGGACGCCGTCCGCAACGCGAAGGCCGCTGTCGAAGAGGGCATCGTCGCCGGTGGTGGTGTGGGTCTGCTGCAGGCCGCCACCAAGGCGTTCGCCACCCTGGAGCTCGTCGGTGACGAGGCCACCGGCGCGAACATCGTCAAGGTCGCCGTCGAGGCGCCGCTGAAGCAGATCGCGATCAACGCCGGTCTCGAAGGTGGTGTGGTCGCCGAGCGCGTCCGCAACCTGCCCGCGGGCGAGGGCCTGGACGCCTCCACCGGTGAGTACAAGGACCTGATCGCGGCCGGCATCATCGACCCGGCCAAGGTCACCCGCTCGGCGCTGCAGAACGCAGCCTCGATCGCGGCCCTGTTCCTCACCACCGAGGCCGTCGTCGCCGACAAGCCGGAGAAGGCCTCGGCCGCCCCGGCCGGCCCCGGCGGGGACATGGACTTCTGAGTCCAGCCCCACCTGTTCGACCGCACCACCGAAGGCCCGTTCCCGGTTCGCCGGGGCGGGCCTTCGGGCGTTCCGGGGCTCCGTAATCCGTCAGAGGGGACCGTCATGCGGCATCACCGGCCGGGCGACCACCCGCCCGAGCCCTTCACGGACAGGCTCGCCCACGCCGGCGACTGGACGTCGTCGATCGAGCTGACCTGGGCCGATGACGGCCGCTACGGTGTCGTGCGCTCCTTCGGCGGCCGGACCTTCGACCCACCGGTGCGGCTCGCCTTCGACGAGGCGCAGCTGCGCGCGCACCTCGCCCGCACCGCCGATGCCGCCCGGTCGGTCCACCCGGAGGTCACCGACCCGCTCGAGCGGGCGTTCCTGCTGTTCACCGTGCAACTCGACGCGCACCTGCGCAGCGAGGCCGGGCCAGGGTCCGAGGTCGGCCTCCGCGACGGCGTCCTGCGGGTGCGCCCGGTCCAGCGCCCCGTCAGCGGCTTCGACGACCTGCCGCCCGGCCGGAAGGACGGACCCCTCGATGGTGCTCGGGAGCGCCGTCAGTCACCGGCGGCACCGTGGGTGCCGGACGGACCGCGATCGCTCGGATCGACGCCGATCACTGCATCGCGCAGGGAGCAGTGCCAACGGCATCTCCCCGATTGCCCAGCGCCGGGTGGCTCAGCTCACGCCGCAACCATGTGCACGCAATACAGGTGATCCGCACCCGTTCGGGTTGATTTTCATCAAGGTCTGATCATCGATCGTGTCCGGCGGGCGCCGTCAACTCGCGGGCGACCAGCCCAGCGCCGGCCCGAGGTGGGTGGCGATGTCGCCGATGATCTGCCGGTAGTCGGGCTCGGAGAAGCTGAACGGCAGGGCGAAGGCGACCTCGTCGACCCGCTGGAAGCCGGCGTGGGCGTACAGCGCCTCGGCGATCTGCTCGGACGTCCCCACCAGGTCCGGCGCGAACAGCATCTTCCGCGGTCCCTGCGGCGCCAGGGTCCGGGCGAAGCGGCTCTCGGCGTAGGCGGTGTACATCCGGACCTGCTCGGGGGTGGCGGTGTCGGTCGGGATGACGACCAGCCCCTGGGAGACGCGGGCGCGCCCGGGGGCGACGTGGGCGGCCCGGTAGGCGTCGATCTGCTCGGCCTGGATGGTGGCGAAATCGGTCGACGACGACGCGGCCGTGGTCACCACCGAGCTGGTCAGGTAGTTGACGCCCTGCTGACCGGCCCACACCGCGGACTCGAGCCCTCCGCCGTACCAGACCCGCTCGGCGAGGCCCGCGGAGTGCGGTTGCACGGTCCGGGACCAGGTCTCGATGCCCTCCACGCCCTCGAAATCGCTCACCGGCTCGCCCCGGAGGTACGCCAGCAATCGCAGCACCCGGTCCTTGGTGAAGTTCTCGACGTCGTGGGTCTCGGGGTACAGCGCGGTGCGGAAGCTGTCATAACGCATCGGGGTGCCCACCGACACCCCCGGCTGCAGCCGGCCGTGCGACAGCAGGTCCACGGTGGCGAGGTCCTCGGCCAACCGGAACGGGTTCTCCAGGCCCAGCGGGATCACCGCCGTACCGAGCTGGATCCGCGAGGTCCGCTGGGACGCCGCCGCCAGCACCGCGACCGGCGACGAGACGCCGAACTGCAGGTGCCGGTTCCGCAGCCACACGCTGTCGTAACCCAGGTCCTCGGCGAGCTCGATCGTCCGCAGCAGGCTCTCGTGCCCCGGGCCGGGGTCTGCCCCGTCGAAGACGCCGATGGTCAGGAAGCCCAGGTTGCGCAGTGGTTCGCCGGGACGCGGCATCGGTCCTCCTCCAGGTGGTTCGGGCACCGCCACGGTAGTCGCGCCGGGCTGCTGCCCGGCCGCCGCCTCCGACAGGCCCCGTGCCCCGTGCCCCGTGCCCCGGGTGCCGTCCGCTGCGGTCCCCATCCGCACGTCCGTCCGGGTGGTTCCGCGTCCAGCGTGTCCGCAACGCCCGGACCGGCGATACTGGGAGGGCATCGCAGACGTCACCGACGACGGCCAAGAGGCGCCGCGCCGCACGCCGCGCCTTGACGGCCGGCCGGTACGAAGGAGTCCCCATGCCAGATGCACTTCCCCCGACGATGCTGGCCGCCGTGTGGCCGGGCGACGCTCCGGAGCTCAGGCTCGAACGCATCCCGGTGCCCGCACCACGTCGGGACGAGGTCCTGATCAAGGTGGTCTCGTGCGGCGTCTGCCACACCGATCTGCACGTCCTCAAGGGTGAGGTGCGCTTCCCCGGACCGGCGGTGCTCGGGCACGAGGTCAGCGGGACGGTCGTGGCGTTCGGCGAGGGCACCGCCGACCGCCGGGATCTCACCGAGGGGCAGGCCGTCGTCGGCGCGTTCATCATGCCCTGCACCACCTGCGACGCCTGCCGGCGCGGCCGGGACGACCTGTGCGCCAACTTCTTCAACCAGAACCGCCTGAACGGCACGCTGTACGACGGCACCACCCGCCTCGCCCGCGAGGACGGGACGCCACTGGCGATGTACTCGATGGCGGGGCTGGCCGAGTACTCCGTGGTGCCGATCGCCGCGCTGGCCGGCCTCCCGGCCGGACTGGCCGCCGAACAGGCGGCCATTCTCGGGTGCGCCGCCTTCACCGCCTACGGAGCGGTGCACCGCGCGGCGGAGCTCACGGCGGGGGAGTCGGTGGCGGTGGTGGCCGTGGGCGGTGTCGGCTCGGGGATCATCCAGGTCGCTCGGGCTGCGGGTGCCTCGCCGATCATCGCCGTCGACGTCAGTGCCGAGAAGCTCGAGGCCGCACGGGCGCTCGGTGCGCACGAGGTCGTCAACTCCAGCGAGACCGACGCGGTCGCGGCGGTCCGCGAGCTGACCGGCGGGGTCGGCGTCGATGCCGCGTTCGAGGCCCTCGGCCGGCCCCAGACCTTCACCCAGGCGTTCCGGATGCTGGCCGACGGGGGCCGGATGGTGGCCATCGGGATCGCGGCCGGCGTGGAGAGCGCCCAGATCGAGATCACGCCCCTCGTCCGCCGCGGTCAGCGGGTGATCGGCTCCTTCGGCGCCCGCACGCGGGAGGACCTCGCCCGTGTCGTACAGCTGGCCGCCGACGGCTCGTTCGACGTCGAGACCGCGGTCACCCGGCGGTACACGCTGGCGGAAGCGAACGAGGCCTACCAGGCACTGGCCCGCGGTGAGATCACCGGCCGCGCCATCGTCGCCATGCAGGACTGACCCGCGCACGGCTGCGTGCGGTGTGGACCTCCGGCACGCAGACCCACCCATCGACGATGAAGGGGCGGGGACGATGAAGGGGCGGGCGCCGGAATGCGGCACCCGCCCCTTCTCTCGTCGCGCTACCGACGCGCGCCGCTGATGGACACCTGACGCCGGTCCAGCGCGTCCACGTCGGCCAGGCTGGTGCCCTTCGTCTCCTTGTACAGGATCGTGCCGATCAACGACACGACGCCCATGATGGCGACGTAGATCGCGACCTTGGACCAGTCGGAGTTCTCGTCGGTGATCGCGGTCCCTTTCGCAGCGACGTTGCTCAGCAGTGCGACACCGATGAGAGGTGCGACCGAGCCGGAGAACACGCTGGTCAGCTGGGCACCGATGGACACCGCGGTGTAGCGGATCTTGGTCGGGAACATCTCGCTCATCAGGGCCGGCTGCACCGCGTACATCAGGCCGTGCACCAGGACTCCGACCAGCAGCCCGAGGGTGAACCACAGCGGGGATCCGCCGTTGCGGCTGCCGTCGAACAGCAGGAAGCCCACCCAGGCGTAGCCGATCATCAGCACCGCGCCCAGCATGTAGATGGGCCGCCGGCCGATCCTGTCCGCCCAGGTCGCGACGATCGGGATCCACACGCACTCCACGGCGTGGGCGATCAGCATGAACGTGAGGATGGTCAGCGGCTTGATGCCGATGCCGGTCAGATAGGTGATGGAGAACGTGACGACCGTGTAGTACAAGACGTTCTCACCGGCCCGGCAGAGCATCGAGATGATGATCTCGCGCGGGTACAGCCGGAAAACGTCGACGAAAGCGGGGCGGTGCGCGATCATCTCCTCCTCGTGCGCGCTCGCCGCCTTGAAGATCGGCGCGTCCTCGACGCTGCGCCGGATCCACCAGCCGACGAAGACGATCACCGCGGACAGCCAGAACGCGACACGCCAGCCCCAGCTGAAGAAGTCCTCCTCGGAGAGGGTGGCGTTCAGAACGAGCATCACCACGGTGGCGATCAGGTTGCCCAGCGGGACGCCCACCTGCGGGAAGCTGCCCCAGAACGCCCGGCGGTTGTTCGGTGAGTGCTCCGAGATGAGCAGTACGGCGCCGCCCCATTCACCACCGACCGCGAAGCCCTGGATGAAGCGCAGGATGACCAGCAGCAGCGGTGCGCCGAAGCCGATCGTCGCGTGGCTCGGAATGCAGCCCATGAGGAACGTCGCCACACCCACGATGAAGATGGACAGCTGCAGCAGCTTCTTGCGTCCGAACTTGTCACCGAAGTGCCCGAACACCAGGCCGCCGAGCGGCCGGGCGACGAAACCCACGGCGTAGGTGGAGAAGCCGTAGATCAGACCGGTGCGAGCCGTCTCGCCGGGGAAGAAGACCACGCTGAAGACGCCCAGCGCGACCGCCGTTCCGTAGACGAAGAACTCGTACCACTCGACCACCGTCCCGGCCATGGACGCCGCGACGACCTTCTTCAGGTTCGTCGGGCCTGCAGGCGGTGTCTCGTCCGCTGAGACCTGGCCGGGGACGGATGCCCCAGTCGCTTCACTCATCGTTGAGCTCCTTGCGATTGTCGGTGATTGAACGGGTCAAGCGGTCCGCGATCGGAGAACCAGGTCGACCAGGATGGAACAATCCCTGTCCGCCCATCCCTTCTCGATGAGCACATCCAGTCGCGCTGCGACAGCCGCGGCGAAGCTGAGGTCGGTCCCGGTCTCTTTCCCTGCCTGCAGCGCGAGACCGACGTCCTTGCGCAGCAGGGCCGTGGAGAATCCCGGGGTGAAATCACGGTTGGACGCGGCGGTCTCGACCACGCCGGCGACCGGATACCAGGTACGCAGTGCCCAGTTGTCGGCGGAGGAGGCCGCGGCGAGCTGCTGGAACGTGGCGCTGTCGAGCCCGAGTCGCTCGGCGAGAACGGCACCCTCGCAGGTGGCCTGGAGGCAGATGGCGAGGATCATGTTGTTCGCGATCTTCGCGGCCTGCCCGTTTCCGGGGCCGCCGCAGTGGACGACCCTGCCGGCGAGGACGTCGATGACGGGGCTGGCCGCGGCCAGCACGTCGGCATCTCCTCCGACCATGAAGGTCAGGTTGCCGGCGGCCGCCCCGGAGACGCCGCCGGAGACCGGCGCGTCGAGGAAGCCGTGGCCTGATTCCCGGGCGGCGGCGTGCAGGTCGCGCGCGGTCGCGATGTCGATGGTCGACGAGTCGACCACCACCGCCGTCGTGGGCGCGGAGCTCAGCACCCCGTCCCCACCCAGGAGGACGTCCCGTGCATGGGCGCCCGTCGGCAGCATGGTGAAGACAACGTCGGCGTCGGTGACCGTCCCCGCGATGGATCGCTGCACCTCGACGCCGTGACGGGCGGCGGCCGTGGACGCGGTCTCACTGACGTCGTAGCCCTTGACGACGTGTCCGGCTCGGACCAGGTTGGCCGCCATCGGCGCGCCCATGTTCCCCAGCCCGACCCAACCGATGCGGACCACGGGTCCTCCTCGTCGTCGCCGGGAACGCGGTTCCAGCGGGTCGATCGTCCGATTGCTCCGGCGCGCCCGCTGCCGGCGCCTCGGTGATGACGGCGCCTCGCAGTTCCCAGCCGCACCATTGTGTCCCTTCCAGCCCGGTAATCAACCCCACCGCGCGGAGTTGTCCGAATCGAGTCGGATCGGCCGGCCGGGCCCGCTGGTGCCGATGCCGGTTGCCGTCCGGGTGCTTAGGCTGATGCGGACGCGCCAGGTTCGCCCACCGGCGCCGCAGTCAGGGGACCGCCATGGACATCACCGGTGCTGTGCTGGAGGAGACCGGGCGCCGCCGCCCGTACGCCCGAACCCGGCCGATCAGCATGTCGACGCTCACTCTGGACCCGCCGGGGCCGGGTGAGCTCCTGGTGCGGATAGAGGCGGCCGGCGTCTGCCATTCGGATCTGTCGGTGGTCGACGGCAACCGGGTCCGGCCGGTGCCGATGCTGCTGGGCCACGAAGCCGCCGGCCGGGTCGTCGAACTCGGCACCGGCGTCGACGACCTCCGGATCGGGGACCGGGTGGTGATGACGTTCCTGCCGCGCTGCGGGGCGTGCGCGGGGTGCGCCACCGACGGGCAGATGCCCTGTGTGCGGGGCACCGCATCGAACAACGCCGGCTCCCTGCTGGGCGGCGGCCGCAGGCTGCACCGCGACGGCGAGGTCGTCCACCATCACCTGGGGGTCTCCGGGTTCGCCACCCATGCTGTCGTCGACCGGCGATCGGCGGTCCCCGTGGGCGACGACGTGCCGCCCGACGTCGCCGCGGTTCTGGGGTGTGCGGTGCTGACCGGCGGCGGCGCGGTGATCAACGCCGGCCGCCCGGAGGACGGCGAGGCCGTCATCGTCGTCGGCCTCGGCGGCGTGGGGATGGCGGCGTTGATCACGGCCGTGTCGCTGGGCCGGGGCGAGGTGATCGGAGTGGACGGCGTACCCGAGAAGCTCGACCGCGCACGGTCTCTCGGAGCGTCGGCGGCGTACACGCCGCAGGAGGTGATCGAGCGCGGCGTGGTGGCGCCGATCGTGATCGAGGCCGCCGGGAACGTGCGCGCCTTCGAGACCGCCGTCGCCGTCACCGCTCCCGGCGGCAGGACCATCACGGTGGGACTGCCCTCCCCGGACGCCAGGGCCCAGATCTCGCCACTCACGCTGGTCGCGGAGGCGCGCACCGTCATCGGCAGCTATCTCGGGTCGGCGGTGCCGGCCCGCGACATCCCCACCTACGCCCAGCTGTGGCGCGACGGGAAACTGCCCGTCGAGGCACTCATCTCGTCTCGGATCGAGCTGTCGGACATCAACACCGCGATGGACGAGCTGGCGGCCGGCAACGCCATCCGGCAGGTCATCATGTTCGACGCGGAGTCCCCGGCGCCGTAGCCGCCCGGCGACCGCCCGCGCTCGGCGTGAACCCGCCCGGGGTGGTGGCTCCAGGTGGTCCTCACGCCGAGGACGGCACGGGGTCAGCCCAGTTTGACGTTGATCTGCTTGATCTGGCTGAAGCCCTCGAGGGCTCCTTCGAGGGAGAATTCGCGGCCGATGCCGGAGGCTTTGTAGCCGCCGTAGGACTGGCCGATGACCTGGCCGCCGCCCTGGTTGATCTGGACCCAGCCGGACTGGATGCGGTGTGCGGTGTCGAGTGCGTCGGTGAGGTTGTGTGACCAGATGTAGGCGCCGAGGCCGTAGGTGGAGTCGTTGGCCATCCGGATGACCTCGTCGCGGTCGGTCCAGGGGATGGCCACGAGGACGGGTCCGAAGATCTCTTCCTGGGCGATGCGCCAGCTGTTGTCGACCGCGGCGAAGATGGTGGGGCCCTGGTAGTAGCCGTTGAGGCCTTCGCCGACGAAGTCGGCGCCGTCCAGCGGCACCTGGACGCCGGGCTGGGACTTGCCGTCGTTGATGTAATCCATGATCGATTCGTACTGCTTGGCGTTGATGATGGAGCCCATGTCGGTGGTCTCGTCGAGTGGGTCGCCGACCTTGAGCTGCTTGACCTTCTCGATGAGCGCGGCGAGGAAGACGTCGTAGACGTCGGCGTGGACGAACAGCCGGGACCCGGCGGTGCAGGACTGTCCCTGCCGGGTGAAGCGCATGGCGGTGAGCACACCGGTGGTGGTGGCGTCGATGGTGTCGGGGGTGGCGGCGTCGGGGAACACGATGTTCGGGCTCTTGCCGCCGAGCTCCAGCGACACGTGCGCCAGCCGCTTGCCGGCGACCTCACCGACGTGCCGGCCGACCTCGGTGGAGCCGGTGAAGGACACCTTGTCCACGCCCGGGTGGGTGAGCAGCGCCTCGCCGATGCTGCGTCCGGGGCCGGTGACGACGTTGATGACGCCGGGCGGCAGGTAGCGGTTGGCGATCTCGGCCATCTTCAGGATGGTGAGCGGCGCTTCCTGCGCGGTTTTGAGGATGAGGGTGTTCCCGGCGGCCAGCGACGCGGGGGTCTTCATGCCGGCGATCATCAGCGGCGAGTTCCAGGGCAGGATCCCGGCGACGACGCCGAGGGGCTCGCGGCGGGTGTACTGCAGCTGGTCGTCGCCGGCGGGCAGCACGGTGCCCTTGAACTCGCCGGCCACGCCGCCGAAGTAGCGGAACAGGCTGACCAGGGTCTGGGATTCGGGGCGGGCCTGGGTGCGCAGCGCGTTGCCGGTGTCGGCGGCGGTGAGCAGCGCCAATTCCTCCGCCTCTTCTTCCAGTGCGTCGGCGATCTTCAGCAGCGCTTTCTGCCGGTCTTTGAAGTGCAGCGCAGCCCACGCGGGGAACGCGGCGCGGGCGGCCTGCACGGCCCGGTCGGCGTCCTCGGGGCCGCCGACGGGGACCCGGGCGAGGACGGTCCCGCGGCGACCCGGGGACTGCACCTGGCTCCACTCGCCCGACAGCGCCGGCACCCACTCGCCGCCGATGAGCATCGGCCGGTCGGGGACGGTGGTACCGGTGGTCGTGGGCTCGGACGTGGTGATCGTCATGCTTCCTCCTGGATCGGGCCGTCGGCGATGACGGCGTCGAGCGGGTGGCCTACCGGTATCCCTCGAGCGCGGGACCGCCGGTGCGGGCGCGAACGCGACGGCTGCTGTCGTGGGAGCGCCGCACCCACCGGCCGGGCGGTGGTTCCGCCGGGGTACCAGCGCGTCACACCCATTCTGCTACCCACCCTCTCCGGCGCCGAGTCCCCGGGACGGGGCGGCTCAGCGTGGGGAGCGACGTAGTCCTCGATGCCGTCTGCGAGCAGCAGTCCGGTCAGTGGCCGCAACCCGGTGGGCGCCGACGGATCAGCGACCGCCAGTGACGACGACCGGGTGGCCGGCTGCTGGTCGATCACCGGCAACGCCGGATCGGAAGCCCCGAGCAGGCTCTCCACCGACGCGGGCCCGACCGTGGTGAGCGCCGTGGACACGCCGTTTCTGGTGAGATCCTCGGCGTCGCACGCCGCGACGAGCAGCCGCTGCCAGACCGCGCCCGCCGCGTACCCGGCGAAGGTCGACACCCCGGGGACGCCGCCGCCGGCAGCCACCGCCGCGGCGACGTCCTTCGCGCCGGGGTGGTCCGCGCCGACCGCCGGGGTGCTGAGGGCGACCCTCAGGTGCGCCGCCGCCGCTGCGTCGATCAGGGTGGGGTCGTACCCGTCCAGGGTGGTGACGACGGTGGTGTCGGCGGGCAGCGCGTCGGCCAGCGTCGCGGTCAACGCGGCGTCACCCAGCGCGAAGACGACGGGCAGCGTGGACAGCACGTCCACGTCGCGGCCCTGACCGGTCTGCACGACGAGCGTCAGGTCGTGCCGGGCGGCGAACCAGCGCAGGCCGTCGACGGCGTTGCGGGACGGGTCGGCGCCGTCGCTGACCACGCCGAGCCGGCCGCCGGTGGCCAGCACACCCGTCCGCAGGAGTTCGTCGGCGGCGTTGGCCGCGATCACGTCGGCGGTCGGGCCGATCACCACCGGGCTGGTGGCGAGCAGGTCGGTGGCGGTGCCCTCGACGGTCAACGCCGGGATCCGGTCGGCGCTGAGCAGCGTCGCGAGCTCCGACCTCACCTGCGTCGACGTCGTCGCCGTCACGAACCCGAGGACCGATCCGCCGAGTGCCCGGTAGGCGTCCGGCAGGTCCCGGGGCACGTCGTCGACGCCGGCGTCGGCCAGGACGACGCTGCGGTTGCAGACCCCGCCGGCGGCGTTCGCCGACTGCCGCCACAGCTCCAGGCCCTGGCGGAACCCGCGGTCGGCGGCCGGGTCGATCAGCGTCCCCAGGGTGATCTGCCGGTCGTCCACCCCCGGCCCGGTCAGCAGCCCGAGCTGCGTCACCGGGGCGTCGGTCGGGCTGGTCTGGGTGGACCCCACGGCCAGCGACCCGGCGGTGCCGGTGGCCACCACGCCGGCGCTCACCGTCACCGGCGTCGACCCCGGGGTGGGGGTGGCGTCGTCCGGGGTGGTGCAGGCGGTCAGGGCCAGCACCGCGCACACCACCCCCGCCAGCCGCCGGGCCGCCACCGGCTCAGTGCTCGTGGTCGGCGAAGCCCGGTGCGGTCCGGTCCACCCGCAGGGTGAACTTCTGGTGCTCCTTGAGGTTCTCGACACCCTCGGTGTCCAGCGGGCCGAAACGCTCGGCGCTGACGCCACTGTCGGCCTGGGAGATGAGCATGGCCACCGTCATCCCGGCGATCTCGACGGTGACGTCGGCCTGGTCGGCCAGCTTGCGCAGCGTGGTCACCAGCTCGTCGGAGTCGCCGTGGTAGAGGGTGTCGTGCAGCACGTCCTCGACGGCCTCCATCTCGGGGCCCATCCGGTCGAGGATCAGCCGGCCGATGGTGTCCTCGGTGAGGGGCAGCTTCTCCAGCGGGTCCGGCACCGTCTCCACGAGCTCGATGAGGTCACCGTGCTCGGTGAGCAGGCCCCAGTCGATCAGCCGGTCCACCAGCTCGTTGAGCGACGACACCGCGATCCGCGGGTCCCGGGCGGTCAACTCCGCCCAGTCCTGCCGCTGCGCCCGCATCTCCTCGAGGTACTGCCCGTAGGCCTCCTCGTGGTTGTCCAGCCGGTCCTCGTCGGGCAGGTCCTCCGACAGCACCGGCCAGAGCGGATCCCCGTCCAGCAGGGTCAGGCCCTCGCCGGCGACCATGTCGGCCGACACCTTGTCGAAGTCCAGCCGGGTGGTCGTCGGGCCGTCGAACGCGCCGGTGATGGCCATCAGGCCGGCCGGCAGCACGTCGAGCCAGCCGAGGTACTCCCACTCGTCGAGGACCTCCTCCCACGGCTCGAGGTCCGCCGTCTCGTCCGCCTCGTCCAGGGCGGCCGCCTCGGCCGCTTCGAGATCCATCCGGTCGGTCATGCGCTGTCTCCTTCGGTGCTGCCCGGAACGGCCGGGCCGAGCAGGTCGTCGGCGTCGACGATGTGGTAGGCGTAGCCCTGTTCGGCCAGGAAACGCTGGCGGTGCGCGGCGTACTCGGTGTCGATGGTGTCGCGCGAGACGACCGAGTAGAAGTGCGCCTGCCGGTGGTCGCTCTTGGGCCGCAGCAGCCGGCCCAGCCGCTGCGCCTCCTCCTGCCGGGAGCCGAAGGTCCCACTGACCTGCACGGCGACGGTCGCGTCGGGCAGGTCGATGGAGAAGTTGGCCACCTTGCTGACCACCAGCACCGGGATCTCCCCGGTGCGGAAGCCCTGGAACAGGCGCTCCCGTTCGGCGTTCTTCGTCGAGCCCTGGATGATCGGTGCGTCCAGTGCGGCGCCGAGCTCCTCGAGCTGGTCGAGGTAGGCGCCGATGACCAGCGTGGGTTCGCCGACGTGCTTGGCGAGGACGGCCTTCACCACCGGCAGCTTGGTGCGGGCGGTGGAGGCCAGCCGGTACTTCTCCTCCGGCTCGGCGATCGCGTACTGCAGCCGCTCGTTGTCGGTGAGCGTCACCCGGACCTCGATGCACTCCGCGGGAGCGATCCAGCCCTGGTCCTCGATGTCCTTCCACGGCGCGTCGTAGCGCTTGGGGCCGATCAGGGAGAACACGTCGCCCTCGCGGCCGTCCTCGCGGACCAGCGTCGCGGTCAGGCCGAGCCGCCGCCGGGACTGCAGGTCGGCGGTCATCCGGAAGACCGGCGCGGGCAGCAGGTGCACCTCGTCGTAGATGATCAGCCCCCAGTCGCGGGAGTCGAACAGGTCCAGATGCCGGTATTCGCCGCCGGACTTGCGGGTCATCACCTGGTACGTGGCGATGGTGACGGGGCGGATCTCCTTGCGCTCGCCGGAGTACTCGCCGATCTCCTCCTCGGTCAGTGAGGTGCGGGCGATCAGCTCGCGCTTCCACTGCCGACCGGAGACGGTGTTGGTGACCAGGATCAGCGTGGTCGCGCCGGCCTTGGCCATCGCCGCGGCCCCGACCAGCGTCTTGCCGGCGCCACAGGGCAGCACGACCACGCCCGAACCGCCGGCCCAGAAGCCCTCGACCGCCATCGCCTGATAGTCGCGCAGCGTCCAGCCGTCCTGCGCCAACGTGATGTCGTGCGCCTCGCCGTCGACGTACCCCGCCTCGTCCTCGGCGGGCCAGCCCAGCTTGAGCAGGACCTGCTTGATGTTGCCGCGCTCGGACGGGTGCACCAGGACGGTGTCGGCGTCGATGCGCTGCCCGATCATCGGGGCGATCTTCTTGTTGCGCAGGATCTCCTCGAGGACCAGCCGGTCGCGGGCGACCAGCACCAGACCCTGCCCGGGGACGCTGCGCAGCACGAGCCGGCCGTAGCGGCCCATGGTGTCCACGACGTCGACGAGCAGCGCCTGCGGCACCGGGAACCGCGACCAGCGGACGAGAGCGTCGACGACCTGCTCGGCGTCGTGCCCGGCGGCGCGCGCGTTCCACAGCGCCAACGGGGTGATGCGGTAGGTGTGGATGTGCTCGGGGGAGCGCTCCAGCTCGGCGAACGGCGCCAGCTGGGCGCGGGCCGCGGGCGCGTCGGGATGCGCGATCTCCAGCAGGACGGTCTTGTCCGACTGGACGATCAGGGGGCCGTCGGTCACGGGTGCTCTTCTCTGCAGGACGTGCTGCCCGGCGAGGGCAACCCATCCAGTGTGCCTGGCTCCGCGACCGGGCGGCCACGACGGCTGCCTAGACTGGCGGGCGCACAGGGTTTCGGCGCCGGGGGTGGGACGGCGCCACCGCCAGCGACGACGTGGGGCCCCGTGACCACCTTCCTCTCCGCCTACAAGGCACTTCCCGCCGTCGCCGGCCGGGCGCTGCTGCCGGTCGGTTTCCTGGCCCGGCTGCCGCAGCCGATGCTGCAGCTGGGCATGGTGCTGCTCGTCACCACCAGCACCGGCAGTCTCGGCTACGCCGGTCTGGCGGCCGGGGCGCTGTCGCTCGGTGCCGCGGTCGGCGGGCCCTGGGTCGGGCGCCTGGCCGACCGGCGCGGACAACGCGTGGTGATGGTGGTGGCCAGCCTGCTCAACGCCGCGTTCGCGGTGGCCTTCGTCGTCGAGGTGGCGCTGGACGCCCCCCGGTGGCTGGCGCTGGTCACCGCGGCGGCGACCGGCGCGGCCACCCCGCAGATCGGTCCCCTGATGCGGTCCCGCTGGGTGCGGCTGCTGCGCGACCGCGACCGGTTGTCCACCGCGATGAGCTGGGAGGGGGCCGCCGACGAGATCGTCTACATCCTCGGGCCGGTGGTGGTCAGCCTGTTCACCCTGATCTCGCCGTCGCTGGCGATGCTCGCCGGGGCGCTGATGGTCGCGGTGTTCGGGGTCTGGGCCGGCCTGCACCCGAGCGCCGCCGCGGCCGGACCCACCGCCACGCACACCGTGCACGCGCCCGTCTGGCGCGAACCGGCCGTGGCCTCGTTGCTGCTGGTGTCGCTGGCCATCGGGTCGTTCTTCGGCGGCATGCAGACCGCCGTCACCGCCGTGGCCACGCTGTCCGGGGCCGCCGCGTCGGCCGGGCTGCTCTACGCCGCGATGGGCGTCGGGTCGGCGCTGACCGGCCTCGGGACCTCGGCGCTGCCCGCCCGGTTCGGCCTCGGCGACCGGCTGGTCACCTTCACCCTCTGGCTGGTCGTCGCGGTGGTCCCGCTGCTGTGGATCACCGCGGTGCCGCTGGTCGCGGTGCTGCTGTTCGTCGTGGGCTGCGGCGTCGGCCCGGCGCTGATCACCGTCTACTCGCTGGCCGAGCGGCAGGTCAGCCCGGAGCGCACCGGGGTGACCATGACGTTGATCTCCGCGGGTTCGGTGATCGGCTACTCGATCGGGTCGAGTCTGGGCGGGCGGCTGGCCCAGGACGACGGCCCGGGCGCGGCGTTCACCGTCTCGCTCGCCGCGGTCGGGGTGGCGACGGTCGTCGCCGTCGCCCGCCGGTGGCGCGGGTCGGCCGTGCGCGAGGCGCGACGGGATCCCGCGCTGCGCTGAGGGCCCAGGTGCGCTGAGGACACAGGTGCGCTGGGGGCCAGGTCTGCTGAGGGCCCAGGTCTATCGCCCCGGCGGCCCCGATCCGGCAACGTCCCCGGCCATGACCGTCTCCCGTCGCCGCCGGCTCGCCGCCGCGGCCCTCGCCGCCCTGCTCCTCGCCGGATGCTCGTCGTCGCCGGCCGCCACCGGATCGACGGCCGGCTCCCCGGCCACCGGGTCGTCCGGGTCCCCGGCCACCGGGTCGTCGCCGGTCGACCCGGGCACCGCGGGCTCCACGTCCGTGACGAGCGCCGGCCCGACGGAGTCGGCGGTCACGTCATCGTCGACCACCACGCCGGACGACGGCTCCGCCCCGGCGTACGTGGCCGGTCTGCAACCCGAGATCGACAGGGTCGTGGCGGAGCTCGGCATCGTCGGCGGCGTGGTGCTGGTGCGCTCGCCGGAGCTGGGGGACTGGTCCACCGCCTTCGGCACCCGCACCTACCGGGGCGACGACCCGGTGACGTTGGACGACCACGTCCGGATCGGCAGCAACACCAAGACGATGACCGCGACCGTCATCCTGCAGCTGGTCCAGGAGGGGAAGCTGAAGCTGGACGACCCGGTCTCGACGTACCGGCCGGACGTGCCCAACGGCGAGAACATCACGATCGGCCAGCTGATGGACATGCGCAGCGGCCTGGGCAACTACACGACCGACCTCGCGCTCAACGAGGAGCAGGACGCCAATCCGTCGCGCGTGTGGATGCCCGAGGAGCTGCTCGCGATGGGACTGGCGATGCCGCCGGAGTTCGCCCCGGGACAGGGCTGGTTCTACTCCAACACCAACTACGTGCTGCTCGGTGTCATCATCGAGCAGCTCACCGGCCACAAGGTCGAGGACGAGTTCGCGTCCCGCATCTTCCAGCCGCTCGGACTCCAGGGCAGTTCGATGCCCGCGTTGGCCGACGCGGGCATCCCCGAGCCGCATCCGCAGGGATACACCTACGGCACCAACGTGGGGACCATCGACAGCAACGAGCTGTCGCCGGAGATCCAGGCCGCGGCGGCGGACGGGTCGCTGGCGCCGTTCGACGTCACCGGGCTGAACCCGTCGTGGGGGTGGACCGCGGGCGGCGCCATCTCCACCGCCGGTGACCTCGCCGTCTACGTCAAGGCGATGGTCGGCGGCGGGCTGCTGAGCCCCGAGGTGCAGCAGGAACGGATGGACAGTGTCATCCCCACCACGGACAACCCGGACGGCCAGAAGTACGGCTACGGTCTCGGCCTGTTCCCGGGCGGCTTCTACGGACACAGCGGCGAGCTGCCGGGCTTCAACTCGTTCATGGGCTACGACCCCGCGACCGCCACGACCGTCGTCACCTGGGCCACCAACGCGCCGGCGCCGAACGGGAAGCCGCCGGCGGTGTCGCTCGCCCAGGTGACGATCGGAGCGCTGGCGGGCTAGTTCTCCCGGTAGGGCACGACCCCGGTGATCCGGTGCAGGACGAACGTGCGCAACTGGTTGGACAGCCGGTCGAAGGCGGCGACCGTGCCGCCGGACAGGGCCAGCGGCTCCACCAGCCGGCGGGTCGGTGAGCCCTCGGCGTTGACGTACTCGATCCACACCGGGGTGCGCAGGCCGGCCGCCTCACGCAGCGCGGTCACCGCCTCGGTGGGGGTCTGCGAGCCGTTCGGTTCGGCCGGCTCCGCGGTGCGCATCCGCTGCACGACCACGGCGAGCTGGTCGCGGGTGGGCGTGGCCGGCTCCCGCCACCGTTGGTGCACGGTCAATCCCGGCTTCACCCGCCGCGGCGCGGCCTGCAGGGTCACCACGGCACCGAACTCGTCCTCGGCGACCGGCGCCATCCCGGCCCTGCGGAGCTCGGTCAGCAGCTCGTCGGTCTCGGTCGCGGTGATCGCGATCGTCGGGGCCAACCGGCGCAGGTGGATGCCGGCGGCGGTGGCGAAGGCGATCGCCTGGTCGATGATCACCGGGTCGTCGCAGCGCAGGTAGGACGACGCCATCCCGGCCCGCAGCACCCCGTGCCGGCGGGCCAGGTCGTCGATCAGGTAGGTCAGCGCCTGGGGGATCGGGGTGGCCGAGGCGTCGGCGAACAACCGGTGCAGCTCGGCCGCCGAGCGCCCGCGGTCCAGCGCGCGCCGGACGCTCGCGGGAGTCACCCGGTACACCGTCGCCGAGCCGGCCGACTCGATCTCGGCGACGACGGCCAGCTCCTCGGCGAGCTCGGGCACCAGCCGGCCGGGGGCGACCACGGTCAGGTCGGCCTGCACGAGGACGGTCCGCACCGGCTCCGGCAGCGACGCGGCCAGCAGCTCGGCCACGTCCTCGGCGCCGGCCAGCAGCGCCCGGCCCGCGGTGGTGATCGCGTCGAAGGCCACCACCCCCAGCAGGGTCGCCTCCCGCAGCACCGAGGTGATCACCCGGTCGCGGCGGTCGGCGCCGCGCAGCGGACTGCGGACGGCGAGCACCGCGCCGATGTCGGCGGCCGTCCACGCCGCGCCGGCGGGCAGCTCGGCCAGCACCCCCAGCACCCAGCGGCGGTCGGCGGGTCCGCGCAGCCAGCTCAGCTCCGACGCCAGCACGTTGAACGGCTTGCCGTTGGCGTCGGGCTGACCGGCCCGGGCCGGGTCGCGCCGCAGGTCCAGCCAGTGCTGGGCGACGAACGCCCACGCCGCCTCGTCCGACAGCGCCAGCCAGCTGTCGGCCGCCATCGTGGGCGTCCAGAACGCCGCCTGCCGGCCCACCCCGTCGGTGGCGGTGACCAGATTGCCGGCCACCAGCAGCTCGGCGAGCACGCTCAGCGTCGGCTCGTCGATCTCCAGTTCCCGTGACAGGCGACGGGTCTCGCGGACCCCGAGCCCGCCGGACTTCAGCGCCGGGGTCGAGGTGGCGGTCAGGGCGTCGACGAGGCGGCGCAGCTGCCGCAACACCTGCAACGCCTGCCCGGCGCCGGTCGCGTCGACGGTTTTCGTGCCCGGCTTGCGGGTCGCCGGCAACGCCGGTTCCGGATGCAGCTCGCCCAGCGGCCGGTCGCCGCGCAGTGCCAGCCCGACCTCGCGGGGCAGCTCGACCAGGGTCGCGTCCTTGCGGGTCAGCAGCCCCTGGGCGACGAGCCCCTTGATCGTCGGCGCCAGCGGACCGGACGGCGCCACCGCGCCGACCGGCGGTCCGGCGGCCAGCTTCTCGAGCACCCCGCGGCCGCGGTCGGAGACCTCGGCGAGCAGCGCGGCGACCGTCGCCGCGTCCAGCCCGGATTCGGCGCCGAGGCCGCCGGGGTGCGGGCCCAGCGCCTCGGTGACCGGATACGGGATGTGCAGGGCGCCGTCACCGGTGTCGGCCCGGACCAGCGCCAGCCCGCCGAGGTGGGTCAGGGTCGCGCCCAGCCGGGCGGGCGTCACCTGCTCCCCGAGGAACGCGGCGAGGTCGTCGACACCGACACCGCGGGCGTCGGCGTGCAGCAGGACCAGGGCGGTCAGCACCTCGACACCGAACTGGTTCACCGTCTCCAGCGCGCGCCAGACCGACGGCGCGGTGTTGACCCGGCGGGCGAGGGTCTCGAAGTCGCCGGGGGCCGGGACCGAGAGGTCCGGGCGGGCTGCGAGCAGCGCGACGATCGCGTCGTCGTCCAGGAGTCGCAGCCAATCCAGCGTGTTGGCCATCCCGTCGACTTTAGTGGTGCCGTGGGAGACAATGGGCTCGCGACCGGGGGCGGCGCTGCGCCGTGCGCCCGGGCGGTGCACACGACGGCGACAACGGAGGAGTGACGTGGCGAAGAAGAGCGGCATGGGCGTGGACCCGACCTGGCCCCACGGCGAGGACGGCGACCACCCGGTGACCGAGCTGAACTCCGACCGCCAGGGCGCCTTGTCGCCCTTCGGTGACACGGAGTTCCCGCTGCCCAGCTCCGCGGTGCCCTACAAGCACCCGAAGACGGTCATCAACACCAGCCCGATCGGCACCTGACGCCCGTCGCCGGCCTCGTCCTCGCGGCGGGGGTGGGCCGCCGCTACGGCGGCCCGAAGGCGCTGGCCCGCACCGGCGGCGTCCCGTGGGTCGTGCGGGCGGTGGACGTGCTCCGTGACGCCGCGGCCGACCCGGTGCTGGTGGTGGTCGGGGCCGCGGCGGACGAGGTCCGGGCCCTGTTGCCGGCCGGGACCACCGCGGTCGACAACCCCGACTGGCGGTCCGGGATGGGCTCCAGCCTGCGCGCCGGTCTGACCGCCGCGGCTGCGCTCCCCGTCGACGCCGCGGTGGTGCTGCTGGTGGATCTGCCCGGCGTCACCGCCGCCATGGTGCGGACGCTGACCGCCGGCGCCGCGCGGGACACCCTGCGACAGGCGGAGTTCGACGGCCGACCGGGACATCCGGTGCTCATCGGCCGGGACCACTGGGCCGCCGCGGCCGCCGCGGCGCACGGGGATGTCGGCGCCCGGGCGTACCTGCGCACGCACGGAGCCGCCCGGGTCCCGCTGGGCTCGGCGGCCGACGGGGCCGACGTCGACGTGGCCGCGCCGCCCGACGATCGCGCTTCCGGAGGCGGGCCGCACTAGCCTTGATCCGACCGTCGTCGGGCAATCGAGGAGCAGTGCAACTATGGCCGTACCAGGCCCCGGATACTCCATCACGATGCGGATCGCGGCCCCGCCGTCGGCGTCGGCCGCCGGCGACCTGACCGGCGAGGTCGGCCGCGCGGGTGGCGTCATCACCGCCTTCGACGTGGTCGAGTCCACCGCCGGCCTGATGGTCGTCGACCTCTCGTGCAACGCGCTGTCGGCCGAGCACGCCGACGAGATCACCGCTGCGGTCAATGCTCTCGACGGTGTCGAGGTGCGCAAGGTCTCCGACCGGACGTTCCTGGTGCACCTGGGCGGCAAGATCGAGGTGACCTCCAAGGTCCCGCTGCGCAACCGCGACGACCTCTCCCGCGCCTACACCCCGGGGGTCGCCCGGGTGTGCCTGGCGATCGCGGCGAACCCGGCCGACGCCCGCCGGCTCACCATCAAGCGCAACACCGTCGCCGTCGTCACCGACGGCACCGCGGTGCTGGGACTGGGCAACATCGGCCCGGCCGCGGCGCTGCCGGTGATGGAGGGCAAGGCCGCGCTGTTCAAGCGGTTCGCCAACGTCGACGCCTGGCCGGTGTGTCTGGACACCACCGACGTCGACGAGATCGTCCGGACCGTCGAGCTGATCGCCCCCGTCTACGGTGGCATCAACCTCGAGGACATCGCCGCCCCACGGTGTTTCGAGATCGAGGCGCGGCTACGGGCCAAGCTCGACATCCCGGTGTTCCACGACGACCAGCACGGCACCGCGATCTGCGTGGTCGCGGCGTTGCGCAACGCGCTGCGGGTGGTCGACAAGGACATCGCCGACTGCAAGATCGTCATCTCCGGCGTGGGTGCGGCGGGCAACGCCATCATCCGGTTGATCCTGCTGCAGGCTCCGAAGGACATCGTCGCCGTCGACATCAACGGCATCGTGTACCGCGGTCGCCAGGGCATGGACCCGAACCTGGCCGACGTCGCCGAGAAGACCAACGCGCACAACCAGCAGGGCACCCTCAAGGAGGCCATCGCCGGGGCGGACGTGTTCATCGGGGTGAGCGCACCCAACCTGCTCGTCGGCGCCGACATCGCGACCATGAACGACAAGGCGGTCGTGTTCGCGCTGGCCAACCCGGACCCGGAGATCGACCCGTTGGAGGCGCAGAAGCACGCCGCCGTGGTCGCCACCGGCCGGTCGGACTTCCCCAACCAGATCAACAACGTGCTGGCCTTTCCCGGGGTGTTCCGCGGGTTGCTCGACGCCGGCGTGCACCGCATCACCGACGAGATGCTGCTGGCCGCCGCGACCGCCATCGCCGACGTCGTGCTCCCGGAGCAGCTCAACGCCTCCTTCATCGTGCCCAGCGTGTTCGACGCGAGCGTGTCGCCGGCGGTGGCGCAGGCCATCGGCGCGGCGGCCGCGCAGGCCCGGATCAGCGTCGCGCCCGAGGCGGTCGGGGCGGGGGTGTCGTGACCGAACCCGCCCTGACCCACCTGGACCGCGCCGGCGCGGCCCGGATGGTCGACGTCACCGACAAGGTGCCGTCGGCCCGGCGGGCGGTGGCGTCCGGGCGGGTGCGCACCACGCCGGAGGTGGCCGCGCTGCTGGTCACCGACGGGCTGCCCAAGGGCGACGCCCTGGCGGTGGCCCGGATCGCCGGCCTGATGGGGGCCAAGCGCACCGCCGACCTCGTCCCGCTGTGCCACCCGATCGCGCTGTCCGGGGTGACCGTCGACCTGGCCGTCGAGGACGCGTCGGTGCTCATCACCGCGACGGTGAGGACGGCCGACCGGACGGGGGTGGAGATGGAGGCGCTCACCGCGGTCGCCGTGGCCGGCCTCGCCCTGCACGACATGATCAAGGCCGTCGACCCGGCCGCGACCCTCACCGACGTGCGGGTCGAGCGCAAGGAGGGCGGCAAGACCGGCCTCTGGACCCGACCGGAGGAACGCCCGTGAACCGGACCGCCGCGGTGCTGATCGCGTCCACCCGGGCCGCCACCGGCGTCTACGCCGACACCACCGGCCCGGTCATCCGCGACTGGCTCGCCGCCCGCGGGTTCACCGTCGGCGACCCGGTCGTGGCCGTGGACGGCGACCCGTTCGCCGCGGCCCTCGCCGCCGAGCTCACCCTGCGGCCGGAGCTGATCATCACCTCCGGTGGCACCGGGATCTCGCCGACCGACCGGACGGCGACCATCACCGCCGCCGCGCTGGACTACGAGATCCCCGGCATCGCCGAGGAGATCCGCCGGCGCGGGGTGGCGAAGGTGCCGACCGCCATCCTGTCCCGTGGCCTCGCCGGGGTGGCCGGTCGGACGCTGATCGTCAACCTGCCCGGTTCCACCGGCGGCGTGAAGGACGGCCTCGCCGTGCTCGCCGACATCGTCGACCACGCGCTGGACCAGCTGGCCGGCGGCGACCACCCGCGGGGCGGTGACCTCTGATGGGCGAGGTCCGGCTCACCGGCATCACCGAGGCGCCGCTGGACGTGGCCGCGCACACCGCCGCGGTCGCCGACCCGGCCGCGGGCGCGGTGGTCTCGTTCACCGGCACCGTCCGCGACCACGACCACGGCGCCGGGGTCAGCGCGCTGCACTACCAGGCGCACCCGACCGCCGCCCGGATCGTCGCCGAGGTGGCCGCCGAACTCGCGGACCGGGACGGGGTGATCGCGGTCGCGGTCACCCACCGGATCGGTGCCCTGGCGATCGGCGACGTCGCCATCGTGGCCGCGGTGTCCAGCGCCCACCGGCAGCTCGCCTTCGCCACCTGCAGCGATCTGGTCGACGAGGTCAAGGCGCGGCTCCCGGTGTGGAAGCACCAGCTGTTCGCCGACGGCACCGACGAGTGGGTCAACAGCGCCTGACCCGACCGGGCGGGTCAGCTCCGGCTGAAGCGGTAGACCCGGTCCAGCGGGCCCGACCACTCGAGGGTGCCGGTGAAACCGGCGGCGGCCAGCGTCGCGTCGTCGGTGGCGGTGTCGACCGGGTCGTAGTCGACCCGGCGGATCACCCAGACCGTGTCCTCGGCGGCCAGCTCGGCGGCCGACGCGGCCAGCGTCCGGGAGAAGCCGGTGAGGTTGCCGGCGGCGGTCGGGGTCTCGGCGAGCGTCAGGTCGTCCAGGTCCGCGAAGGCCGCCGGGTAGGCGACGGCGATACCGCGGGTCGTCTGGCCGACGACGTCACCGGTGACCGGGTAGCGCGGGCTGAAGTAGACGCCGTCGCCGGCGGCCGCGTGGGTCTGCACGTACTCGGCGACCGAGACCCAGTCGCTGCTGCTCTTGGCCCACAACGTCCGCTGCGACGCGTACACCGGAACGGCGAGGACGACCAGCAGTACCGCCGCGACGACCTTCGCGGCCCGCGACCGCAGCGCGAGCAGCCCGAGCCCGATGGTCAGCGCGACGGCGGGGGAGGCGAAGGACAGATAGCGCGCGCTGTACATCGGGCTCACGGCGAGCGAGTAGAGCCCGATGACCGCGGTCGGCACCACGAACCACGGCAGCAGCCAGCCCAGCGCCTCCCGGGGCGCGGCATCGGGCCGGGGCCGGAACGCCGAGACCACGGCCACGACGACGAGCGCCCAGGCGACGAGGGCGAACCCGACGCCGGCGTACTTCCACAGGCTGGCCGGGTCGGTGAGGGACACGACCGTGGTGTCCACCCCGCCGGTGGTCGTCGGGGTGCCGCCGAGGAACCACTGGTTGACGCCGACGTTCTGCACCAGTTGCGACAACCGGAACTCGTCGCCGCCCAGCTGCCCGGTCTGGCCGACCGCCTCGAGCACGATCGGGGAGGCGAGCAGCGTGCCGGCGACCCCGGCGACCAGCCAGGGCCAGCACTGCCGCCACTCCCGGCCGCGGGTCAGCAGCAGGGCGACCCCGTGCGCGACCAGCAGCAGGGCGCCGTAGATGTTCACCGCGATGCCCGCGCCGGCCAGCAGTGCGTAGACCACCCACCATCCCGGCGACCGGCGGTCCAGGGCGGCGAGCAGCGCGACCGTGGCCCAGACCGCGAGGGCGGTGGCCAGTGCGTACGGCCGCGCCTCGATGCCCAGCCAGGTGACCCGGGGCAGGATCGCGAACACCACGCCACCGGCGACGGCGAGCCGGGCGCCACCCCAGCGGAAGCCGAGCACGGCCACCCCGGCCGCGGCGACGCCCATCGCCAGCGCACTGGGCAACCGCAGCGCGAACGGGGAGATGCCGAAGGCCGACGTCCAGACGTGCATCACCGCGTAGTAGGCGGCGTGTACGACGTCGATGGTGCCGGTCATCCGCCACAGCTCGGACAGGCTGCGGCCGGAGCCGGAGATGGTGGCCGCCTCGTCGGTCCAGAACGACACGTACCAGGAGTCGACCAGCCCGAGCAGCGTCGTCAGGACCCCGACGCCCACCGCGATCGCCGCGCGCCGCGGGGCGGGTCGACGCACCGCGGGATCGGCGGTGGCGGTTCTGTTCACGGGGTGGTCTCCGTCGTCGGGGGTGCGGGTCCGACCGAAGATAACGCCGGGGGATGGAGCCGGTCCGGCGTTCGGGACAACTGTGCCCGCCCCGACACCTCCCGGCGACGACGACGGCCGCCGCCCCGGGGTGCGGGACGGCGGCCGTCGGGGACGGGCGGGGACTACAGCTTCGGCCCGGGGACCGCCACCGGCAGCTTCTCGCCGCGGGACTGCAGCGACAGGGCCAGGAAGTACACGAACGCCAGGCTCAGGATCAGCGACGCCCAGATGCCGAAGCCCGGGCCGGCGCTGAACGACCCGCCGATCTCGTCGGCGCCGTCGAAGTTGCTGTAGGTGAAGATGTCGATCAGCGAGATCAGGTAGACGACCACCGCCACGATCGCGGCGTACAGCAGCCACAGCGGCTTGACCTCCCTGGTCAGCAGCCCGGTGAGCAGCTGGGTCGCCCGGATCGCGGTGATCACCAGGATCAGCAGCGGCGCGATCCACCAGAACCGGTTCCACCCGCCGATGCTGTCGTCCTGGGAGAGCGCCCCGAAGTCGAAGGAGAAGGAGTACCAGCCGAAGAAGCTGAAGATCAGCAACAGCAGGCCCAGGCCCAGGACGACCCAGTCGCCGGTGCGGACCTTGGAGACGTCGATCGGCGGCAGGCTCGGGGTGTTGCCCGACGAGCCGAAGCCGCCCGACTGCTGGGCGCCGCCGTAGCCGCCGGTCGCCGGCGGCCCGTACCCCTGTTGCGGCTGTCCGTAGCCCGGTTGCGGGGCGCCGTAGCCCTGCTGGGGCGGCTGGCCATAGCCCTGCTGCGGTTGCTGCGCAGACCCGTACCCCTGCTGCGGTTGGCCGGGGCCCTGCTGCGGTTGGCCGTAGCCCTGCTGCGGCTGGCCGTACGCCTGCTGCTGGGCGCCGTAGCCCTGCTGCGGGGGCTGGCCGTAGTGCTGTTGCGGTTGCTGCGCGGACCCGTACCCCTGCTGGGGAGCACCCTGACCCGGCTGCTGGCCGTACTGCGGTGCCGGCGGCGGGAACCCGGGGCTCGGCGCACCCTGGCCGTAACCGGGCTGGGTGTACTGCTGCGGATCGGTGCCGTAACCCTGCGGCGGCGGTCCGTAGCCCTGCGGGGGCGGTCCGTACCCGCCCGGAGCGGGCGGCGGGAAGCCGGTCGGCGTGGGGTCACCGGTCGGCGACTGACCGACCGGGGTCGATCCGGCCGCCTCGTGCTCCGATGGCCGACCCGCGGACGGGTGCTGTTCTTCCGGCGGGGGCTGGGTCACTGCATCCTCCAAGACGGGCGAGCGGGTGGTCGTGCGGTGTGATCCGTGGTCCGTGCGGGGTGCGCCATTGACAACGGTGCGAGGTGAGGGTAAGCCCCCGCCCGGCCCGAAGCGAGGAGGCTGCGGGCGCGGTGACCCGACGGAATCGCGGCGGGCGTGCCGGTGCCGGTGGACGACGGGTCGGGACCGTCGCCCACCGGCACCAGACAGAGGCACGGGACGGCCCGCTGATACCTCCGGGGTCCGGACGGACCCCGCGGATCAGCCGCCGGCGAACGGCGGCAACACGTCCAGCCGGGCACCCGACCGCAGCGGGGCGTCCAGCTCGTGCACGGCGATCTCGTCGAGCAGGTAGCTGCACCGCTGGAGCACGGTCGCGAACTCCGGCCCGAACCGGCGCACGCAGCTGTCCAGGACGCTGCGCACGGTGGCCGGCGCGGCCGCGTCCACGCGCTCCTCCTCGACCCCGGCGGCGGCGGCCGCCGCAGCGAAGTAGCGCACGGTCAGCGTGACCGTGTCGTCGGATCCGGTCATCCGGTCATCCTCCGATCGCCGACATCGGCCGGTCCGGTTGCAGGAAGGACGGGTCGTTGATGCCGTGTCCCGGGAGCTTCACCCACATCCCGCCGCGCCACACGTCGGCGATCGCGGCGTCGTCGGCCCCGCCGCGCAACAGCGCCCGCAGGTCGGTCTCGGTGGCGGAGAACAGGCAGTTGCGGATCTGCCCGTCGGCGGTCAGCCGGGTGCGGTCGCAGTCGCCGCAGAACGGCCGCGTCACCGAGGCGATCACCCCGACCTGACCGGTGGTGCCGTCCGCGGCGAGGACGTCGAACAGTTCGGCGGGGGCGCCGTCGCGCGGTGCCGCGTGCGGGCTCAGTGTGAACACCGCCGACAGTCGCTCCAGGATCTCCGCCGCGGTCACCATCGTGGTGCGGTCCCAGCCGTGCTGGGCGTCCAGCGGCATCTGCTCGATGAACCGCAGCTGGTACCCGTGCCGCAGGGCGAACGCCACCAGCTCGGGGGCCTCGTGGTCGTTGACGCCGCGCATCAGCACGGTGTTGATCTTGACCGGGGTGAGCCCGGCGGCCGCGGCGGCGGCCAGTCCGTCGATGACGTCGCCGAAGCGGTCACGGCGGGTGAGCCGCGCGAACACCGCGGGGTCCATGGTGTCCAGCGAGACGTTGATGCGGTCCAGCCCGGCGGCGGCGAGCGCCGGCGCCTTGCGGACCAGCCCGAGGGCGTTGGTGGTCAGCGACTGACGTGGGCGGCGGGGGAGGGCGGCCACCCGGCCGATCAGGTCGACGATGCCGCGGCGCAGCAGGGGCTCGCCGCCGGTGAAGCGCACCTCGTCGATGCCCAGGTCCTCGGTCCCGATGCGGATGAGCCGCAGCAGCTCGTCGTCGGTGAGCAGCTCGTCCGACGGCATCCAGTCCAGGCCCTCCGCGGGCATGCAGTAGGTGCAGCGCAGGTTGCAGCGGTCGGTCAGGGACACCCGCAGATCCGTGGCGGCGCGGCCGAACCGGTCGATCAGGCCGGGCAGGGCCGGGCGGTCGGCGGTGCCGGCGGCGTCACCGCCGGCCGGCCCGGGACGCGCCGGTCCCAGGCGCGGCAGGCCCAGCGGCACGGACGTCATACGACTCAGCGTAACGGCGGTGTACCGCGGCGGAGTCGTGACTGCCGACTGCGGGCCGACCGCGCCTCCGGACCGGGCGCGGTGGGCGCCGCGTGCGACGGGTCCGCGCCGCACCCCGCCGCAAAGCGCGCTAGCGTGGCAGTGGTGTGGACCGACCAGGACCGCGGGCGCAGCTTCGACCGGGTGGACCGGGCCATGGCCGCGCTGCCCGGCACCAGGGTGCAGCCCCGGGGCACACACCTCCGGCTGACCGTGCGGGACAAGGGGTTCGGGTACGCGATGGCGGATCACCACGGCGACGGGCGGCTCGCGCTCACCGGCCGTCGCGGCCGGGGTGCGCCGCCGGCGTCGACCGCCGGCGAACCCGGGCGGCCCTCCGTCCCCGCCCACCCCCGCGACGGCCGGATCGGCGTCCGCCCGGACGACGTGCATGCCCCCGACCGGCCGGGTGTCGACCGTCCGCGGCGCCAGGCCCGGGAGTCGATCGCACCGCGCATCCCGCTCCGGGAGTTCCTCACCGATGGCTGACCCGACCTACGACGCCGTCGGACCCGAGCTCGTCGCCGAACTGACCGACTTCACCTTCGCCCTGCGGTTGGCCGGCGTGGCCGTCACCATCGACGGTTCGATGGCGTTCCTGCGGACGGTGGCCGGGCTCGATTCCCACGACCACGTCCAGCTGTACTGGGCGGGGCGCAAGACGCTCTGCGAGGGTCCCGCCGACTTCGACATCTTCGACGAGACGTTCAACTGGTTCTTCCGCCGTGAGGTGCCGCTGCGTCCGGTCAAGCCGGTCGGCCGCCGCTCCGTGGTCCGGCTGGTGACCGCGGACGACATCGCGCCCGGCGACGCCCACCACCGGCCGCCGGCGCACCTGGACCACGATCTCGACGGCCTGCTCGACGGGCGGGCCGGCGAACCCGAGCTGATCCCGCACGACGCCGTGGGCCAGCTGCCCGAGGACGAGCTGGCCGAGCTGACCGCCCTCGTGCGGCTGCTCGATCCGGCGCCGACCAGTCGCCGGCGGACCGCGGCGGACGCCGGGCGCTCGCTCAAGGCGGTACTGCGCAGTGCCGGGCAGGACGGGCTGGGGCTGCGGCTGGGTACCCGGCCGCGCACGCTGATCGTGCTGGTCGACGTCTCCGACACGATGGCCGAGCACGCGGAGCCGGTGCTCCGTTTCGCCCACACCGCCCGCCGTGCGCTGGGCGCCGGTTGCGAGGTGCACACCATCGGTCATCCGACCCTGAGTCTGTCGGCCGCCCTGGACACCCCCGACCCGGACGACGCGCTGGCCGTGGCGGCCGAGCTGGTCCCCGGCTGGACCGGCAGCGCCCCGCTGGGACAGGCCCTGTGGGCGTTCCTGGACGACCAGGCGCGCCGCCGGCTGACCCGCGGCGCCGTGGTGGTCGTGGTCTCCGACGGCTGTGACCGCGGTAGCTCGCAGCTGCTCATCGAACAGGCCCGCCGCCTCAGCCGTACCAGCCGGTCGTTCCTGTGGATCAACCCGCATCCCGCCGTGGACGGCCGGGCGCCCGCGTCGCGCGGCCTGCTCGCCGTCCGGCCGTTCTGCGACCAGTTGTTCGCCGGACAGGCGCTGACCGCGCTCGGGGAGCTGATGGACGTTCCGCGCGATGCGTGAGGCGATGCCCGAGCTGCACCGCTGGTGGGCGCAGGGGGACCGGGCCGGGATGGCCACCGTGGTGCGCACCTACGCGTCCGCACCACGGCCGCCCGGGGCGACCATGCTGGTCGGCCCGGACGGCGCGGCCGTCGGGTCGGTGTCCGGCGGGTGCGTGGAGGGTGCGGTCTACGAGCTCGCCACCGCCGTCCGGGACGGCGCCCCGCCGGAGCTGCAGCGGTACGGCATCTCCGACGAGCTGGCCGCGAGCGTGGGGATCACCTGCGGGGGCGTCGTGGACGTGTTCGTGGAGCCGGTGGACCGGACGTCGTTCCCCGAGCTCGGGATGCTGGTCGCCGCGGTCGAGGCCGGGGAGCCGGTGGCGCTGGCCACCGTGATCGGTGGCGACCGGGCCGGCCGGCATCTGCTGGTGTTCGGTGAGACGCCAGGCGAGGCCCGTCGGCGGGCGGGTGGACTCGGGTCCGCGCGGCTCGACGACGCCGTCACCGACGACGCGCTGGGGTTGCTGACCGCCGGCCGCTCGGACGTGCTGCGGTACGGCCCCGACGGTGAACGCCGTGGTGATGGGCTCGAGGTGGTCGTCGACTCCTTCGCCCCGCCGCCCCGGATGATCGTGTTCGGGGCCATCGACTTCGCCGCTGCCGTCGCCGAGGTCGGCCGGTTCCTCGGGTACCGGGTGACCGTGTGCGACGCCCGCCCGGTGTTCGCCACCGCCCGGCGCTTCCCCGGGGTGGACGAGGTCGTCGTCGACTGGCCGCACCGCTATCTGGCCGGTCAGGCCGCCGCCGGCGCGCTGGACGAGCGGACGGTGGTGTGCGTGCTCACCCACGACCCGAAGTTCGACGTCCCGCTGCTGGAGGTGGCTCTGCGACTGCCGATCGGCTACGTCGGGGCGATGGGTTCCCGCCAGACGCACCTGGACCGGCTCGACAAGCTCCGCGCCGCGGGGGTCACCGCGGCCGAGCTCGCCCGGCTGTCGTCCCCGATCGGTTTGGACCTCGGGGCGAGAACCCCGGCGGAAACCGCGATCTCGGTGGCCGCGGAGATCATCGCCCGGCAGTGGCACGGCCGCGGTCGCCCCCTGTCGGAGCTGACCGGGCCGATCCACCACGCCCGGCTGGGGTTGCCGGCTCAGACCGACGCGTCGGCGCCCAACAGCTCGTCGAGCCGCTCGTAACCCTCGACGATCCCGTACTCCATGCCGGAGGCCACCGCCATGTCGCGGGCTTCCACCGTCGGGTAGACCTCGTGCACGGTGAGCCGGGTCCGGCCGTCGTGCTCGCTGAAGGCGGCGGTGCTGATCACCACGTTGTCGGGAGCACCGTCGAACTCGAAGGTCTGCACGATCAACTCGTCGGAGCGCACGGTGTGGAAGACGCCGCGGAATCCGTAGGCCCCGTCGGCGTTGCGGTGCACGTACTGCCAGCGCCCGCCGGTGATCGCCTCGAACTCCAGGACCTCCATCTCGAGGCCTCGCGGTCCGACCCACTGGCGGTACAGGTCCGGATCGGTGTGCGCGCGGAAGACGGCGGCGGCCGGGGCGTCGAACTCCCGGACGATGTCGATGTACGGGGTGCCGGGCGCGGCGGTGATGGTGGTGCTCATGATGGCTCCTCCTCGGAGTCGGTGGGGGATGGTGCCGGGGTGGGTGTCGCGGTGGTGCCGCCGAGCAGGGCGTCGAGGCGCCGGAAGCGGTCCTCGGTGACCAGCCGGTAGCGGTCGATCCAGGCGGTGAGGCGTTCCAGGGCCGCCGGGTCCAGGTGCACCGGGCGGCGCTGCGCGTCCCGGGTCCGGGTGACCAGGCCCGCTCCCTCCAGCACCTGGATGTGCTGCGAGACGGCCTGGGTGCTGATGGGGAACGGTTCGGCGAGCTCGGTGACGGTGGCCGGGCCCAGGGACAACCGGGCGATGATCGCCCGGCGCACCGGATCGGCCAGGGCCAGGAACGCCCGGTTCAGCGCGGTCTCGTCGGCCGGGGTGGGGGAATCGTCGATGGGCACCTCCTGGGTGGCCGCTCGCTGATCGGCTGCTCGACAACCAACTGCTTTATCAAGCTAATGCTTGATTAAGGATGCCTCCTCGACGGGCCGGCCGTCAAGGGCGTCCCGATCTCGACCTGACCGGGTCGCAGTGCCCGTGGTCGACGAGCCGGTCGATCGCGGCACGCGGGGGACGATCGACGGCCGACGACGGGGTCCGCCCCGGTGCGCCGCCCCGGCCGACCGCATCCGGCGGCAGATCTTCGACCGGTGAGGGACGGCGAGGGGACGGTCGGCGTACCCGGCGTACCCGGCGTACCCGGCGTACCCGGCGTACCCGGCGCAGGCGGCGCAGGCAGCGCACCTGCGTGCGGGCGGGTACCTCGGGCTGTCGATGGTCGGTCGTCCGGACCCGCAGTGGTCGCCCCGGGCGTGAACCCGCCGTCGTCCGAGGTGGTGGAGAGTCGGCCGTCGGCTGCGAGCTCACCCGGGACCTCCCCGATGTCGGGCGACACCCCGCCGGGCCTGACGATCGGGTGGGTGCCGAGGGAGAGGGCACCCGGCCGGAACTCCGCCAGGGACGTTCCCATGCCGCGGCACGGGTGCCGTGGGGCGGAACCGGTCGTTCCGCACGCCGGCCGGGCTGCCGGCGACACCGGCGAGGTCCGCACCGGAAACGCCGCCGGCTGACTCCGTGGCGGCGCGAGGACGTCACGTCCGGCGCCGCACCGGCCTCAGCCCAGGGCCGGGACGACCTCGGCGGCGAACAGATCCATACCGGACGTGTCGTAGGCCGCCTCGGCGAAATAGGTGATGGCGTACGTCATCCCGGCCTTCTCGAGGGTGCGGAGGTTCTCCACGATCTGTTCCGGGGTGCCCACCGCGGGCATGCCCCGGAAGCCGTCGACCGTCTCCTGCACCTTCGCGGGCGACAGCGTGCCGGCGAGCCGCTCGGCCAGCTGGGTCAGGCGGTCCTCCACCTCGGCCTCGGTGCGGCCGATGACGACGTTGTAGTTGGCCGAGCGGGTGATCGCGTCGAAATCGGTGCCCGCGTCGGCACAGTGGGACCGGAGGATGTCCGACTTGGCGGTGAAGGTGTCGAGCGTGCCGTCGAAGTTGGTGTACTGCGCGTACTTCGCCGAGATCTTCAGCGTCACCTTCTCGCCGCCGCCGGCGATCCACAACGGGATGCCGTTCTCCTGCAACGGGAGTGGGTAGCAACGGGCGTCGTCGACCTGGTAGTGCCGGCCGTCCAGGCTGGCCCGTCCGGTGGTCCAGGCCTGCCGCATGATCTGCACACCCTCGTCCAGCCGGCGCAGCCGTTCGCCGGCGGACGGGAAGCCGTAGCCGTACGCCCGCCACTCGTGCTCGTACCAGCCGCCGCCGATGCCCATCTCGACCCGGCCGCCCGAGACGAGGTCGCAGGTGGCGGCGACCTTGGCCAGGTACATCGGGTTGCGGTAGGCCATGCAGGTGCACATCTGACCGAGGCGGATGCGGTCGGTGACCGCGCCGAAGGCGGCCATCAGCGTCCAGGCCTCGTGGGTGGCCTCCTCGGTGGGCTCGGGCACCGTGTGAAAGTGGTCGTAGACCCACAACGACTCCCAGGGACCGGCGTCGGCGTGCTGCGCCAGCCGTCGCATGGTGGCCCACTGCTCGGCCGGGTCGATGCCGACCAGGTCCAGACGCCAGCCCTGCGGGATGAACACACCGAATCGCATCGTCACGGCTGCCACCGTAGTGCCTTCCCTCACAGCGGTGACAGGGCTGCTCCTCAGGACGAACGGGGACCATGGAGGGAGGTCCGTCGACGCGGCGGTCCGGGAGCGGAGTGCACATGCGGTGGCGGGCCCTGATGCTGACGGCGGCGATCCTGACGGGTCTGACCGTGTCGACGGGGACCGCCTCGGCCGCCCCCGTCGACGACGCCATCGCCGCGGCCGTGGCGCAGGCCGATCAGTACGGCGTCACGAGCTACCTCACCGTGGTCGACCGGGCCACCGGTGAGGTGGCCGGCGAGACCGGGAACGCCCACGTCCAGGTCGCCTCCGAGTCGGTGATGAAGCTGTTCCTGGCCTCCTACTACGCCACCGAGGCGGGCGGTGCGGACCTGCTGTCGGAGAGCCGGCGCGCCTCGCTGGAGGAGATGATCGAGTACTCCGACGACGACATCGCCTCGGCGCTGTTCACCGAGGACGCCATCCCGTCGCAGGCGCAGCGGTACGGGCTCACCGAGACCGCCAACGCCGACAACCCCGGTGAGTGGGGTGCGGCGCGGATCACCGCCCACGACACCGCCCTGTTCCTGTACCGGATGAGCAGCGACCCGCAGGTCGGCCCGTGGCTGATGACGGTGATGGCCCGGACCGCGCCGAACGGCCACGACGGTTTCGACCAGTTCTGGGGGTTCAACGCCCTCGACGGCGACCACGGCTCGAAACAGGGCTGGGGAAGCGAGAACTGGACCGCCCAGCGCAACGCCGTGCACTCCGTGGGCTTCACCGACCGCTGGTTCGCCGCGGTGCTGCAGACCGGCGGCTCGGGCACCTACTACACGATGCACGACACCGCGACGGCGTCCGCGCGGCTCATCCAGGACGCCCAGCGGGCCTCGCTCGCTCCCGTGGGACGGCTGGAGGCCGTGGCGGTGGACGCGGCCACCGCCACGGCGACCGCCACCGGCTGGTCGTTCGACCCGACCGACGCGGCCGCCCGGATCGCCGTCGACGTGACCACCACGGCACCCGACGGCACCGCTACCACCACCCGCACGACCGCGGCCGTCGACCGGCCGGACGTCGCCTTCACCACCGGCGCCCCGGGCGGTCACGGCTTCAGCGTCGCCGTTCCGGTCAGCGCCCCCGGGCAGTACTCGGTGTGCGCGACCGGCATCGACGGCGGGGACTCCCCGGACACCCCGCTGGGCTGTCAGTCCTACGAGGTCGCCGTCCCGGTCGCGGCCCCGACCACCACCGGCTGGAGCTGGGCGGGCCTGGTGCCACGGCTGTCCGGCCCGGTCGACGCGGCGCTGGCGGCGTGGGTCTGACCACGATCGCCCGGTCCGCCGGCTTCGATGGGCGATCATGGGAGGTGTGACCGACGCATCGACGACCCGCCCCACCGACACCCTCGCCCCGTGGTCCTACCTGATGGACATGGACGGCGTCCTGGTCCGGGAGGAGCACGCCATCCCGGGAGCCGGGGAGTTCATCGCCGAGCTCACCGCCAACGGCATCAACTTCGTGGTCGTCACCAACAATCCGCTCTACACCCGGCGGGACCTGCGGGCCCGGCTGCTGGCCGGTGGCCTGGACGTCCCCGAGGACCGCATCTGGACGTCGGCCCTGGCCACCGCGCAGTTCCTGCACACCCAGCGCCCGGACGGCACCGCGTACGTCATCGGCGAGTCGGGGCTGACCACCGCACTGCACGAGGTCGGCTACATCCTCACCGAGCGCGACCCCGACTACGTGGTGCTCGGGGAGACCCGCAACTACTCCTTCGAGCAGATCACCACGGCGATCCGGCTGATCCTCGGCGGGGCGCGGTTCGTCGCCACCCACCCCGACGCCACCGGCCCGAGCCCGTACGGCGTGCTGCCGTCGGTCGGCTCGATCGCCGCGCTCATCGAGACCGCCACCCAACGGCGGCCCTATTTCGTGGGCAAACCCAACCCGCTGATGATGCGGTCGGCGCTGCGGGCCATCGGCGCGCACTCGGAGAACACGGTGATGATCGGTGACCGGATGGACACCGACATCGTCGCGGGCATGGAGGCCGGGCTGCAGACCATCCTGGTGCTCACCGGCATCTCCACCCCGACGAGCATCGGGCTGTACCCGTACCGGCCGCGGCTGGTGCTGGACTCCGTCGCCGATCTCATCGGCCGGACCGGCGATCCGTTCGGGGCCCGCACCGTCGCCTGACGCGGCGACGCACGCGCACCGTGACGGCGTCGCGCGTGCCCACGGGCGACCCGGCCGTGGTCGACCGTCGACCGGCGGCGGCGGTCACCGGGACGCCCGGTGCAACGGAGCGACGCGGATCGCCGCGGTGAGGTCGCCACCGGCGCTGCGCGCCGCCCGCACCGCGCTCACCCGCAGGCCGATCCGGGTCACCTCCGAGGCCGATCGTGCGCCGGCGGTGACCGCACCCACGGCGCCCGGACGCGCCGGCACGACGGCGGCCGGGTGGGCGCCGGGAATCGGGTCAGCGGCGGGGGCCGGGTCGGCGGCGGGGGCCGGGTCGACGGTGGTCACGGCGGCCGGCTGCGGGGTGCCGTCGACGTGGACGCTGACGGCGTCCAGTGGGTTGTCCGCGAGCAGCAGCAGCACGGCTGCCGCGATTACGGCGACGACATGGGCCAGGAGCGACAGCAGGTTGCGCACCCGGGTCGCGGTGGCCGTCGTGGTGCCGGCGGGCCGGGTCGGAGCGGGGGCGGTCGGGAACGACAGGACACAGGCGGCGGGGTGGGCCGGATCCGTCCAGATCGGAGCTGCGGTGGTCATGGTTCCACCGTCGCCGTCCGGCGGCCGGAGCGGATCGGGGTCCGCGCCCCGACCCCTACCCCAACGTTTCCCGGCACGGCACCCCTACGGGGGCGGGGCGACCGGTCAGCGCAGGGCGGCGCCCATCGCCGTGGGCAGTTCCCGTCGGGAGCCGATGCCGAGCTTGCCGTAGGTCCGGGACAGGTGGATCTCCACGGTCTTCAGCGTCACCCACAGGGTCTCGGCGATCTGGCGGTTGGTCAGGCCCTCCACCGCCAGGTCGGCGACCCGGCGCTCGGCGGCGGTGAGGGCCAGCGTGCCGCTGACGTGGCTGCGTCGTGGCCGGACCCCCGCGGCCTCCAAAGCCGTCCGGCTGTGCCGGGCGAGCCGGGTCGACTCGGTGCGGGCGGCGGCGTCCAGCGCGAGCCGCAACGGCTCCCGCGCGGCGGCCCGGTCGGTCCGCAGCAGCAGCGCCCCGAGGTCGTGCAGCGCCCACCCGTGGTCGAGCCGGTAGGGCGACCGGCCGAGGACGTCGACGGCGGCCCGCAGAGTGGGCACCGCCCGGTCCGGCGGCTGCGCCATCGCCCGGGCCCGCAAGGCCATCCCGAGCGGCCCCTCGAGTCCGGCCGCGTCGGCGACGGCGACGGCCCGGTCGGCGAGCTCGAGCGCCTCTTCGCGGCGTCCGGTCGCGGCGAGCAACTCGGCCAGCCGCAGCGCCGAGCGCGTGAAGTGCGGTGCCACCCATCCCCGCCGGTCGTCGAAGGCCACCGACCGACGCAGATCGGCCTCGGCGTCGGCGACCCGGCCGAGCAGGTAACGGCTGTACCCGCGGACGGTGAGGATGAAGGGCTCCATGAACGTCTCGGCCGCGGGCCCGAGGTCCAGATGGGCCTCCGCCTCGGCCACCCGGTCCAGGTGCACCAGGTTCTCCGACACGATCGCCGCCACCACCGGGATGGTGAGGAGGTAGCCCAGCTCACGGCACTGCTCCAGGCACAGCTGGCCGCGCGCCGCGCCGGTGGCGACCGAGCCGAAGTCGCGGTGCCAGTAGCCGAACGACTGGTCCACGAAGAAGCGCGACGCGGACAGGCCGTGCCGGGCGATGTGGGCCTCGCCGTCCTGCAGGACCTGCCGGGTGCGCTCGGGTGCCTCGGCGAAGCGCAGGGCATGGGTGAGCAGGTTCCAGGTGGAGTTGCCCGGCCCGATGGCGTCCAGCAACCGGTTCCCGGCCAGTGCCCGCTCGGCGAGGTCGCGCACCTCCGCCCGCGGCCGGCCGGCACCCGCGGCGGCCAGGGCCAGGTTGACCAGCATCACCGGCGACGGGTCGGGGTCGGCGCGCCCGGCGGCGAAGGCCGCCTCGCGCTCGGCGGCGAACGCGTCCGGGAAGATCAGCGCCTCCAGCGTGAACGCCTCGAGCCGCAGCGCGAGCACCGGGTCGGTGGCCTGCTCCAGACCCAGCCGGACCTGGGCCAGCGCGGCCACCGGGTCGTTGTGCACCAGCTCGTTGCCCAGTGCCGCCCGGGCGCGGGCGGCGTCGTTCCCGGGGGGCAGCAGCGTCAGGGCCTCCCGTAGCCGGGCGGCACCTCCGGGCAGCTGCCCGCGGACCTCCAGCTCACCCAGCTCGAGCAGCACCCGGCCGCGTCGCTCCGCGGACGGCGGTTCGGCCAGGGCGCGGCGCAGATGGGCGACGGCGGTCTCGGGGGCGTCGTCGGCGACGGCTGCGGCGGCGGCGGCCAGCAGGTCCGTGACGGCCTGCGGATCGCCCGCCGGGTCGATGGCCGTCCAGTGCAGCGCGACCTCGGCCGGCCGGGCTCCCTGCGCGCGCAGTCGGTCCGCCGCGGCCCGGTGCAGCCGCGATCGCACACCCGGCGGGCAGGCCTCGAGCACGGCCGCCTCGACCAGCGGGTGCACGAAACTGCGGCTGCCGGGGCGCAGCACGGCCGCCGCCCCCAGCCGTTCCACCGCCGCGGCGACGGTCCCGGTGGTCAGACCGGTCAGCGCGGCGATGTCGTCGACGGTGCCCCGGGGGCCGGCCACGGCCACGGCCCGGGCGACCGCCTCGGCCTCGGCGCCCAGCGGCTGCAACCGCCGCCGCACCGCCGGCGCCACACCGGGCGCACCCAGGCCGGTGAGCCGCGCGCCCTCGTCGTCGGTACCCGCCAGCCGCAGTGACGCGGCCTCCCGGGCCAGCAGCGACACCAGCAGCGGGCTGCCGCCGGTCGCCTCCCAGGCGGCGCGGACGAACCCCGGCTCCGGGGTGGTGCCGATGGCCCCGCCGACCACCTCGCCGACGGCGTCGATCTCCAGCGGGGCGGGGCTCAACGTCCGGGCCGACGGGCCGTGGGCGATCTCGGTGAGCAGTTCCGCGGGCGCGTCGGGCTCGGCGGTGCGCACCGTCGCCACCAGGGTCACCGGCAGCCCGTCGAGCCGGCGGCCGAGGTACTCCAGGAACCGCAGGCTGGGCAGGTCCGCCCACTGCAGGTCGTCGACCAGCATCAACAGCGGGCGGTCGCCGGTCAGGTTGACGGTCAGCCAGTACAGACCGTGCTGGATGGCGTAGGCCGGCTCGTCGGCCGCGTCCCCGCCGGCGAACAGGGTGGCCGCCCGACCGGCGGCGCCGCTGAGCAGCGCGTCCCGGCGCGGCCGGTCGACGCCGGCGAGCGCGGGCTCGAACAGCTGGTGCACGACGCCGTGCGCGAAGGCCCGGTCCAGCGCGGAGGCGCGCGCGGTGAGCACCCGGACCCCGCGGGTGCCCGCCTCGTCGCGCACGTAGTCCAGCAACGCGGTCTTGCCGATACCGGCCGGGCCCTGCAGGACGACGACCCGTCCCTCGCCGCGGGTGGCGTCCGACAGGGCCGCGTCCAACTCCGCCGTCTCGTCGGTGCGGGAGAGGAGGAAGGCAGCCACCCGAACAGCGTAAACAAACCCGTCCGAAGGCCCCGCCAGGGGGGAAGCGCCTGGAACGGGTGACTGCCGGCCACGGTCGTGTGCAGGTCCGGGGCGGCCCAGTCACGAATCGATCACCGTACGGCCTCGACCCCGCTTTCTGGCGGGTCCTCCCGGTCGGCCGGGTTATCGTCGCGCGGTGAGTTTCACCGTCGGCTTCGACCTCGACATGACGCTGATCGACCCGCGTGCGGGTCTGGTCACGCTGTTCGACATCCTGGCGGCGGAGTCGGGTGTGCCGCTGGACGGTGTGGCCTTCGGCAACCGGCTGGGCCCGCCCCTGGAGCAGGAGTTCGCGCGCTACGGCCTGGACATGCGGACCACCGCGGCCCTGGTGGCCCGGTTCCGCGAGCTCTACCAGGAGACCGTCATCCCGGTCACGGTGGCGCTGCCCGGGGCGATGGAGGCCCTGCAATCGGTCGCCGAACGCGGCGGCGACGTCGTCGTGGTCACCGGGAAGTACGGCCCGAACGCGGTCGCCCACCTGCAGGCGCTGCGCGCCGACGTCAGCGCCGTCGTCGGACAGCTGTGGGCGGGCGGCAAGGCCGTGGCGCTGCGCGAACACCGGGCGGAGGTCTACGTCGGCGACCACACCGGCGACGTGGTGGCCGCGCGGGAGGCGGACGCGATGGCGGTGGCGGTGGCGACCGGCCCCATTCCGCTGGAGGCGCTCGCCGAGGCCGGCGCCGACGTGGTGCTGCGCGACCTCACCGAGTTCCCGGCGTGGCTGGACTCCTACCTGATGGCCACCGTCCACTGATCCGCGGTCGGCGGCCCGCGCCGCCGGGCGGCGACGTCAGACGGTGGGAGTGTCCCGGCTGACCCGGGTCGCGCGGGCGCGGCCGTCGGCGCGGGCCTCCCGGAGCACCCCCACCAGGCCGACGCCGAGTCCCACCGGGGCCAGCATGCAGGTCACGTTGAGCCAGACCGGCAGGTTGCGGGAGCCGGAGGCGAACAGCACGAGGTCGGCCACGATCGCCAGCAGACCGATCGCGAACAGCACCATCCCGACCTTCGCCCACGGCGCGGCGCGGCGACGCGACGCTCTGCTCGGACCCGTGCCGGGATCCGGGGTGGCCGCATCGGACGGGTCGGCTGCATTCACGACCGCCCACCCTAATCGGTGTGGCCGGGTTTTCGCGGACGGTTACTCTGGAACGTCGTGGGTTTGGTTGACCGACCCCGGCGGGTCCGCCCGCTTCGTCGCGATGTGAGAACAGGTGAGTACCGTGCCAAGCGGTCGAGTGAAGTGGTATGACGCGGACAAGGGCTTCGGCTTCGTGTCCCAGGAGAACGGCGACGACGTCCACGTCCGCGCCTCGGCGTTGCCGTCCGGCGTCCAGACCCTGAAGTCGGGGCAGCGGGTCGAGTTCAGCGTCGCCGAGGGCCGGCGCGGGCCCCAGGCCATGCAGCTGTGGCTGGTCGAGGCCCCGCCGTCGGTCGCGGTCAACGTCGCCGCGGCCAACCGACGTTCGCCCGACGAGCTGCACGGGCTGCTGGAGGACGTCATCAAGCTGATCGACGCCAAGATCCTGCCCGAGCTGAGCCGGGGTCGCTACCCCGACCGCGCGCTGGGCAAGCGGACCGGTGACGTGCTGCGGGCGATCGCGTCGGAGCTCGACCTGGGCAGCTGAGCTCCGGAGTCCCACCGCGGGGCGGATCCCTCCCGACCGGGAGGGATCCGCCCCGTTGTCGTGGGCGGTGACGTGGAGGCCGTCCAGGTGGGTCAGTCCTCGGTGACCGCACCGACCGTCTCGCCGACCTCGTCGGCGTCGACGTGCTGCGCGATGTCGGCCTCGCTGATGATCCCGACCAGGCGCATCCCGTCGATGACGGGTAGCCGTCGGACCTGGTGCTCGGCCATGGTCGCGAGCGCCTCCTCGACCGGGTCGTCGGCGCCGATGGTCACCGGCTTGCCCTGCCCGAAGCTGCCGGCCGGCGTCGACGACGGGTCCCCGCCGTCGGCGATGCAGCGGACCACGATGTCGCGGTCGGTGATCATCCCCGTGAGGCGACCGTCGTCGCCGCAGATGGGAAGCGCACCCACGTCCAGGTCACGCATCTTCCGCGCGACCTCGACGAGGTTGTCGGACTCACCGGCACATTCCGGTGACCCGGTCATGATGTCCCGTGCTCGCAGTGGCATGACGCCGCCTCTCTGCTGCCGCCGGCGGTCCCACCGTCCGGCGTCGCCGGCGTTCCCCGTGATCCGATCGAAGGCCGACACCGGGAAGGATGCCCGCGGGCTGCGCTGCGGTAACGGTGGCCGGCCCGGTGGGCGGGCCGGACAAGGCCGGGTCAGGCCGGATCGGCCTGCAGCCGCCACAGGGACAGCGGGGCGTACTCCGGTTCGGCGTTGTCGCCGGCGACGAGGGTCAGCACCTGCAGGTCGACCTGGGCGATCTGCTTGCCGTCGGCGGGCCGGATGACGTAGCTGAGGGTGTGCCCGTCGGTGTTGACCGGGCTCCGCTCGGAGGTCTGGGTCTCGGCACTGTCGGTGTAGTTCCACACCAGCACCCACGGCTGCTCGGCGACCTCGCTCGGGATGTTGACCTGGACGAAGTCGCCGGGCTCCAGCGACAACCGGGCGGCGGGTCCGTCGGTCTCGGTGCAGGTCGGAGCGGCCTCGGCGGTGAGCTCGCAGTAGACCGTCGGTCCGGCGTTGGTGGAGCTGCCGTTGCCGTACCAGGTGATGGTCGGCGTCGGCTTGTCGCAGCCGGTGAGGGCCAGCCCGGCCAGCAGCGTGCCGGCGGCGAGGAGACCGCGCCGGCGACGGCTGCGGGAGGGGGCGGGGGTGGTGGTTCCGGTCATCTGCGTCGGCCGCTCTACTCGGGGATGGGTCATGGTGGTGTCGCCGGGGGCGCTCAACCGTCGCGCGGCCGGCGGGCGTCGCGGGCGCGGCGGCGTGGCGGGCGGGCCGGGGTGTCGACGGCGTCGGCCGGGACCGCGGTCGTGCGGGGGTCGGTACCGGCGGTCGGCGCCTCGGGTGCGTCGGCGGTGCCGCGTGCGCTGCGGCCGGTCCGCCGGCGCGGGAGCCGCACGCTGGGGAACAGCGACCGGCCGGACCGGGCCAGCCGGGTCTGCACCAGACCCAGCGCGACGAGCACCGTCGCGGTGCCGAACCCGATCGTGTAGACCGAGTCGTGGCCGAGGTCGAGCAGGCCACCGATGAGCAACCCGACCACGCCGCCGAACACCCAGCTCAGCTGAAGGGACGTCTCCGAGCGGCCGAACGCCGACGCCCGGCTCACCTCGGGCATGTCGCGCTGGATGACCGAGTCGAGGCACACCTTGGCCAGCGACGACGAGGTCGACCCGACGAAGCCCACGACGGTGGCCATCGCCAGGCCCGGCATCACCGCGGCGAACAGGATCGTGACCAGGGTGACGCACAGCCCGATGGTCGCGATCAGCTCCGGGTCACGGAGGGTGAGCTTGGCGCCCAGCGCGTTGCCGACGAAGCCGCCCGCGCCGGCCGCCGCACCCACGACGCCGAGCAGCATGAGCTTGTAGAAGCCCGTCTCGCCGGCGTACTCCTTCATCACCACGAAGGCGATGAACATGGCCAGGAATCCGGTCTCGATGCGGATCGCACTGTTGGCCCAGAGCGTGACGCGCACGTCGACGGTGAGCTGGGCCGGGGCGTTGCGGGTCGCCCGCGGGGTCAGGTGGACGGGGACCTCGCCCTCGGTGGACTCGACCCACGCCGGGATCCGCAGGCAGAGCCAGGCGCCGGCGAAGCCGAGCAGCGCGGTGAACACCAGCGCGCCGGGGGATCCGAGGAGCCAGGTGAGGCCGGCCGCGACGGCGCCCGCCGCGCCGCCGGCCACCAGGCCGAAGACGGTCAGCCGCGAGTTGGTGGCCACCAGGGTGATCTGCTCGGGCAGGACGCGGGGCGTCAGCGACGCCTTGAGCACGCCGAACGACTTGCTCAGCACCAGCGACCCGAGCGCGCAGGGGTAGAGCACCCAGCTCGCGTCGGCGCCGGAGAAGGTGAAGATCATCGGGATCGCCAGCAGACCCCGGCCGGCCATCGACAGCGCCAGGGCCAGCCGTCGGCCGGTCTGCAGCCGGTCCAGGAACGGTCCGATCAGCGGCGCGACCAGTGCGAACGGCGCGACCGTGATCAACAGGTAGAGCAGCACCCGGCCGGGGCCCTCCTCCGGCTTGACCAGGAAGAGGGTGTTGGCCAGTGCCACCGCCAGGGCCGCGTCGCAGGCGTAGTTGGCCATCTGCGCGTAGGTGAGATGGGCGAGCCCCGAACGGTCGGCACCGTCGGCGGTGGTCGCGCGGTGGAACATGTCCACCCCGCGCAGGGTGAGCTCCCGGCTGCGTGCCGCGGCGACCCGAGTCACGGTGATCTTGCGCAGCGGCCGGCCCGCTCGAGTGCGGGGCCCGGGGATGTCCGAGCCGGCGGCGGCGGTGGCCGCGGATCCGGCGAGCGGCTCCTGGTACGGCGGCAGGTGGGCGCCGCGGGGCGCGACGGTGCGGCCGGGATCGATCGGTCCGTACGCAGACGGCGGCGCGGAGGGGCCGGGTGGGTGACCGCCGGGTCCGTACCCGCCGGCGGGGGCGGGGGGAGCGCCGGGGTACGCGGCAGGGGGTGAGCCGCCACCGGGGTAGGGCGCCGCCGGTGAGCCGCCGCCCGGGTAGGGCGCGGTAGGTGAGCCGCCGCCGGGGTACGGCGCCGTCGGCGGTCCGCCGGGCGGGGTCCAGGACACCGGACCGGCGGCGGTGCCGTAGCCGCCCTGGGTGACCGGCCCGTACGGCGACGGTCCGGTGCCGGTCGGCGGCGGCCCGTACGCCGGGGGTGGCAGCGGTGGAAGAGGGGGCAGCGTCGAGCGGTGTCCGCCGGACCGGGGATCAGCGGGCGGCGGCATCCACGCCGGCCGGCCGTCGACCGGCGGCGGTGGGGGGCGGCGTGGGAGTGCGGTGGTCTGCTGCTCGGACAGCGGCGTCCGGTGGCGGGGCAGCATGTCGGTGGACCGGGTGCCGTCGTCCGGCCGGTGCGCGGGGCCGCGGTCGTCGCCGGCCGGCGGCGACCACCCGACCGGCGGCGGGCTGTCCGTGTCGTCGGTCCGTCCGCGCCCGTCCGCGCCGTCGCGCTCGCTGCCCGGACCCGTCACACGACCATCCTGCCGCACCCGCCCGCCCGCGTCGCACGCCCGTGGGGCGGGTCAGGACGCCGTCGGCGTCGTCGGCTGCAAACCGCCGGTGCGGTGGTGCGGCAAGATGGGCGCTGTGAATGCCGCGACACCGACGATCAGCACCGATACCGCTGCCGCCTCCCGTCCGGTGGATCCGTCCGCCACGGTCGTCGAGCTGGCGCGGACGGCTGCCCGGCAGGACGCCGGCGACCCCGGCCAGGTGGGTGACTACCGCGGTGCGGCGTCCGAGGACGACGTCGCCGTCACCCTCCGGTTCGCCACCACCGATGTCGCCTACACCGGCTGGACCTGGTGCGTCACCGTCGCCCTCGTCGACCCCGACCAACCCACGATCAGCGAGGTCGTGCTGCTGCCCGGGCCCGACGCGCTGCTGCCGCCGGCGTGGCTGCCCTGGAGCGAACGGATCCGGCCCGGCGACCTCGGTCCCGGCGACCTGATCCTGCCGCCCACCGAGGACGACCCGCGGCTCGCGCCCGCCTATCTGCAGTCCGACGACCCCGCCGTGGAGGACGTCGCCCACGAACTCGGCATCGGCCGCGTCCGGGTGATGAGCCGTGCCGGCCGCACCGACACCGCCGAACGGTGGCACGAGGGCGGGTTCGGGCCGACCGCCGACATGGCCAAGCAGGCCCCGCTGTCGTGCGTGATGTGCGCCTTCTATCTGCCGTTGGCCGGCTCCCTGGGCGCCCGGTTCGGCGCCTGCGGCAACGAGATGTCACCGGCTGACGGCCGGGTCGTCGACTCGGGCTACGGGTGCGGCGCCCACTCCGAGCTGGTCATCGAGCCGGTGCCGACCGGGTTCCGGCCGTCGCACATCGACGACACCGTGCTCGACGTGCACCCGCGCGGCGCCGCGCTGGCCGACGGTGCCGCGGCCTTCCTGAGCGACGACGACACCGAGCTCGAGATCCGGGTCACCAGCCAGGAGGTCGCGCCGCCGGTGTCCCCGGAGGATGCGGCCGGCGGGGCGGCCGGTGCGGTGTCGTCGGAGGAGGCTCCGGTCGGGGGCGCGCCGATGGATCCGGCGGAGGCGCCGTCGTTGGAGGAGGCTCCGGTCGAGGGAACGCCGGTTGATCCGGCGGAGGCGCCGTCGTTGGAGGAGGCTCCCGTCGAGGGAACGCCGGTTGATCCGGCGGAGGCGCCGTCGTTGGAGGAGGCTCCGGTCGAATCCGGCGACACGGCCGAGGCTGCCGGGGCAGGCGGGCCTGCTGACCCGGTTGACGTGGCCGACGCTGCCGACGCCGCTGCACCGGCTGACGTCGCTGCGCCGGATGACGTCGCTGCGCCGGCTGACGTCACTGCACCGACCGACGATGACGCATCGAACGACACCGCTGCACCGGCTGGCGTCGCTGCACTGACCGACGGTGACGCATCGAACGACACCGCCGCATCGACCGACGCCGCTGTACCGTCCGACACTGCTGCACCGTCCGACGGTGCCGGATCGGCCGGCGCCGCTGCACCGACCGACGGTGCCGCATCGACCGACGCCGCTGCATCGACCGACGGTGCCGCGGCGACCGACGTCGCTGCAGCGTCCGACGCCGCTGCGGGTGCCGACCCGACGGACGGCGCCGACACCGTCGAGCTCTTCGACTCCACCGGCCTCGCGGGCACCGCCGATCCTGCTGACGCGTCCGCCGAGCCGATCGACGCCGAGGAGCCGACACCGGGCGATGCCGGCGCCTGAGCGTCCCCGCCGGGCCGCGACGACCGGGCCATGGACGTGACCGGTTCGCCGGCCGCCGACGACCCGTTTGACACGGCCGCGCTGCGGGCGGCCGTGCTCGACATCTGGCGACGGTCGCCGGCCCGGCTGCGCGAGGACGCCAACGCCGAAGAGGCCCTGGCCGTCGTCGGCTACGCCGGGCGGGTGCTCGTCGAGCTGATCGCCAACGCCGCCGACGCGGCGATCGCCGCGGTCCAACCGGCCCGGATCCGTATCACCACCCGGGGCGGCGAACTCCGGGTGGCGAACACCGGCGCACCGTTGACCGCCGCCGGGGTCGCGTCGCTGGCCTCGCTGCGGGCGTCGGCCAAGACCGGCGACGCCGGGGTCGGTCATTTCGGCGTCGGGTTCACCGCCGTGCTCGCGGTCAGCGATCAGCCGTCGGTGGTGTCCACCACCGGTTCCGTCCGCTTCGACGCGGCCGACACCGCGGTCGCGGTCGCCCGTCTCGCGGACCCCGCCCTGGACGCCGTCGTCGCCGCCCGCGACGGACACGTCCCCGCGTTGCGGCTGCCGTGGCCCACCGACGGGACGCCGCCCGAGGGCTTCAGCACCGAGGTGCGGCTGCCGCTGCGGCACGGCATCGCCGCCGCCGACGTGCTCGCCGAGATCGGCGACCACCTGCTGCTCGCGCTGCCCGCCGTCGAACGGTTGGAGGTCGACGACCGGGTGCTGGCCCGGCTGCCCTCCGACGACGACACGGTGGTGCTGTCCGACTCGGCGGCGGATACGCCGGTCACCCGTTGGCGGCTCGCGTCCCGCGCCGGCCGCTGGGACGCCGCCCGGCTGGCCGGCCTGCCCACGGAGCAGCGGCGCCGTGCCCGGTGGCAGCTGACCTGGGCGCATCCGACGACCCGCCCGCTCGGGCCGGACGTGCTGTACGCGCCGACGCCGACCGACGAGCCGCTGGGCCTGCCGGCCCGGTTGATCGGCACGTTCCCCGTCGACGACACCCGGCGGCACCTGGCCGCCGGGCCGCTGGTCGAGGCGCTGCTCGACGAGGCGGTGGCCGGTTACCTGGACCTGATGGCGGCCACCGACCCGGACGCGCGGCTCGGCTTGCTGCCGGCCGCGGGTCTCGGTCGCGGCGAGCTCGACTCGACGTTGCGCCGGCGCATCACCGACGCGGTCCGTGGGGCCCGGCTGCTGGTGAGCGCGTCCGGTGAGGCGGTCCGACCGGCCGATGCCGTGATGCTGCCCGGCGCGGACGCCGATCTGGTCGCGCTCGCCGCCGAGGCACTGCCGGGTCTGCTGCCGCCCGTCGGCGACACCGTCGCGCGGGAGGCGTTGCGCTCCCTCGGTGTCCGCACCGTGACCGTGGCCGACCTCTCGACGGCGCTCGGGGCGTTGGCGCGGGACGCCCGGTTCTGGGGCCGGCTGTACGCCGTGTTGGACGAGACCGGCGCGGCCGGTGACGATCTCGCGGACCTCCCGGTGCCGTTGGCCGGTGGCCGGACCGTGCTCGGCGCCCGCGGTTGCCTGGTCGCCGACGGCCCCGCGCCGTGGTTGGACGCCGCCGTCGCGGCGGTCCCCGGGTTGCGTCTGGTGCATCCCGACGCGACCGCCGACCCGGTGGCCCGCCGGCTGCTGCTGCGGATCGGCGCCGTCCGGGCCGACGCGACGGGCGTCCTCGGCGATCCCGCGGTCCTGCGGGCCGTCGCCGAGCTCCGCGCCGACCTGGAGGAGGACGACGTCCCCGTCGAGCGGGTGGTCGCGGTCGGTACCGCGGTGCTCGACCTGGTCGCGGCCGGGGGTGCGCCCGGGGCCGACGTGTCCGGCGACCTGCTGCTGACCACCGACGACGACGAACCGTGGCCGGTCACGGAGCTGACCCTGCCCGGTTCGCCGCTCGCCGCGATCCTCGTCGACGCCGAGCTGGAGCCCGTCGGGTCACATTGGACCGACGGCTGGTCCGACGACGTCCTGCGCCGCGCCGGGGTGCTGGGCGGCTTTCGGGTGATCGAGGACACCGCGCCCACCGGCCCCGACCACGATCTGCCCGACGAAGACCGGTGGTGGGACGAGGTCGTCGGGAACGGGCCGCCGCCGGCGGTCCTCACCGCCGTCGCCGACCTGGACCTCGTCGCCGACGACCGCTGGCCGGCGGCCCTGCAGCTGATCGCCGACGACCGCGCCGCCCGCGACAGCCTGGCTCCCGTCGCCGGCCGGCCGAGTTACACGGCGTGGTGGCTCGGCCGCTTCGCCCGGCTCGCCGACCGGCCCCCGACGGCGTGGCGACTGCCCGGGGCGGCGGACCTCGTCGGGCTGTTCGACCCGCTGCCGGTGCCGCTGCCCGAACCGGTCGCCGCGGCGATCGGCGTCCGGAACGGGGCGGCCCAGGTCCTCGCCGACGACCCCGTCGACCTCCTGCGACGGTTCTGCGATCCGGCCCGCACGGTGCCGGCGGTGCGCGTGCCGGCGCTGACCGCCGCGCTGACCACGGCACTGGCCGGAGTGCGGGTGGCACCGTTGCCGTCCGGGGTGCGGGTGCTGACGGGCACCGTGGTGGACGCCGGCGACGCGGCCGTCCTGGACCTGCCCTGGTTCGCCGCCGTCGTCGATCCGGCGCGGACCGTGCCCGGCGGTGCCGACCCGGCGGCCGTCGCGGGGGTGTTCGACCTCGACCTCGTCTCGGAGCGCCACCCCGTCGAGCGGGTGACCGCCACCCCGACGTCGGCGGTGCGGCCGACCGCGGCCGGCGCGGCGCTGGGAGTCACGGCCGGGGCGGTGGCGGCCGTCGGCGTCGACCCCGATCTGCGGGTCCGCATCGCCGGCACGGACCACCGGGTGCCCTGGTGGGTGAGCGTCGACGGTGCCTGGGTGGACGGGTCGGCGGCCGGCTGGGGACGGATGCTGGCCTGGCTGGCCGGCGACTGGGCCCTCCGGCACACCGCGACCGCCTGGGTGGTCGGCGACACTCCCGGGGTGGTCGAAGATGGGCTGACGGGGCCGGCACGACGCCGGCCATCCGCTGAGGAGTCCTGAGGAGCCCCTGGTGCGTACCTGGCTGACCGAGCAGTTCGAGCTGGAGCTGCCGCTGATCAGCGCCCCCATGGCGGGGGTCTCGGGCGGCCGGCTCGCCGCGGCGGTGTCCGCCGGGGGTGCGCTCGGGATGATCGGTGTGAGCCCGGCGGCGTCGGCGGGCTGGCTGCGCGGCCAGCTGGAACTCGCCGCCGCCACCGGCCGTCCCTACGGCGTGGGCCTGCTGGGCTGGGCGCTGGAGTTGTCGGACGCCCACATGAAGCAGGTCATCCAGGCGCGGCCCGACCTGGTGTCGGTGAGCTTCGGCGAGGTCGAACGGTGGGTGGCCCCGCTGCACGACTCCGGCATCGCCCTCGCCGCGCAGGCCGGGAACCTGGTGGAGGCGTTCGACCTCGAGGACATGGGGGTCGACATCATCGTCGTCCGTGGCGGCGAGGGCGGTGGCCACGGCCGCAACGAGGTCGCCACCCTGCCGCTGCTGCAGGCCGTGCTCGACGAGGTCGACGTGCCGGTGGTGGCCGCGGGCGGCATCGGCACCGGACGCGGACTCGCCGCGGTGCTGGCCGCCGGTGCGGCCGGGGCCTGGGTCGGCACCGCCTTCACCTGCTGCCCGGAGGCCGACACCTCCGCCGAGGCCCAGGAGGCCATCGTCCGCGCCGAACTCGGCGACACCGTCTACGGCAGCATCTTCGACATCGCCCAGCAGGTGCCGTGGCCCGCGGCCTACGGCGGCCGGGCGCTGCGCAACCAGTTCACCGAGATCTGGCAGGGCCGCGAGAGCGAGCTCGCCGCCGGCACGCCCGCCGCGGTGGCCGCGTCCGACCAGGTGCTGGCGGCCAGACAGGCCGACGACATCCGGTACGCACCGGTCTACGCCGGACAGTCAGCCGGCCTGGTGGAGAGTGAGCGGCCGGTGGCCGAGGTGCTGTCGGAGTTCGCCACCGCCGCGCACCACCTGCGCGCGGTCGCCGCGATCCTGGAGACCGAGGGCTGACACCTCGGCGTCGGCGAGCGGTCGCGTCAGTCGAGGGCGCTGGTCTGGGCGCCGCGACGTCCCTTGCGGGCGGCGCTGCGCTGCCAGCCGAAGATGCCGAGACCGGCCACGCCCAGCAGGCCGCCGGCCAGACAGGTCCACAGCCAGATCATGGCGTCGTGCTCGCGCAGGAAGTCGGTGAAGAACAGCAGCACGACGAAGGCGGTGAACCACACGACGGTGCCCGGGACGACGATGTGGGCGACGCCGCTGCGGATCGGCGGCAGCGGTGGCGGACCGTCCTGAGCAGATGCCTGCGGGGTCGGGGAACTGCCGTTCATGCGGGTCAGCCTAGCCCGCCGGGGTGAGTGGCAGCGGCGTCCGGTCACGCTGCAGGCTCCCGATCGGCGCCCGAGATCGTGAGGTACGCTCACGAAATGCCGGACGTCGCACCGTTGGCCGCGGATCTGCGGTTCGCGTTGAACCGGCTGAATCGACGTCTGCGTCACCAGCAGCTCGGCGACGACCTCACGGTGTCGCAGCTGTCTGCGCTGGCCGTCCTGCGCCGCGAAGGTCCCTTGTCCGCGGGGGATCTCGCCGCTCGCGAGCACGTGCGGCCGCCCTCGATGACCCGCATCATCGCCGCGCTGCAGCGGCTGGGGATGATCGAGCGCAAGGTCAATCCCGACGACGGTCGCCAGGTGATGATCGGCGTGACGCCGGCCGGGGCCCGGCGGGCCGACGCGGAAGGCGCGGCCCGTGAGCGGTGGCTGGCCCAGAAGCTGTCCGCGATGACGCCCGAGGAGCGGGCGCTGCTGCGGCAGGCGGCGGCCCTGCTCAACCAGCTCGCCGAGCGCTGACCCCCGGGCCGGATCAGGCCGCGCGGGTCGCGACCAGCGACGCGAACACCACGATGTTGCTCTCGTAGTGGCCGGTGTCGCCGTTGAAGACGCCACCGCAGGTGATCAGTCGCAGGCCGGCGTGGTCGAGGTTGCCGTACACCTGCAGCGTCGGGAACTGGGCCTTCTCGTACTCGCGGACCCCGTCCACCGCGAAGATCGCCACCGTGCCGTCGGACCGGGTCACCTCGACGGTGTCGCCGGGGACGAGCGAGCCGATGTCGTAGAACACGGCGGGACCGTACTTCGCGGAGTCGATGTGGCCCAGCAGGATGGCCGGCCCGAGGGTTCCCGGCTCCGGGGACTGGTCGAGCCAACCCGCGTGCGAGACCTTCTCGTCGATGGGCGGGGTCTCGGCGGTGCCGTCGGCGTTCAACCCGAGCTGCAGCAGGTCAGAGCTGGCGCCGATCCTGGGGATGTCGAACGACACCGGGGTGGCCTCGGGCATCAACAGCGTCTCGCCCGGGGCCGCGGTGGTGGACGGTGGCACCGGCTTCGGCGACGAGCTGCTGGATGCGGGCGCCGGGGCGGGAGCGGGGACCGCGCTGGTGGTGACCGGGGGTGGCTCGGTGGGCGTCGGCTCGGCGGACGTCGGGGACGGGACCTCGCTCGTCGCCGTCGGGGTCGGGGAGGTGCCGGACGACCGGGTGCTCGATGCGGTGCTCGTGGTGACCGGGCTGATCGAGCCGGCGGCGGCGGCCGTGGGTTGCGGCGGGGCGGGCCGCGAGGTACACGCGGCGACCACGATCAGGACGACACCCACCAGCGCCAGTACCGCGGCGGCGAGCGCCGGGACGCGGCGGGAACGCGGCGGGGAGGGGGTCTGGCGGGCGATCACGGAAGTCTCCTCGTCCGGTGGCGCCGGCGGGGCGCCGCAGGGATGTCGGTGCGGTGAGCGCGGCGGTTCAGCGCTGGAAGAGGGTGAGCATGCCGCCGACCCAGACGGCGGCCACGGCGACGAACACCGGCAACGTCGTCCGCAACGCCGACGTGGGCCGGGCCGGAGCGCGGTGGGGAAGGGTCACGTCGTCTCCTCGGCGGCGGCCGCAGTCGCGGCGGCGGTGGTGCGGGCGGCGGTGGTGCGGCGAGTGGCGGGGCTGGAAGCGGTGGTGCGGTGGGGCTGGAAGCGGTGGTGCGGAGGAGCGGAAAGCCGGGGGGCGACGAGCGGTGGCGCGGGTGCCGGGTGGAGCGGTGGTGCGGGTGCCGTCCGGGGCGGGAGGATCCGCCCCGGACGGCATGCCGGTGCTGCGGTGCTGCGGTGCTGCGGTGCTGCGGGTGGGACGTCAGATGGTGTCGGAGACCTCGTCGGCACGGTGACGGCCGGCGTAGACGGCTGCACCGGCGGCGCCCAGCAGGGCAGCCCCGCCCAGCACGTACAGCCCGGTCTGGTCGTTCTCCGAGGCCGAGCCGCCACCGGTCTGGACGCCGCCGGACGGCACGGCACCCATCTGGCTCATCAGGAACGGGGTGACGGCCTTGAGGACGTCGGCCTGCGCGATCGGCGTCTCGTAGGCACCCTGGTAGACGCCGCCCTCGGCGGGCAGGCCCAGCAGGTTGGCGACGACCGCCGCGTGGCGGGCCTCGACCCCGAAGATGCCGGCCGCGGCCTGCAGCACGGTCTTGTCCTTGATGAAGCCGGCGGCACCGAGGTACGCGCCGACACCGACGTTCTCGAACGTCACGCTGGTGGTCAGGTAGGTGTCACGGCTCTTGAACGCGTCGCCGAAGCCGACCCCCGGCTTCTCGACGGGGGTGCCGCCGAGCTGCTGGATGGTCTGCGTCAGGGCGGTGACGTGGAACTCCTCGTCGGTCTGGATGACCCCGAGGTAGTCCTTCTCGACGCCGCTGAGCAGGCCGGCGGCGTTGCCCTGCTGGTAGAACGCGGCCTCGAGGTACTCGAGGGTGAGCGCGTAGTTGAGCACGTCGATGTCGTTGGCGAAGTCGGCCTTCGACGCGAGTGCCCACCGGTTGTTCAGGGCGAACAGGGCCTGCTTCGAGGAGACCTGGCCCAGCTGGCCCCGCACGAAATCGGCGCGGGCGGAGGAGATGCTCGTCATGATGGTGGTCCCTTTCAGCTGATCAGAGGAGTGACGGCGGCGAGAACGGTGTCCATCGACGCGTTCTTCTCGATCTGGTTCGGGAACGGGTTCCCGCCGATCAGGGTGGCGATCACCGCGGCGTGCCGGGATTCCACACCCGCGATGGACGCTGCGGCGCCCAGGATGTCGACACTCTGGATGAGCGGGACCTGGCCGTGGTAGGCCGTCACACCGAGCTCCTCGAACACGGACGCGTTCTTGAGGAAGTTGTCGCGGCTGTCGAAGACACCGGCCGGATAGGTGATGTTCGGCTTGGCGACCGGGGTGCCGCCCAGGGTGGTGATGGTCTGGGTGACCGCGGCCACGTGCTGGTTCTCGTGGTCGGCGATCGGGGTCACCAGGTCGAGCTCACGCCCGCTGAGGAAACCCGCCTGGATGCCCTTGGCGTAGAAGTCCGCCTCCAGGTACTCCAGGGTCAGGGCGTAGTTGAGGATGTCGATGTCGGTCCCGGCCTTGGCGGCCTTCGAGCCGGCGCGGATGCCGGACTTGAGCTCGGCGGCCTGCGCCGTGGTGGGAACGACACCTGCTGCGAGGGTGGCGCCGACTCCGACGAGTCCCGCCCACTTCAAGAAGGTGCGGCGGTCGTGTCCGGTGCTGAACTGCAGCACCGGCTTTCCGCCGAAGAGTTGATCGGCCATCTTCGATCCCTTTCTGCCATGGGCCGTGTCGCGGCCATGGGTCATGAGGACAACGGGGAACGCCGTCCTGGACACAGATCTCGGGCTGCCCGGACACGACGACGCCGCGTGGGGGCAGAGAGGTACCGGTCGTGGCCGAGAAGTCGACCGGCCGGTACGCGTGTCGGCGGTCGCACCCGCCGCGATGACCGGTCCGTGCGAGACCGGTGTGAACCCGCTGTGCGGGGTGGAACACAGGGCATTCGTGACCCGCTGTGCACCGGATGGGTCGGATCGGAAATTCTTTTCGCCGGTACCGTCGGCTCACCATGGCCGAGCTGATCGACATCGACGACCCCGCTGACCCCCGGGTCGACGACTTCCGCGACCTGACCACCGCCGACCGGCGCCCCGACCGGCCCGGCGGCCGGGGGCTGGTGATCGCCGAGGGCACCGTCGTGGTGGAGCGGTTGCTGGCGTCGGCGTACCCGGTGCGGTCGCTGCTGGGGGTGGGATCGAAGTACGACGTGCTGGCCGGGGTGCTGCGCGCCGTGGACGTGCCGTACCACCGGGTGTCGGCGGAGGTGATGGCGGAGGTGGTCGGTTTCCACCTCAACCGGGGGGTGCTCGCGGTGGCCGACCGGGTGGCGTTCCCGAACGCGGCCGACCTGGTGCGCGGCGCGCGGACGGTGGCGGTGCTGGAAGGCGTCGGCGATCACGAGAACCTGGGGTCGATCTTCCGCAATGCGGCCGCGCTGGGGGTGGACGCGGTGCTGCTGCTGGACGGGTGCGCCGATCCGCTCTACCGGCGATCGGTGCGGGTGTCGATGGGCAACGTGCTGAAGGTGCCGTTCGCGCCGTTGACCGGGGACGTCACGGCGGCGCTGAACACCCTGCGCGCGGCAGGGTTCCGGGTGGCGGCGCTGACGCCACGGGTGGGCGCGCAGCCGCTGCTGTCCTTCGACCGGGGGCCGTCGCCGCTGGCGCTGCTCCTCGGGTCGGAGGGCCCGGGACTGTCCGAGGCGGCGTTGGCCGCCAGTGACGTCTGGCTCCGGATCCCGATGGCCGCCGGGGTCGACTCGCTCAACGTCGCCACGGCCGGAGCGGTGGCGTTCGCGACGCTGGCGGCACCGGAACCGGAACCGGAACCGGAACCGGCACCGGCACCGGCACCGGCGTGGTGGAGTGAGTGACGTCGGCGGCGTGCGGCAGACTCGGTGACATGGTGGAGGAGAGCGGTCTGTCGGGAGCGGTCTGGGCGCGCCCGCACAACGTGCCGGACCGCGTCCGGGAGGTGGCGGAGACCTCGGCGGCGCCCGCCCCCGGCGTGCCGGTGGACCCGCCCGGGTTGACCGGGGTGGTGCCGATGCTGCCGCTGACGGACCCACCCCGCCGGCGCTTCGGACGCGGCTCCCGGGCACCATCCGGCGACCAGACCGACTGGCGCTGGGTGGAGGAGTGGCGACGCGGCAACGAGCCGACGCCGTGGGGCCCGGGGCTGTTCCTCGCCGGGTTCGCCGGACTCATCATCGGCTGTGCGGTGTACGTCATCACGGCCGGCCTGGCCGACAACGTGGTGTTCGCGCTGGCAGCGAACATCGTCGTCGCGCTCGGGCTGACCCCGGCGCTGTGGATGTCCCGGGCGCTGCCGGTGCTGCGCTGGATCGCGCTCGGGGGTGCGCTGGGCACCGTGGTCGCGTGGATCTCCCTGCTGTTCTTCCCGCTCGTCCCCTGAGGCGCGTTCCTCGCCGTCAGGTGTGCGATCTGCCCAGTGGATGTGGACGTGCCCACCCTGCAGGGTGGGCACATTCCGGTTCGGTCGGCTTCCTTTGCAGAAAGCCGGTCCCGCTGGCGAGCAACAGCCGGGCTGGGGCCCGCGACCCCCGCTTCGCTGCGCGAAGCGCGGCGTGGGGCAGACCGGGAGCGCCGAGCCGGTGCCGAGCGAGGCGTCGGCGGCAGCGTCAGTTGCGTGCTGGGTGGGCCTTTGCTCGATCTGCCTAATGAATGTGGACGTGCCCACCCTGCAGGGTGGGCACATTTCAATTCGTTGGGCAGACCCGGCGGGGAGCCGGGCACCTCGGCGCGCAACAGCCGGGCTCAGGCCCGCGGTCCCCGCGTCGCTAGACGTATCGGGGCGTGGGGCAGACCGGGAGCGCCGAGCCGGTGCCGAGCGAGGCTCGGCGGCAGCGTCAGTGGCCTGCTGGGTGGCCCCGTGCGCGATGTGCGCAACCAATGTGGACGTGCCCACCCTGGTGGGTGGGCACATTCGGGTTCGGTCGGCAGACCGGGGCGTTGAGTCGGGGTGCGGGCGCTCGCCTTCAGCCGGTGCCGAGCGAGGCGTCGGCGGCAGCCTCACTTTCGTGCTGCGTGGCCCTTGCGCGATCTGCGCAACGAATGTGGACGTGCCCACCCTGCGGGGTGGGCACATTCGGGTTCGGTCGGCAGACCGGGGCGTTGCGTCGGGATGCGGATCTCACCTTCAGCCGGTGCCGAGCGAGGCGTCGGCGGCAGCGTCAGTGGCCTGCTGGGTGGCCCCGTGCGCGATCTGCCCAACGAATGTGGACGTGCCCACCCTGCGGGGTGGGCACATTCGGGTTCGGTCGGCAGACCGGGGCGTTGAGTCGGGGTGCGGGCGCTCGCCTTCAGCCGGTGCCGAGCGAGGCGTCGGCGGCAGCGTCACTTTCGTGCTGCGTGGCCCTTGCGCGATCTGCCCAACGAATGTGGACCTGCCCACCCTGCAGGGTGGGCACCTTCCAATTCGTTGGGCAGACCGGGCGGTGAGCCGGTCCCGCGCCGGCGGCCCACAGCCGGGCTCGGGGCCGCGATCCCCGCAATCCCCGATTCGCTGGGCCGACCAGAGCGCTGGGCCGACCGGAGCGCCGGGCAGACCGGCACGCGGAACCGGGGCGCCGGGGCAGACCGCGAACGCGGGACCGGTGAGCCGGTCCCGCGCCGGCGGCCCACAGCCGCGCTCAGGCCAGCGACTCCCGCCACGCCGTGTCGAGTTGCGCGAACCGGCCCTTGCCGGCGATGAGTTCGGCGGGGGAGCCGTCCTCGACGATCCGGCCCTGGTCCATCACCAGGACCCGGTCGGCGATCGACACCGTCGACAGCCGGTGCGCGATGATCACCGCGGTCCGGCCGTGCAGCACCCGGTGCAGCGCGGACTGCACGGCCCGCTCGCTGGGGATGTCCAGCGAGGCGGTCGCCTCGTCCAGGATCAGCACCGCCGGGTCGGCCAGGAACGCCCGGGCGAAGGCCACCAGCTGACGCTGTCCGGCGGACAGCCGCCCGCCCCGCCTGCGCACGTCGGTGTCGTAGCCCTGGGGCAGCGCATTCACGAAGTCGGCCACCCCGACCGCCTCGGCGGCGGCCTCGATCTCCGCCCGCGTGGCACTCGGCTTGCCCAGCGCGATGTTGTCGGCCACCGACCCGGAGAACAGGAACGACTCCTGGGTCACCATGACCAGCGCCCGCCGCAGGTCGTCGTTGGCCAGCTCCCGCAGGTCGACGCCGTCCAGCCGCACCCGCCCCTCGGTGGGGTCGTAGAAGCGGGCCAGCAGCCGGGCCAGCGTCGTCTTGCCCGCACCGGTGGCGCCGACCAGGGCGATCGTCTGGCCGGCCGGCACCGTCAGGTCGAACCGGGGCAGCACCTCGCGCTCGGCCGAGTAGCCGAACCCCACACCCTCGAAGCGGAGCTCACCACGCGGCTGCGGCAGCGGCGTCGGGTCGACCGGCTCCCGCACCGACGGCTGCTGCGCGAGCAGGGTGGCGATCTTCTCCAGGGCGGCCGCCGCCGACTGCGCCTGGTTGTAGAACATGGCCAGCTCGTCCATCGGGTCGTACATCCGGCGCAGGTAGAGCAGGAAGGCGGCCAGGATGCCGACCTCCAGCGAGCCGTTCACCACGAACACGGCCCCGAGGATCATCACCGCGGTCAGCGCGACGTTGCCGATCAGCCGCACCGCCGGGCTGTAGATGCCGGCGACGACGAGCGCGTCGCCGTCGTTGCGGGCGAAACGGTCGTTGTCCTCGGCGAAGATGCGCGCGTTGCGCGGCTCGCGGCGGAACGTCTGCACCGCGCGCAGGCCGTTCATCGTCTCGGTGAACTGGACGATCAGCGACGCCATCGCCGTCCGGGAACCGCGGTAGATGGTCAGCGAGCGCCGCTGGAACCAGCGGGTGACGAAGAACAGCGGCACGAAGGCCAGTAGCGAGACCGCGCCCAGCGTCGGGTCCAGCCACAGCAGGACGCCGCTGATCACCACCACCGACAGCAACCCGGCGATCAGGTCGTTGATGCCGGTCTCGAGGGTCTCGCCGATGGTCTCCAGGTCGCTGGTCATCCGCGAGATGACCCGGCCGGAGGTGTACTTCTCGTGGAAGGAGACGCTGAGCTGCTGGGCGTGGTCGAACACCCGGGCCCGCAGCCCGCGCAGCACGTCCTGCGAGATCCGGCCGGACATCCGGACGAACACCAGCCGGGTCAGCGCGCTGGCCGCGGCGGTGAACAGGTACAGCCCGACGGCCAGGAACATCGGGCCGCGGTCGCCGTCCATCAGGGCGGGTACCGCGGTGTCGATGCCGTAGGCGATGAGCAGCGGGCCGGCCACCGACACGGCCTGGTCGAGGAGGATGACCAGCCCGGCGAGGATGAGCCGCCCGCGGTGCGGCCGGGCCAGTTCGCGGACCAGTTTCCGGCTGCCGCCGGCGAGCTTGAGGCCGCCGGGGCGGGCGTCGCCGTCGGGCGCGGTGGTGCCGTCGTCGCCGATACCCCGCCAGTCGGTGACGGTGGCGGGATCGTCCGGCAGGTCGCCGGCGCGGTCCTGGTCGGTCGCGGTGCTCATCGGAGGCTCTTCTCGGTGACGCGGTCGCGCGTCGGTGGGTCGGTGTCGGGGTCGTCGGCGGGAGCGCTCGACAGCAGCGCGCGGTAGGCCGGCACCCGGGCCAGCAGCTCCTGGTGGGTGCCGATCGCGGCGATGCGACCGTGCTGCAGCAGCGCCACCTGATCGGCCATCATCACCGTCGACGCGCGGTGGGCGATGATCAGCGCGGTCGTGGAGTGCAGCACGCTGCGCAGCGCACGCTCGACCGCGGCCTCGGTGTGGATGTCCAACGCCGAGAGCGGGTCGTCGAGCACCAGCACCCGCGGGTTGCCGATGACGGCGCGGGCCAACGCCAGCCGTTGCCGCTGCCCGCCGGACAGGGTGAGCCCCTGTTCGCCGACGCGGGTCCGCAGACCCCACGGCAGGTCGTACACGAAGTCGGCCTGGGCCACCGCGACGGCCCGGCGGATCTCGTCCTCGGTGGAGTCCGGGCGGCCGAGGGTGATGTTCTCGGCGACGCTCGCCGAGAACAGGATGGGCTCCTCGAACGCCACGCTGACGGCGCGGCGCAGGTCGGCGAGGTCGAGATCGCGGACGTCGACGCCGTCGAGCAGCACCCGGCCGCCGGTGACGTCGTACATCCGGTTGACCAGCGCGGTGAGCGCGGTCTTGCCCGAACCGGTGGCGCCGACGACGGCCACCGTGGTGCCCGGCCGCAGGTGCAGGTCGATGCCGGCGAGCACGTCCGGACGGTCGGCGGCGTCCGGGAAGTGGAACCGGACGTCCTCGAAGACCAGCTCACCGGCACCGGCGTCGGCGGGGAGCCGGACCGGGTTCGCAGGCGAGGTGATGGTGACCGGCTCGTCGAGCACCTCGAAGTAGCGCTCGGACGCCGACGCGGCGTCGTTGAGCAGGCTGAGCAGCCACCCGAGCGAGTCGATCGGCCAACGCAGGATCATCGCGACGGTGAAGAAGGCGACCAGGGTGCCGGCCGACATGGCGCCGTCGGCGACCTGCTGGACGCCCAGCAGCAGACACACGCCCAGCGCGATCTCGGGTAACGCGATGATCGTCGCCCACAGCTTCGCGATCATCCGGGCCTTGCCGATCTCGGTGGCACGCAGCTCGCTGGCCTGCCGGAAGAACTCCCGGCCGAGGTGCGCCGAGCGCCCGAACGACTTGAGGATGCGGACCCCGAGGATGGACTCCTCGACGGTGGTGGCGACGTCGCCGACCTGGTCCTGCGAGCGACGGGCCAGCACCTTGTAGTGGGTCTCGTACCGGGCGCAGATGACGATCAGGGGGATGGCCTGGGCCAGCACGACCAGTGCGAGCAGCCACGACAGGCTGAAGAGGATGCCCAGCCCGATCAGGAACGTCAGCGAGTTCACCACCAGGAAGATGGCGCCGAAGCTGAGGAACATCCGGATGGTGGACAGGTCCGAGACCGCCCGGGACAGCAGCTGTCCCGAGCCGATCCCGTCGTGATAGGCGACGGGCAGGGCCTGCAGACGGTCGTAGATCCGCTGCCGCATGGCGGCCTGGATGCGGGTCGCGGGCCGGGCGGCGACCCAGCGGCGCAGGCCGAACAGCAGGGCCTCACCGATGCCGGCCAGCAGCAGCAGGGCCCCTGGCCACCACAGCCCCGAGAGGTCGCGGTCGGCGATGGGTCCGTCGACGATCCGCTGCACGACGAGCGGGAGGACGAGACCGCACACCATCGCGGCCAGCGCGAGCACCGCGGACAGCACCAGCTGGCGCAGCTCGGGGCGCACGAACGGCCAGAGCCGGGTGATCGAGGCGCGCGACGTCGGGGCGGCCGGGAGGACGGGGGTGACGCCGGCCGGACGGGGCGGGGTGACGCTGTCCGGCGGGGCGGTGGACTGATCGGTGCTCATGGCTGTTCCGACGGTACGGGGCCGGTCCGACACTGTGGAACTCATTTAGCGGTGGGCGCAGTCCGCCCAGGTCAGTGCCGGGCGGCCGCCGTCGACGACCGGCAGCCGGACGACCGTCGCCCCGGACGTCGCCGGATCAGCGACCCGGCGAGCGGGTGCCGAGCAGCACGTCCTCCCAGGACGGCATCGGCGCGCGACCGGAACGACGGTTGTCGTCGGTGCCGGTGCGGGCGATCGTCGCGCGCTCCTCGCGGGGCTCGGCCGGCCCGGCCGGTGCGATCGGCGCGGTCACGGTGTGGTGTGCCAGCGCGGCCGCCACCCGGTTCTGCGCCGCGGCCGGGGCCGGGCTGTCGAACAGCGGGTTCTGCGCCGGCACCCGATCGGCCTGCTGTGTAGGTGCAGGTGCGGGTGCGGAAGCCGGGGTGGGCTGCGGCGCCGGGGCGGCAGGGACGTGCTGGGTGGCCAGCGGGTTGAGCGGCGGCGCGGGGGTCTCGACGACCGGCTCGCGGACCGTCCGCAACGGCCGGGGTGCCGGGTCCATCAGCTCGGCGGCGGCGTCGTCCAACGCGGTGACGGTGCCGCTGGTGGCGCTGTGGTGGTAGGTCCACCGGGCGGTGTTCTCGCTGCGGCCGGCGTTCCAGGTGAGCAGCAGGATCCAGGCGCCGGCCTCGGTGCGGTAGGCGTCCCAGCTCATGGTGTCGGCCTGGCCGCGCTCGGCCAGGGTGATGCGGACCAGCTTCTCCACGCTGTCCTTCACCGGGGCGCCGTCGACGACCGGACGGGCCTGGCGGCCGCGGTCGGCGATCATCGAGCGCTCCATCAGGACCGGGAAGGCGAACCGCTCGATGCGCGACGGTTCGCATCCGGCGTCGGCCGCGACGGCCTCCAGGGTGGCGCCGGCGCGGATGCGGGCCTGGATGTCGCGGGGTCGCAGCTGCGGTTCCATCGGGGTCTCCCGGTTCGGGGTGCGCCGGGGCGCGGAGGGGGCGGGGCCGTCGGCGCGGGCGGAAGCGGCGCGCCGGGGCGTGTCACGCAGCAGGTTCTCCCGCAGCGCCACCAGCACCCGGTCGTCGGACGGCACGAAGAAGCGCTCACCGCTGGTGGGCTCCTCGCACACCAGCCCGGCACCGTCCTCGGACAGCCCCAGCAACTTCAGCGCGCGCATCGGATTCCTCCCCGGATCTCGTTGACCACGACGGTATCTTTTCGATCACGACCACCCGGCCAGGCGCGCCGCAGCGCACCCGGCCGGGGCCCGTGGGAACGACCGGACCGGGCTACAGAGCGGCCACGACGTGGTCGATGCAGGCGGTCAGCGCCTGAACGTCGGCGGGGTCCACCGCCGGGAACATCCCGACGCGGAGCTGGTTGCGGCCGAGCTTGCGGTACGGCTCGGTGTCGACGATCCCATTGGCGCGCAGCACTTTCGCCACTGCGGCGGCATCGACGGCGGCGTCGAAGTCGACGGTGCCGACCACGGGGGAGCGCAGCTCGGGGCGGGCCACGAACGGCGTCGCGAAGGACGAGCTCTCGGCCCAGCTGTACAGCGCCTTCGCCGAGTCGGCGCTGCGGCCCGCGGAGAACGCCATCCCGCCGCCGGCGTTGATCCAGTCGAGCTGGTCGGCGAGCAGGAACAGCGTCGCCACCGCCGGGGTGTTGTAGGTCTGGTCCTTGGACGAGTTGTCGACGGCGGTGGCCAGCGAGAGCGACTCGGGGATCCACCGGTCGGTGGCACTGATCTCCTCGACGCGGGCCAGGGCCGCCGGCGACATCAGCGCGATCCACAGCCCGCCGTCGGAGGCGAAGACCTTCTGCGGGGCGAAGTAGTAGACGTCGGCCTGGGTGATGTCGACCGGGATGGCGCCCGCGCCGGAGGTGGCGTCGACGAGGACCAGCTGGTCGCCGGTCGCTCCCTCGGGGCGGACCACGGGAACGGTGACGCCGGTGGAAGTCTCGTTGTGCGCCCAGGCGTAGGCGTCCACGTCGGCCTCGGAGCGGGGGGCCGGTGCGTCGCCCGGATCGGTCTTGATCACCGTCGGCGCACCGAGGAACGGGGCACCCGCGGTGACGCCGGCGAACTTCGCGGAGAACTCGCCGAAGGTCAGGTGCTGCGACCGCTGCCGGATCAGGTTGAGCGCCGCGACGTCCCAGAACACCGTGCTGCCGCCGTTGCCGAGGACGACCTGGTAGCCGTCGGGCAGCTGGAACAGGTCGGTCAGGCCGGTGCGGACCCGGTGCACCAGGTTCTTCACCGGGGCCTGCCGGTGGGACGTCCCCATCAGGGAGGTGCCGGACGCGGCCAGCGCGGCGAGCGCCTCCGGGCGGACCTTGGACGGTCCGCAGCCGAAGCGGCCGTCGGCCGGCCTGAGCTCGTCGGGGATCCTGATGGTGCTGGCGTCGGCCATGGACGTGCGGCTCCTCGGTCGGGTGCACACCGGGGACGGTGCCCCGGTGCAGGGGCGGAACGGGACAGTGCGAGCCCGTCGATTCTCCCACTCCGCGGGAGCCCCGGCGGCCTCCCCGAGGCGGTGGCGGTGTCGCCGCAGATCGTCAGGTGACCCCGTCCCACCACGGCCGATGCTGTCGTGGCGGCCCGGAGGAGCGGTCGATCCTGCGGCCGGCGCCCGAGCCGCCGGGCGGGCGTCGTACCGTCGGACGCACCCCCCGGCGGAAGGCAGGCATGACCGACAGCAGCAGTCCCGAGGTCGTCACCGGCTCGGGCACGTTCCGGGGCCGCGACGACGGGCGGGTGGCCGTGTGGAAGGGCCTGCGGTTCGCCGAACCGCCCGTCGGGGAGCGCCGCTGGCGGGCACCGGTGGCGGCGTCGCCCGGTGCCGGGGTGGTCGAAGCGGTGGCGTTCGGGCCGGCCGCGCCGCAGCCGCTGAACCCGGTGATCTTCCTCGGTGACGGCATCGCACGGGACGAGGACTGCCTGTTCCTCAACGTCTGGGCGCCGTCGGGTGCGGTGGGCCTGCCGGTGATGGTGTGGGTGCACGGCGGAGCCTATGCGCTCGGGTCGGCCAGTCAGCCGCTCTACGACGGGGCGGCGCTGGCCACGTCCGGGGATGTCGTCGTGGTGACGCTGAACTACCGGCTCGGTGCGCTCGGCTTCCTGGATCTGACGTCGTTCGGCGACTCCTTCGACTCCAATCTCGCGTTGCGCGACGTGCTGCTGGGCCTGGAGTGGGTGCGCGACAACATCGCCGGATTCGGGGGTGACCCGTCGGCGGTGACGCTGTTCGGTGAATCGGCCGGGGGCGGCATGGTGTGCGCGCTGTTGGCCGCGCCGGCCGCCGCCGGACTGTTCGCCCGGGCGATCGTGCAGAGCTCGCCGGCGACGTCGATCTACGGGACGACGCGCTCCCGGGCGGTGGCACAGCGGTTCCTGACCGCCGTCAGGGCGTCCGTCGACGAGGTGCGTGAGCTGCCGGTCGACGCCATCGTGGCCGCCTCGACGCTGGTCTACGACGCGGTGCCGTCGGAGGAGCCCGGGACGCTGGCGTTCGCGCCGACCGTCGACGGTGCGGTGCTGCCGGAGCACCCGATCACCGTGCTGCGGGAGGGGCGGGGGCATCCGGTGCCGCTGGTCATCGGCACGAACAGGGACGAGGCGACGCTGTTCAAGTTCATGAAGTCGCCGCTGATCCCGATCACCGAGGAGAAGATCACCGCGATGCTGCGGCAGCTCGCCGAGGAGAGTCCCGGCACCGTGCTGCCCACTCGCGAGCAGCTGTCGGGTGCGTACGAGGGCGTCCGGCAGCGGATGCTGGGCCTCGGGGTGGCGCGTGACATCGGCTTCCGGATGCCCACGGTGTGGCTCACCGAGGGGCACTCGGCGATCGCGCCGACCTGGCTGTACCGCTTCGACCACGCCACCCCGATGCTGCGGCTGATCGGTATCGGCGCTGCGCACGCCACCGAACTGCCCTACACCTGGGGCAACTTCGGGGCGTCGAAGAAGGACTTCACCTTCCGGCTCGGCGGACGCAGGGCGGCGCTGGAGATCTCGCGTCGACTGATGGGGCGTTGGACGGCGTTCGCCCACGGTGACCCGCCCGGCGACGACTGGCCCGCGTACGGCGACGACCGGGCCACGCTGGTCATCGAGCGACACGACCGGGTCGAGCCCGACCTGGACGGGGCGCTCCGCAAGGGATGGGGCGACCAGGTGCTGTCGTTCAGCTGAGCGGCCCGGACCCTAGGAAGCACCCCGGCGAGGAGGCGATGTGGCATCGCGAACGGTCAGCGACACGACCAGGATGCTCCTGGGATGCGGCCTCGGATCCTCGGTGATGAGGGTGCCCACGGCGGTGATGCCCGGGCGCAGTTCCGCAGGGTCGATCTCCCGGGTCGGCGGTGCGTGGGTTCCCGCGATCACGACGGCCATGGGCTGGGCGTCCGCGCATTCGCGACCGTGCGGATGCGCCGGCACGGGCGGACGTTCCTGAGTGGCCGACCATCCGCAGGTCCGCTGGGCCCTGGTGGTGCTGTCGTTCGGATCGGGAGCGACCGACGCCTTCGCCTTCCTCGCGCTCGGCGGGGTGTTCACCGCGAACATGACCGGCAACCTGGTGCTGGCCGGCCTGGTCGGGCGGCCCGAGTACCTCGACACGCTGCTGACCGCGACCCTCGCGGTGGTCGCCTTCGTGGCGGCGATGTACGTCGGGTTCCGGTGGACGCGGACGGCGTCGCCGCGCCCGCTGCTGGCCGCGGTGGGGGTCGTGCAGGCCGTCGTGCTGGCGCTGTGGATCGCCGTGGACGGGTCCGCCGGGCTGGCCCTGACCTGCACGATGATCACGCTGTCGGCGATCGCGATGGGCTGGCACACCGTCCTCGGCCGACGGATGTCGTCGCGCGCCGGCCTCACCACCACCTTCGTCACCGGCACGCTCACCTCGGTGATGCAGGACCTCGCCGAGGGCCGCCGCGAGGCCCAGCCGCTGCGCCTGGTCTCGATCGCCGCGCTGGTGCTCGGCTCGTTCGCCGGGGCGCTGGTGCTGCTCGGTCTGCCCCGGATCGGTCCGGTGCTGCCGGTCGTCGCGGCGATCGCCGCGTGGCTGTTGCTCCGGCGGGCCGGAGCACCGAGGGCGGAGGAGTGACGACGCTTCGGCGTCGCCCGCCGGCGGTGGGGCGTCGCGACGTGGGGTCCGTCGTCCTGGGGCGGATTCCTCTCACGGGTGAGAGTTTTCCGCCCGAGGCGAGCCGTGACTCGAGGGTCCGCGTGCGTTCGGGGCGGATGACGACCCCAGGTGGGCAGTTTCCGCCCGCGGATCAGACGGGTCCCATGGGGTGCGTCGCTCGCGGCGGATTTCACTCACGGCTGAGAGTTCTCCGCCGAGGCGGGGGCGGAGGAGGGCTCCGGGTGCAGCCGGCCGGAGAGCGACCGGATGCGGCCACCACCCGCCCGGGGGGCGAGCCGGGGGACCCGTGCACGCGACGCCCCGTCCGGGACCACCCGGGCGCATGGCGGGCAGTTTCCTCCCCGAATCGGGGAGCAAACTGCTCAGGCGTCGAGCGGGCCCACCGCGACGATGCGCAGCACCGGCTCGCCGGCCTCGTCGGACGCCTCGACGTCGACCTCGGCGCTGATGCCCCAGTCGCGGTGCGCGTCCGGGTCGTCGAAGGTCTGCCGGACGGTCCAGACCTCGGGGCCGGGCGTCACGGCGATCATCGCGGTGCTCCGGGCGTCGGCGCCGGTACCCATCTCGTCGTACTCGTGCCAGTAGCCGTCCATGGCGTCCTCCCAACGGGAAGCGTCCCAGCCGTCGTCGAAGCCGCCGAGCAGGTCGTAGCGCTCCAGCGCGGCCAGCGTGACCCGCTGGAACAGCGCGTTGCGGACCATGATGGTGAACGCCCGGACGTTGCCGGTGACCCCGCGGTGCGCGGTCGGCGGTCGCAGCGCGTCGGCGGCGACCCCGCCGGCCAACGGCTCGGGGTGGGACAACTCGTCCCACTCGTCCAGCAGTGACGAGTCCACGCCGCGGACCAGCTCACCCAGCCAGCTGATGAGGTCGGTCAGCTCCGGTACCCGCGCCTCGACCGGGACCGTCCGGCGCATCGCCTGGAAGGCGTCCGAGAGATAGCGCAGCACGACGCCTTCGGAGCGGGTGAGCTGGTAGAACGCCACGTACTCGCCGAAGTTCATCGCCCGCTCGTACATGTCCCGCACGACCGACTTCGGCGAGGGGGAGTAGTCGGCGATCCACGGGTGCCCCCGCTTGTAGAGCTCGTAGGCGGCCTCGATCACCTCGACCAGCGGCTGCGGGTAGGTGACCTCCTCGAGCAGCGCCATCCGCTCGTCGTACTCGATGCCGTCGGCCTTCATCCGGGCCACCGCCTCGCCGCGGGCCTTGAACCGCTGCGCACCGAGCACCGCGCCCGGGTCGTCCAACGTCGCCTCGATGAGCGACACCACGTCCAGCGGATACTCCGGCGACTCCGCATCGAGGATCTCGATCGCGGCCAGGGCCAGCGGTGACAGCGGCTGGTTGAGGGCGAAGTCCAGCTGCAGGTCGGTGGTGACCCGCCAGCGGCGGCCGGTCGCGTCCGGCGGGTCGATCCGCTCGACGACGCCGGAGCCGAGGAGCCCGCGGGCGATCTCCAGCGCCCGCTTGGCGTGCTGGAGCTGCCGCGGCCGCGGCTCGTGGGAATCCTCGATGAGGTGCCGCATCGCGGCGAACGCGTCACCGGGGCGGGCCACGACCGAGAGCACCATCGCGTTGGTCACCGCGAAGTGCGACTGCAGCTGCTCGGGCTGGGCGGCGACGAGCCGGTCGAAGGTCTTCTCCGACCAGTTGATGAAGCCCTCCGGCGGCTTGGTGCGCACGACCCGCTTCTTCTTGACCGGGTCGTCACCGGCCTTGCGCAGCCGGCGCTCGTTCTCGATCTCGTGGTCGGGCGCCATCACCACGACGTCGCCCGCGGTGTCGAAGCCGGCGCGGCCGGCCCGGCCGGAGATCTGGTGGAACTCCCGGGCGTTCAGTGCGCGCATCCGGGTGCCGTCGAACTTGGTCAGCGCGGTGATGAGCACCGTCCGGATCGGCACGTTGATGCCGACGCCGAGGGTGTCGGTGCCGCAGATGATCTTGAGCAACCCGGACTGGGCGAGCTTCTCCACCAGCCGCCGGTACTTGGGCAGCATGCCGGCGTGGTGCACGCCGATGCCGTGCCGGACCAGCCGGGACAGCGTCCGGCCGAAGCCGGCCGAGAATCGGAAATCACCGATCAGCTCGGCGATCTGGTCGCGCTCGGCGCGGGTGGCGACGGTGATCGAGGTCAGCGACTGGGCGCGTTCCAGGGCGGCCGCCTGGGTGAAGTGCACGACGTAGATCGGGGCGCGGCCGGTCTTGAGCAGCTCCTCGAGGAGCTCCTGCAGGGGCTGCAGCGCCCAGCTGTAGTGCAGCGGGACCGGCCGGGTGACGCCGGTGATGACGGCGGTCTCGGCGCCGGTGCGGCGGGTGAGATCCTCGGCGAAGAAGGAGACGTCGCCGAGGGTGGCCGACATCAGCACGAACTGGGCGTGCGGCAGCTCGATGATCGGGATCTGCCAGGCCACCCCGCGCTGTGGGTCGCCGTAGTAGTGGAACTCGTCCATCACGATGACGCCGACCTCGGTGGCCGCGCCCCCGCGGAGCGCCATCGACGCCAGGATCTCGGCGGTGCAGCAGATGATCGGCGCCTCGGGGTTGACCGCGCTGTCGCCGGTGACCATGCCGACGTTCTCGGCGCCGAACACCGCGACCAGCTCGAAGAACCGCTCGCTGACCAGCGCCTTGATCGGGGCGGTGTAGAAGGCGCGGCGTCGGGTGGCCAGGCCCGCGAACAGTGCGGCGGTGGCGATAAGCGTCTTCCCTGAGCCGGTCGGGGTGGCGACGATGACGTTGGAGCCGGCGACGATCTCGAGCAGCGCCTCCTCCTGGTGCGGGTACAGCGGCAGCCCGCGCGCGGTCGCCCAGCCCTCGAAGTCGGTGAAGAGGTCGTCGGCGGAGCGGGGGTGTGCGTCGCCCAGGTCGTGGCCGGGAGTGGGGAGCAGATCGGCCAGAGTCACGGTGACCAGCCTGTCACAGGCCCACGGCGCCCGGTGGCACCGCAGAATCGGGTGCGTGGACATCGGACCCGACGATCCGGCGCGGCCGGACGTCACCGCCCTGCTGCGGGAGCACCTCGCGGACATGGTCGCGACGTCGCCGCCGGAGAGCGTCCACGCGCTGGACGTGGAGGCGCTGCGCGCACCGTCGATCACCTTCGTCACCGCCCGTCGCGACGGTCTGCTGCTCGGCTGCGCGGCGTTGCGGGAGCTCGACCCCGCCCACGCGGAGCTCAAGGCGATGCGGACCACCGCCGCCGCCCGCGGCACCGGGGTCGGACGGGCGTTGCTGGTGCACCTGATCGGACTGGCCCGGGAGCGTGGCCATGCCCGGCTCAGTCTGGAGACCGGTACCCAGCCGTACTTCGCGCCGGCCCGGACGTTGTACGCCGCCCACGGTTTCGTCCCCACCGGGCCGTTCGGCGACTACCGGCCCGACCCGAACAGCGCGTATCTCACGCGCGAGCTGTAGGACCGGAGCTCGCCGTCGCCCGTCCCCCGGGGCGGAGGCCGCCCTAGGGTCGAGCGATGGGGAAGGTCTTCACCGTGACGTACGTCCGTCGGCCGACGGGCTCCGACCGGCACTGGCTGACCGTCGTCACGGCGATGCAGGCGGGCCTGATCGCCGTTCTCTGCGTCGTCTGCCGGTCGATCACCGGCCGGTGGTGGCACCCGTTCCTGTGGTGGGCACTGGTCGGCGGGGTCATCGGCATCGTCTGGGGCCTGCGCGACCGGGCGCTCGCCCGTCGCCGGTGCGACCGTCAGGATCCGGCCTGACGGTCGACCGGCACCGGACTCAGTTGCGGGCGCCCAGCAACGCCCAGCCGTCGACGGACTCGGGGTCGCGGGTGGACGGCCCGTCGTAGACGGCCGCCGGGCGGACCAGCCGGCCGAGGCGCTTCTGCTCCAGAATGTGGGCGCTCCAGCCGGCGGTGCGGGCGCAGGTGAACATGGCCGGCATCATCGGCGCCGGCACCCCGGCGAAGTCCAGGATGACCGCCGCCCAGAACTCGACGTTGGTCTCGATGGTCCGGTCCGGACGCCGCTCCTGCAGCTCGGCGCGGGCGGCCTCCTCGAGCGCGGCGGCGGCCTCGTACCGGGGTGCGCCCAGCTCCTGGCAGGTCCGGCGCAGCACCCGGGCGCGGGGGTCCTCGGCGCGGTAGACGCGGTGGCCGAAGCCCATCAGGCGCTCGTGGGCGTCCAGGATGCGGGTCACCACCCCGCGCGCGTCACCGGTGCGCTCGACCTCGGTGATCATCGGCAGCACGCGGGCCGGGGCGCCGCCGTGCAGGGGCCCGCTCATCGAGCCGATGGCGCCGGCCATCGCGGCCGGCACGTCCGCGCCGGTGGACGCGACGACCCGGGCGGTGAAGGTGGAGGCGTTCATGCCGTGCTCGGCCGCGCTGACCCAGTAGGCGTCGATCGCCCGCACCTGCTCGGGCGACGGCTCGCCCAGCCAGGCGGTGAGGAAGCGTTCGACCACGTTCGCGGTGCCGTCGAGCAGGGTCTCCGGCACCTCGGGGAGATCGCCCCGGGCCGAACGGGACACGTACGACAACGTCGCGGCGGTGGTCTGCGCCAGGTGGTCCCGCGCGTCCTCGTCGGAGATGTCCAGCAGCGGCCGGAATCCGCGGCCGGCCGCGAGCGCCGGCAGCGACGACTGGGCGTCCACCCGCACGTCGCCCGACCGCACGATCGGGAACGACACGTCGACGGGAAGGCTTGCGCCGAAGGCGTTGTCGACGAGCAGAGCCCAGACGTCCTCGAAACCGACGCGTCCGACGAGGTTCTCGATGTCGACCCCGCGGTACCGCAGGGCGCTGCCTTCCTTGTCGGGCTCGGCGATGGCCGTGTGGAACGCCACCACGCCTTCGAGTCCAGGGGTGAACGTTGCTGCCGACATGGGGCACCTCCGCGCCGAGATGGTCTGATCTCCTACGATCGCCCGTCTCCAGGTCGGGCGCCAGTAGGGCCCGAGTGGTTCTCGTCACCTCCCGCGGAGATCTCCCGGACGGCGGTCTTGACAACGTACAACCGAACGGTTGTATATTGGTCCGGTGAGCAGCGACCGGGACACCCAGGACGAGGATCGGGCCGACGCCCTGTTCCACGCCCTGGCCGACCGGACCCGGCGCGACATCATGCGCCGCGTCCTGCGAGGGGAGCACTCGGTCACCACGCTCGCGGCGAAGTACGACATGAGCTTCGCCGCGGTGCAGAAACACGTCGCCGTCCTCGAGAAGGCCGGCCTCGTGATCAAACGCCGTACCGGCCGCGAACAGCTGGCCAGTGGTGACGTCGCCGCCGTGCGGTCCGTCGCCTCGATGCTCGGCGAGCTGGAGGACGTCTGGCGCGGTCGCATCGGCCGCATGGACGAGTTGCTCGCCCTGGACACCCCCGCACCACCCACGCTGTAGCGCTCCCCACCCCCACGCTGTACCGCTCCCCACCCCCCACCCTCTGAGTCCCCGGAAAGGACCTCGCCATGCCCGTCACCGACGTCACCCCCGACATCGACAACCGCACCCTGACCATCACCGCCGACTTCGCCGCCCCGGTGGAGCGGGTCTTCCAGGTCTACGCCGACCCCCGCCAGCTGGAGCGCATCTGGGGCCCGCCGACCCACCCCGCCACCGTGGTCGACCACGACCTGAACCCCGGCGGCCGGGTCAACTACTTCATGACCGGTCCCGAGGGCGAGAAGTTCTACGGCACCTGGCTGGTGGAGAGCGTGGACGCCCCGAAGGGCTTCGCCTTCGACGACGCGTTCACCGACGACGCCTTCGCCATCAACGCCGACCTGCCGGTATCCAAGAACGTCTTCGCGTTCAGCGAGTACCAGGGCGGCACCCGCGCCGTCTACACCAGCACCTACGCCACCGCCGAGGGGCTGCAGCAGGTCCTGGACATGGGCGTCGTCGAGGGTGCGTCCGGCGCGATCAACCAGATCGACACCCTGCTCGCCGGCTGAGCCGCGCCGGCCGCGGAGCGGCCCGGAGAACGCTGTCGGCCCGCAGGCGTACCGTGCCTGCGGGGCGCAGCGCCCCGTCCGGAGCCGTCGAGGAGGCCCATCACCGTGGCTGGTCAGCAGGATCCCGGGACGCTCGCGACCATGCGGGTCAGCTACGCCGGCGCCGGGCTCGCCGAGGACGAACTCGCGGCCGACTGGCTCACCCAGTTCCGCCGCTGGTTCGACCAGGCCGTCGCGGCCGGGGTCACCGAACCCAACGCGATGGTGCTGGCCACCGCGTCCGAGAACGGGGTCCCGGCCTCCCGCACGGTGCTGGCCAAGGACGTCGACGAGGCCGGTGTCACCTTCTACACCAACTACACCTCGGCCAAGTCGGCCGACCTGCTCCGCAACCCGGTGGCCAGCCTGACCTTCCCGTGGATCGACCTGCACCGGCAGGTCCACGTCCGCGGCGCGGTCGTCCAGGTCGACCGGGACACCACCCAGGCGTACTGGGTCACCCGCCCCCGGGGCTCGCAGCTCGGCGCGTGGGCCAGTCCGCAGTCGGCGGTGCTCGGCAGTTTCCCGGCGGGCTCGCCGCCGGCCGCGTCGTTCCGGCAGCGCATCACCGACACCGAGGCCGCGCTCGAGGACCGCTTCGGCGGCGGCCCGGAGGCCGTCGGCGCCCCGCCCATCCCGGTGCCCCCGCACTGGGGCGGCTGGCTGGTCGTGCCCTCGACCGTGGAGTTCTGGCAGGGACGTCTCGGCCGGATGCACGACCGGCTCCGGTACCGGCGCGAGGACGCCGGCTGGATCGTGGAGCGCCTCGCCCCGTGACCGACGTCCCCACCCCGGGCGCGAACCCGGAATCGCCCGGTCCGGTCGATCCGACCCCGCCACCCCGGCAGTCCCGGCTCCGCCGCATCGCCCCCGACACCCGGGCCCTGCAGATCCCCGCCTACCGACGGCTGTTCCTCGGCCAGGCCGTCACCGTCGTCGGCTCCCAGCTCACGGTCGTGGCCGTCCAGCAGCAGATCTTCGACCTCACCGGGTCGTCGGCCTGGGTGGGGGCGGCGTCGTTCGTCGCGCTCATCCCGCTGATCACCTTCGGCCTGCTCGGCGGGGCCATCGCCGACACCCACGACCGCCGCGTCATCCTGGTGCTGTCGTCCACCGGGATCGCCCTGACCAGCATCGGTCTGTGGGTCAACGCGATCATCGGCGGCGGCTCCGTCGTCGTGGTCTTCGCGATGCTGGCCCTGCAGCAGGGCCTGTTCGCGGTCAACAGTCCGGCCCGCGGTGCGATCATCCCGCGGCTGGTACCCGCCGATCTGGTGCCCGGCGCGAACGCGCTGAGCATGACGGTGTTCAGCGTCGGCGTGCTGCTCGGGCCGTTGCTGGCCGGGGTGCTGCTGCCCACCGTCGGGCTGGGATGGCTCTACCTCATCGACGCGATCGGGCTGACGGCCGTGGTGTGGGCCGCCTACCGGCTGCCCCCGATGCCCCGCCAGGGCCCGGCGCGGGAACGGGCGAAGGTCGGGGAGGGCCTGCGCTACCTCCGCGGCCGCGACGTGCTGCTGCTGACCTTCGTGGTCGACATCCTGGCCATGGTGCTGGGCATGCCGCGGGCGCTGTTCCCGCAGATGGCCGAGCAGACCTTCGGCGGTCCCGCCGAGGGCGGCATCCAGCTCGGTCTGCTCAACCTGGGCCTGGGCCTCGGAGCGGCAATCGGCGGACTCACCGGCGGCTGGATCCAGCGGGTGCGCCGGCAGGGGCTGGCCATCATCGTGGCCATCGTGGTGTGGGGGCTGGCGATGGTCGGTTTCGGCCTGTCCACCAGCATCTGGATCGCGGTCGGCTTCCTGGCCGTCGGCGGCTGGGCGGACATGGTCAGCGCCGTCTACCGGACCACCGTGCTCCAGCTGTCGGCCACCGACGAGATGCGCGGCCGGATGCAGGGCGTGTTCCTCGTCGTCGTCGCCGGCGGGCCGCGGGTCGCCGACCTGCTGCACGGCCTCGCCGCCGAGGCCTCCAGCACCACGCTGGCGGTGACCGGCGGCGGTGTCCTGGTCGTGGTGACGGTGCTGATCGTGGCCTTCGTCCGGCCGGCGCTGATCCGCTACCGCGCCGAGGACGCGCTGCAGAAGTGATGCGCGCCGGGTGACCGGCATCCCGGCCCGACCGGGTAGAACACGTGCCGACGACCACCGACAGGAACGAGAACCAGACATGTCCCACCCCGATCAGCCCGACCAGGACTGGGCGGTCTACCAGGGTCTCGAGGACGCCGCGCGGGCCTATCTGCGGGACGCCGACGTGGCCCTGGACGCGATCACCGCCGTTCTCGACCTGGACCACGTGCGGGCGTTCACCTGCGAACGGGTGCTCAGCACGGCCGCCTTCGGCGAATCGCTCTGGCAGGAGATCGCCGTCACCGACGGCCACCGGCTCATCCTGTGGCACGGCGACGACGAGGAGAACGAGGACAACCCCGGCGAGGTCATGTTCTCCTCCTCGGTGCGCACCGTGCCGCTGGCGGCGCTGGTCGACCAGGGCATGCGGACCCGCTACAGCTACGACGCGCAGGGCGCCCGGCAGCTGCACTCGGTGATGCTCTACCTGTCCACGCAGACCCCGGAACGGTCGGTCACCGAGCTCACCGAGGACGCCGGCACCCGGACCATGCAGTACGTGGAGACCTACCGGTTCGCCAAGTCGGTGACCGACGGGGGCAGGGGGCAGATGCAGCGGCTCACCCAGTTCGGCCGGGCGTTGTCCCGCGCCATCGGCTGACCGCGCGCCGCTGGCGCACCCGCCGCTGGATAGGGTGTCGAGCCATGTCCGACAACACGTTGCGCCGCCTGCCCACCGGGATCCAGTACGAGCTCACCCACGGCACGGCCCGGGCGCGGATCGGCTCGGTCGCCGCGGTGCTGCGCGAGTTCTCCGTCGACGGCACCCACTACACCGAGGTGTGGGACGACGCGAAGCCCGCGCCGTACGGCTGCGGCATCGTGCTGGTGCCCTGGCCCAACCGCATCGCCGACGGAGTGTGGACCCTCGACGGCAGGCCCCAGAAACTGGACCTCAGCGACCGTTCGAACAACGCCGCCAGCCACGGTCTGCTGCGCAACACCGGCTACGAGCTGGTGGAGGTCGACGAGTCGTCGGTGACGCTGGGCGCCTCGATCTACCCGCAGCACGGCTACCCGTTCACGCTGGACACGGTGGTCACCTACCGCCTCGCCGACGACGGGCTGCACGTGACGCACCGGATCGTCAACGAGGGCGACTCCCGGGCGCCCTTCGGCGTCGGCGCGCACCCGTACCTGCGGGTCGGTGAGACGCCGATCAAGGACCTGCGGATCACGGTCGACGCGGACACCTGGTTCGTGCTGGACGACAACAAGATCCCCACCGGCACCGCGCCGGTCGAGGGCACCGAGGTCGACGTCCGGGGTGGCGTCCGGCTCGACGCGGTCAGCCTGGACACCTGCTACACCGACATCCGCCCGAGCGGCGAGCACTACACGGCGACGCTGGCCGCGCCCGACGGCTCCGGTCTGGTGCTGTGGGCCGAGGAGCCGTTCTCCTACATCCAGGTGTTCACCCCCCGCGACTTCCCGGGCCGCGAGCTGACCGTCGCCGTCGAACCGATGACCTGCCCGGCGAACGCCTTCAACACCGGCGAGGGCCTGCGCTGGCTGGAACCGGGGGAGACCTTCGAGGCGTCCTGGGGTCTGCGACCGGTTCAGCAGATCTGACCTAGAGTAGGACACAGCGCTACCGGGTATGACGGAGCGTGACGGCACCAGGAGATGCCGGCCAGCGTTCGACGGAAGGGCCGTTCCGTGTCCGATCCGACGGATGCCGGTATCGATTTCGAGCAGGTCTTCACCGCCATGCCGTCCGCGGTGCTCGTCCTGGACCTCGACCTGGTGATCGTCGACGTCAACCAGACGTACCTGACGCTGCTCCACCGCAGCCGTGCGGACCTGGTGGGCCGTCACGTGTTCGCGGCGTTCCCGCCGCCGACCGGCGGGGAGATCCCGAGCCCGCTCGAGCGGTCCTTCCGCCGGGTGCTGGACACGGGCCGGTCGGACGTCATGCCGATGCACCGGTACGACGTCGCCGACCCCGGCAGCGGCGTGGTCGAGCGGCGGTTCTGGTCGACGGTGAACGCCGCGGTTCCCGGCGCCGACGGACGCCCCGCGCTGATCCTGCACAAGGTGGAGGACGTGACCGCGTTCGTCGAGCTCATCGAGGACCGGCTGGCCGGGCCTGCGCCCGGGTCCCCGGACACGGGTGTGGCCGAACAGGCGGTGGCGGCGGAGCTGTACCTGCGGATGCAGGAGCTGCACCGCGCCCGGGAGGCCGAGACGGCGGCGGTGGCGGCGTTGCAGGCCAGCGAGGCGCGGGCCCGGGCCATCCTGGACACCGCGGTCGACGCCATCGTCATCTTCGACCGGGCGGGCCTGGTGGAGTCGATGAACCGCTCGGCCGAGTGCATGTTCGGCCGGTCGGCGCCCGACACCGCGGGGCTCGGCATCACCGCCCTCATCGTGCCGCCGGACAGCTGGAGCGACGACGACCCGGAGCCGCTGCTGGAACGGATCGACCGCCGGGCCGCCGCGGTGGGCGAGATGCGCGGCCGCCGCTCCGACGGGACCGTCTTCCCCATCGAGCTGGCCATCAGCGACGCCGGCCCCGGGACGGATCTGTTCACCGCCGTGGTGCGCGACATCAGTGAACGCAAGCGGCTGGAGGCGCAACTGGCCTACCAGTCGGTCCACGACCCGCTCACCGGGCTGGCCAACCGGCGGCAGGTCCGTCCGCGGCTCGAGCACGAGGTCGCCCGGATGAACCGGCACCCGGGTGTGCTGGCCGTGCTGTTCATCGACCTCGACGGGTTCAAGGCGGTCAACGACACCCTCGGCCACAGTGCCGGCGACGAACTGCTGGTCGCCGTGGCCGACCGGCTCCGACTGGGGTGCCGCAGCGAGGACCTCGTCGCCCGGTTCGGTGGCGACGAGTTCGTGGTGGTCTGCGCCGAGATGCACAAGCCCGAGGAGGCGCTGGTCATCGCCGAACGGTTGGACGCACTCCTGGGCCTGCCCGTGGAGATCGCCGGACAGCAGCTGCGCCCGCGGGCCAGCATCGGCATCGTCACCGACGACGGCCGGCGCACCCCGGACCAGCTGTTGGACGCCGCCGACGCCGCCATGTACCGCGTCAAGCGGGGCCGGGCGACGGCCGGCTGACCGTCAGGCGGACTTCGGCCGCTGCTCCCAGCGCCGCAGCGCCTCCAGCCGCTCGGCCGCGTGGTCGACGATGCGCTCCGGGTACCCGTCGGGGACGCCGTCCGGCAGCTCCCACGGCGTGTGCACGGCCTTGCCGGCCACCCCGCGCAGCTCCGGCACGTAGCGCCGGACGTAGTCGCCGTCCGGGTCGTGCCGCACCCCCTGGGTGACCGGCTGGAACACCCGGTAGAACGGCGCGGCGTGCGGGCCGGCGCCGGCCGCCCACTGCCAGCCGTGGTTGTTCGACGGCAGGTCGCCGTCGACCAGGTGCCGCATGAAGTGCTTCGCCCCGACCTGCCACGGCAGGTGCAGGTCCTTGATGAGGAACGACGCGACACCCATCCGCGCGCGGTTGTGGATCCAGCCCTCGGCCAGCAGCTGCCGCATGGCGGCGTCGATGTACGGGTAACCGGTGCGGCCGGTCTGCCACGCCGTCAGGTGTTCGTCGGCCACCGGACCGCTGTCGTACTGCAGCGCGTCGACGGCGGGGTCGATGGAGTGCCACGCCGACCGTGGGTTGTGCCAGACCAGGTCGGCGTAGAAGTCCCGCCAGGCCAGCTCCTGCCGGTAGGTCACCGCGCCCTCGGAGGGGTGCTCCTTGATGTCGGCGAGCAGCGTGCGGGGGTGGATGCAGCCGTACTTCAGGTAGGCCGACAGCCGGCTGGTGCCCGCCCGGTCGGGCCGGTCCCGCTCGGTCTTGTAGTCGGCGAGCCGCTCGTCACGGAACGTCGCCCACCGCTGCCGGGCCTGCGCCTCGCCGCCGGGCGGCAGCTCGGGGTCCTGCTCGGACACACCCGCCAGCTCGCCGACGTCGACCCGATCGGCGACCTCGACCCCGCCGCCGGGCACGAAGTCGACGGTGTTCCCGGGGCCGGCGGGACCGCGGTAGCCGTGTTCGCTCCAGGCGCGGAAGAAGGGTGTGTAGACCGCGTAGTTCCCGCCCGCCCCCTTGCTGACCCGGCCGGGCGCGACCGCGTACGGCGAGCCGGTGGCGATCAGCGGGATGTCGCCCAGCGCCGCGCGCACGGCCTCGTCGCGACGGTGGCCGTAGGGCATGAAGTCGGCGCTGATGTGCACCTCGGCGGCACCGACCTGCCGGGCGACGGCCGGCACCACGGTGCGCGGGTCGCCGCGGACGACGAGCAGCCGACCTTCCGTCGACGCCGACAACGCCTGCAGGCAGGAGTGCAGGAAATGGATGCGCGGTTCCCCCGAACCCGCGAGCAGGACCGGGTCCAGCACGAACAGCCCGAGGACCCGCCGGCCGCCGGAGGCGGCGGCCAGCAGGGCCGGGTGGTCGTCGAGCCGCAGGTCGCGACGGAACCACAGGAGTGCGGGGGAGTCGGTCACGCCGGTCGGGTACCCGACCGGCCGACCTGACAACCGGGAGCCGGAGCCCTCAGCGGGCGTCGATCCCGACGTAGTCGCGGGCCGTGTGGCCGGTGTAGACCTGGCGCGGGCGGCCGATCTTGGTGGCCGGGTCCTTGATCATCTCGCGCCACTGGGCGATCCAGCCGGGCAGCCGGCCGATGGCGAAGAGCACGGTGAACATCTTGTCCGGGAAGCCCATGGCCTTGTAGATGAGGCCCGTGTAGAAGTCGACGTTCGGGTAGAGCTTGCGCGACACGAAGTAGTCGTCGTGCAGCGCGATCTCCTCCAGCTGCTTCGCCAGGTCCAGCAGCTCATCGTTGCCGCCGAGGCTCGCGAGCACCTCGTCGGCGGTGGCCTTGACCAGCGCCGCGCGCGGGTCGTAGTTCTTGTAGACCCGGTGGCCGAAGCCCATCAGCTTGACGCCGGGCTCCTTGTTCTTGACCCGGTTGACGAACTGCGGGATGTCGCCGCCGTCGGCCTTGATCTTCCCGAGCATCGACAGCACGGCCTGGTTGGCGCCGCCGTGCAGCGGGCCCGACAGCGCGTGGATGCCCGAGCTCACCGAGGCGAACAGGTTGGCGTGCGACGACCCGACGAGCCGCACCGTGGAGGTGGAGCAGTTCTGCTCGTGGTCGGCGTGCAGGATGAGCAGCTGGTCGAGCGCCTTGACCATCACCGGGTCGGCGTCGTAGTTCTCGGCGGGGAAGCCGAAGGCCATCCGGAGGAAGTTCTCCACCAGCCCGCGGCTGTTGTCCGGGTACAGCAGCGGCTGCCCGATGGACTTCTTGTAGGCGTACGCGGCGATGGTCGGCATCTTGGCCAGCAGCCGGATGGAGGACAACTCGACCTGGGCGTCGTTGAACGGGTCGAGCGAGTCCTGGTAGAAGGTCGACAGCGCCGACACCGCCGACGACAGCACCGGCATCGGGTGCGCGTCGCGGGGGAAGCCGTCGAAGAAGCGCTTGAGGTCCTCGTGCAGCAGGGTGTGCCGGGAGATCCGCGACTCGAACGAGGCCAGCTCGTCGGCGGTGGGCAGCTCGCCGTAGATCAGCAGGTAGCTGGTCTCCAGGAACGTGGAGCTCTGGGCCAGCTGCTCGATCGGGTAGCCGCGGTAGCGCAGGATGCCCACGTCGCCGTCGATGTAGGTGACCGCGGACGTCGTCGACCCGGTGTTGGTGAAGCCCGGGTCCAGGGTGATGACGCCGGTGGAGGACAGCAGCTTGCCGATCTCCACGCCGGGTGCGCCCTCGGTGGCCGGGACGACCTTGAGGTCCAGGGTGTGGTCGCCGTAGCTGAACCGGGCGCCGGCCGGTGCGGCCTCGACGGCGGCGGCGGTGTCGGTCACGGGGGCGTCGGTCACGGGGGCGGCAGCCGCGGCGTCCGTGGTCGTGGTCGTGCTGGTCTCGGTCATGGGTGGGCGAGCGCCTCTCGTCGGTACAGCGACTGGTGCTGCTGCGGTGTGGTGCGGATCGGTCTCGGGTCGCGCGGTCGTGCGGAGCCGGCGCTGCCCGGCCCGTCCCTGTTGCCCTGGAATCTACTTGCTGCCGTCCGGCCCACTGTCCGCGGGACCGTCCGCCCGAGGGTGATCACGCCCGCAGATTTTCGCGCCGGGGACCGTCGGGGACCGCGTTCCTGCGCTCCGGTGGGCCATCCGGGTAGTTTCGTGTGATCCAGCTCGCACCGAAGCGGCTGGTGCCCCGCCGTCCATCGGACCCGCGCCCGCGCGCACAGAGGAGCGAGACCATGACGGTCTCCCTGGCCACCATCCTGGCCGAGTCGGCCCTGCGCCATCCCGACCGCGAGGCGGTGGTCCTCGGCGCCGAGCGGATCACCTACCGCGACCTCTGGGAGCAGACCCGCCGCTACGCGCGGGTGCTGGCCGACCGGGGGATCGGCCCGGGGGACCGGGTGGCGGTGCTGCTGCCCAACGTGCCGGACTTCCCCCGGACCTACTACGCGATCCTGTCGCTGGGGGCCGTCGTGGTGCCGATCCACGCGCTGCTGGTGGCCCGCGAGATCGAGTACATGCTGCGGGACGCGGAGGTGAAGCTGCTCGTCGCGGCCGCGCCGCTGCTGGCCCACGGTGCCCCCGCCGCCGACGCCGCCGGGGTCGGGCTGCTCACGGTCCTCGGGGGTGAGGCCGACCGTCTCGACCTGCTGGCTGCCGACGTGGTGCCGGTGGACTCCTACGCCTCCCGGGACGCCACCGACGAGGCGGTGATCCTCTACACCTCCGGCACCACCGGCAAGCCCAAGGGGGCGGTCCTGACCCAGCTCAACATGGTGATGAACGCCTCCGTCACCGCGTCCGACGTCATCGACCTGAAGCCCGAGGACGTGATCCTCGGCTGTCTGCCGCTGTTCCACTCGTTCGGCCAGACCTGCGCGATGAACGCCGGCTTCCACGCGGGCGCGACGCTGGTGATGCTGCCGCGGTTCGACCCGGCGCAGGCGCTGGACCTGATGGTCACCGCGGGGGTGAACGTCTTCGAGGGGGTGCCGACGATGTACGTCGGGCTGCTCGCCGCGGCCCGCGACGATCCGCGCCGCCCCCGGCTGAAGAACGCGATCTCCGGCGGGGCGAGCCTGCCGGTGGCGGTCATCGACCGCTTCGCCGAGGTCTTCGGCGCCGACATCTACGAGGGCTACGGCCTCTCCGAGACCAGTCCCGTCGCCACCTTCAACCAGCAGGTCTTCGGCCGCAAGGCCGGCTCGGTGGGCCGCGGGGTGTGGGGGGTGGAGGCCGCCATCGCCGCGCCCGACGTCGAGGGCCGCATCGAGCTGCTCGGCGTCGGCGAGATCGGCGAGGTCGTCATCCGCGGCCACAACGTCTTCGCCGGGTACCTGGGCAACCCCGAGGCCACGGCCAGGGTGCTGGTCGACGGCTGGTTCCGCAGCGGCGACCTCGGCACGGTCGACGAGGACGGCTTCCTGTCCATCGTCGACCGCAAGAACGACCTGATCGTGCGGGGCGGCTTCAACGTCTACCCGCGCGAGGTCGAGGAGGTCCTGGCCGGGCACCCCGGGATCGCGCAGGTCGCCGTGGTGCCGGTCCCCGACGAGGTGCACGGCGAGGAGGTGTGCGCGGTCGTCGTCCGGTCACCCGAGGGCGCCGGGCTGGACGCCGCGGGACTCATCGACTGGGCGAGCGAGCGGATGGGGCGGCACAAGTACCCACGACGGGTGGAGTTCGTCGAGACGTTGCCGATGGGTCCCAGCGGCAAGGTCCTGAAACGGGAGATCGTGCGGAGTCTCTGACGTCGGGGGGTTCAGGCAACCCCCACGAGCGCCTAACGTCAGTAGCAGGGGGGCGTCGGTCGTCGTCCCGGGGTCGTTGGCGCGACAGGGTGCCGGATGGGGCGTGGCGTGAAATCCAGTCAGGTGAAGTGGGCGGTTCTCGCCGTCGTCGTGGTCCTGGCGGCCACGGTCGGCGTGATCCTGGGGACCAGCGGCAACCGCGACGACTCGGCCGCCCTCGGGCCGGTGACGCTGACCACCACGGTGCAGCCGTCGGAGGACATCTACGCCAAGCCCACTGAGACGGCCCCCACGACGACCTCGGCGGTGCCCGGCACCTCCACGGCTCCGTCGTCGGAGAGTCCGTCCAGCGCCGCCGGCTCGGAGTCGCCGGCGAGCTCGGCGCCGGTCGACGCGTCCGGCCGCAAGGCGACCAACGTCCCGATGACGAAGCTGGCGCCGGGGGAGAAGGCCCCGCAGTTCGTCATCTTCTCCTTCGACGGTGTGGGCAGCTCGGCCAAGATGCGGGAGTTCCTCGACGCGGCCGCACCCAACGACGCCCGTTTCACCGGTTTCCTCACCGGCCTCTACGTCATCGACGACAGCCACGCCGACGCCTACCAGGGGCCCGGCGCCGACCGTGGTGCGTCCGAGGTCGGCTTCGGTGGCGACCAGGCGGAGGTCGTCCAGCGCGTCAAGGACCTCAACGAGGCCTACCTGGCCGGGAACGAGATCGGCACGCACTACAACGGCCACTTCTGCGGACTCGGGGAGAACTGGTCGACTGCCGAGTGGAACGACGAGCTCGACCAGTTCTTCGACTTCCTGACCAACTGGAAGACCATCGACGGCATCACCGACGCGCCGGACCTGGTGTTCCCGGCCAGCGAGGTGAAGGGCGGCCGCACCCAGTGCCTCGTCGGGCAGCTGGACCAGCTGGAGCCGGCCTGGCAGAAGCACGGCATGCTGTACGACTCGTCGATGCCCGCCCCCCGGGACGGCATCTTCTGGCCCGAGAAGCTGGACAGCGGGATCTGGGAGTTCTACATGCCGCAGGTCTACTCCGCCGGCCTCGGCGGCAAGGTCACCGCGATGGACTACAACTTCTGGGTCAAGTTCAACGGCGCGCAGAAGGGCGACTTCGCCGCCGAGCTCACCCCGAAGGTCCTGGACACCTACCGCTTCATGTACGACCAGGCCTACAACGGCAACCGCGCGCCGGTGCTCATCGCCAACCACTTCAACGACTGGGCCGGCAACGCCTTCAACCCCGCCACCGCGGAGTTCATGCGTGAGACCTGCGGCAAGCCCGACACCTACTGCGCGACCTACTCCGACGTCATCGCCTGGATGGAGCTGCAGGACCCCGCGGTGCTGCAGGACCTGCAGGACCAGGGGTCGGTGGCCTACCAGCCCTGACCGGTCCCGTCCGCGTTCACCCACCGCCCCCGGCTGCCGCCGGGGGCGGCGGCGTCTCCGGGGGTGTGCGGGTGGCCGGTGGGTCCAGTTCGACCCGCACGCCCAGCAGCCGGACCGGGCGGTCCAGCGGGAACGCGGCCAGCACGTCGCGCGCGGTGGCCGCGACGACGTCCGGGTCGACGGTCGGCGCCGGCAGCTTCCGGATCCTGCTGCGGGTGAAGAAGCTGGCGGTGCGGACGGTCACGGCGACCCGGTGCACGGTGCGCCCGTCCGCGGCGATGTCGGCGGTCAGCTGCGCGGCCATCGCGGTCACCTCGGCGTCCATCCGGTCGCGGTCGGTCAGGTCGGTCTCGTAGGTGACCACCCGGCTGCGGGAGCGGGGCACCCACGGCGTCGGATCGACCGTGGTGGCGCCGCCGCCGCGGCCGGCGACGGCCAGCCAACCACCGGTGCTGGGACCGAACGCGGCCGTCAGCACCGCCGGGTCGGCGCCGGCCAGGTCGCCGACGGTGGCGATGCCCATCGCCGCCAGCTTCCGGGCCGTCTTGACCCCGACGCCCTGGAGCGCCGCCACCGGCCGAGGGAACATCACCGCCGGCCAGTCGGCGCCGGTCAGCATGCCGACGCCGCCCGGTTTGCCGAAGCCGGTGGCCAACTTGGCCTGCGACGTGTTCTCGCCGATCCCCACCGAGCACGACAACGCGGTGGCGTCGAGGACGTGCCGGCGGATCCGGTCGGCGAGTCCGCGCGGGTCGTCGGTGGTGGCGCCCAGGACGGCTTCGTCCCAGCCCCACACCTCCACCGGATGGCCCAGACCCCGCAGGGCGTCCATCACCTCGGCCGACGCGGCCTCGTAGGCGGGATGGTCGCCGGCCAGGAACACCGCGTCAGGACACCGGCGGGCGGCCACCTTCAACGGCATCCCGGCGTGCACCCCGAACGCCCGCGCCTCGTACGACGCGGACGCGACGACCTGCCGGGCGCGCGTGGGATCGCCGTTCCCGCCCACCACCACGGGGCGGCCGGTCAGCTCCGGATGCCGACGCACCTCGACGGCGGCCAGGAACTGGTCCAGGTCGACGTGCAGGATCCACGGCCGCGGGGCCGGGGGCGGCGGGAGCGTCATCGGTGTCCATGGTGCCGGGCTCCGCCGGCCCGCGCCCGCCGCTGGCGTTACGGATGCTTCACCGCACCGCGCAGCATCTGTAGCTTGTCGGGCGCCTGCTTCCCTGACACGCTCACCGCACCCCGGACGACGCGGACCTCCGCCGAGAACCGCTGACGAGACGGCGTTGTCGTCGGGGTCCGTCCCGGTGCTGCGCGACCACGGCCGGGCGGCGGACGACGACGGACGGGAGCAGGGTGGCTGCGCGGGAGACCTTCATCGCCCCGGGGGCGCCGCCCCCGGCCGGGCACTACTCGCACGCGGTGCGGGCCGGCGACGTCCTCTACATCTCCGGGCAGGTACCGCGGGACGGCACCGGTGCCTACGCACCCGCCGACGTCGCCACCGAGACCCGCCTCACCCTGACGAACCTCGCCACCGTCGCCGCCGCGGCGGGGGCCCGGCTGACCGACGCCGTCAAGATCACCGTCTATCTCGCGGCCCGGTCGTACACGACCGAGTTCGACCGGGCCTACGCGGCGTTCTTCCCCGCCGCGCCGCCGGCCCGGACGGTGGTCGTCGCCGGACTGCGCGAGGTCAAGGTCGAACTCGACGCGGTGCTGTACCTCGGGTCGGGATGACGGCCACCCTGTACGTCGGGCGCGGCCGCACCCTGACGTCCTACGACCTCGACCCCGACGACGGCACGCTGACCGAGCGGTCGGCGCTGGCGCTGCCGAACACGATCCAGTTCGGCCGGCCGCACCCGCGGTTGCCGGTGCTGTACGTCAGCTGCGGTGAGCCGCCGCCGGGATCGGACGTCGGCGACTGGGTGTGTGCCGTCGCGTTGCGGCCCGGGTCCGGTGCCCCCGCCCTGCTCGCCGACCCGGTGCGCATCGCGGGCCGGGCCCTGCACCTGACGACCGACACGAGCGGCGCGCACCTCGTGCTGGCCCACACCCGGCCGGCGGTGCTGTCGGTGCTGCGGCTCGGCCCCGGCGGGGCGATCGGCGCGCCGGTAGGGCAGCGGCCGGACCTGGAGCTCGGTGTCTTCCCGCACCAGGTGCGGGTCACGCCGGACGACCGGTTCTGCCTCTGCGTGTGCCGGGGTCTGCCGTCCCCGCACCCGTGGCGGGCGAGCCGCGAACCGCAGACCGCGCCCGGCTCGCTGCACGTCCTCGACCTCGACGCGGGCCGGCTGGGCGCCTCCGTGACGGTGACCGTCGGCGACGGTACCCACTTCGGCCCGCGCAACCTGGACACCGACGCCACCGGCTCGACGTACTACCTGGCCCTGGAGACGCAGAACGAGCTCCTCGTCCTCGGGACCGACGCCGACGGGCGGCCGGATCCGACACCGCGGCAACGCCTCTCGACGCTCGCGCACCCGGAGGCGCAGATCCACCAGGGGGTCGGACCGGTCCTCGTGCACCCGGGTCGCGCCGTCGTCTACGTCGCGAACCGGGCCTACCGGCCGGGCGCCGGTGCCCCGCGGGTCATCCCCGCGGCCGCGGAGAACTCGATCGTGGCGTACGCGATCGACGGCACCGGACTGCTCCGCGAGCTCCAGCGCATCGACTCCGGCGGCGTCTGCCCGCGCACGATGTCGCTGGACCCGACCGGGCGCACGCTCGTCGTCGCCAACTCCGAGACCTACCGCGTCGGTGACGACGACGGTGCCCCGGAGGTCGGGATGAACCTGGCGACCTTCCGCGTGCTCGACGACGGACGGCTCGCGCCGTTGCACCGCCTCCCGGTGGGTGACGGCTCGGGGCCGGAGATCGCCTGGTCCGGTATCGCGACCCACCCCTGACCACCCGGCCCGGCCCACCCGGCCCGACCTACCCCTGACCACCCGGCCCGGCCCGCTCCTGACCACCCGGCCCGGCCCGCCCCCGGGCCCCCGCACCAGAAACGGAAACCCCATGGACGACCAGCACTCCCCGACGGCCCAGGCCTCCACGACCCCGCGCCCGGTGTGCGTGGTGACCGGCGCCGCCGACGGCATCGGGCGGGCCATCACCGAACGGCTGCTGGCCACCGGCTGGGCGGTGGTCGGCGTGGACGTCGACGGCGACCGCCTGCAGCGGCTCGTCGAGAGCAGCGGTGCCGACGGCCTTCTCGTCGCCGTGTCCGGAGACGTCGCCGACCGGGAGACCCACCGCCGGGCCGGTGCCGCCGCCGTCGCCCTCGGGACGCTCGCCGGCTGGGTCAACAACGCCGGGGTCGAGATGGACGCACCCGCGCACCGTCTCGCCGTCGACGCGGTCCGCCGGCAGGTCGACGTCAATCTCCTCGGCACCGTGTGGGGCTGCGCGGAGGCCGTCGAGCGTTTCGTGGCGGCCGGGACCGGCGGGTCGGTCGTCTCGATCAGCTCCGTGCAGGGGATCCGGGGCTATCCGGGTGGTTTCGCCTACGCCGCCACCAAGGGCGGCATCAACGCGCTGACCCGGCAGCTGGCCGTGGAGTACGCCCCGCTGGGCGTGCGCGCGAACGCGGTGCTGCCCGGCCCGGTGCGCACCACGATGAGCCTCACCGGCGTCGTCCCGGAGGGGCACGACCAGGAGGCCCACGACCGGCAGCGGGCCGCCCGGCACCCCCGGGGCCGTATCGCCGAACCATCCGAGATCGCCGCCGTGGTGGCGTTCCTGCTCTCCGAGGACGCCTCGTTCGTCTCCGGCCAGGAGCTCGTGGTCGACGGTGCGACGTCCGCGCGCTGCTCGGTGCTGCCGGTCGACGCCGAGATCCTCACGGCCGCCGGCCGCTGACCGCCCCGCGCCGGCCGCCGTGACCGACCCGTCCCTCGGGGGGAAGGGAGAGCCCCGGACGGCTGGGATGATGGCCGCGTGCCCACCCCGGATGCCCCCGCCGCCGCCCGCCCGACTCCCGCCCGCCCCGGCCGGGGGAATCGGTGACGGGTACCCGGCCGCGGGTGGCGGTCCGCCGGTCCCGGCCGACGTCGGCGGTCGGCGGCCGGCCGCCGGGGACGGCCGCGTGAACGTCAGCCTGGCCGGGCTGCGGGCGATCGCGGCGCTGGCCGTGCACGGGTCGATGACGGCGGCCGCCGGGACGCTCGGTTACACGCCGTCGGCCGTGTCGCAGCAGATCGCCCGGCTGGAGCGTGACGTCCGCCAGGTGCTCATCGAGCGCCGCGGCCGCACCGTCACCCTCACCGACGCCGGTCGCATCATGGCGGAGTCGGCCGGCCGCGTCATCAACGAGCTCGAGGCGATGAGCGCGCAATTGCAGGCGCACGGGGCGACGGTCCGCGGGGAGATGAAAGTCGCGGCATTCGCGACCGCGGCCCGCGGATTGTTGCCGCGTGCGGTCCGCGATCTGACGCAGGCCCATCCCGAACTGACCGTTCAGGTGCTCGAGGTGGATTCGCACCGGGCGGTGGACCTGGTCACCCGCGGTTCGGTGGATCTGGCCATCGCCCACGACTGGAAGGGCATGCCGCTGTCACTGCCCGAGGGGATGGACGCCCGTCAGCTCGGCGACGACGTCTCCGACGTGCTGGTGCCCGTCACCCACCGGCTGGCCGGCGCCGCCAGCGTCGATTTCGAGGACCTCGCCGACGAGGCGTGGCTGTACGAACCCGGGTCGGTGGCGCACGACTTCCTGCTGCACGCCTACCGGGCCGCGCCGGGCCCGGCCAGGTTCGGCCACATGGTCACCGAGTACGCCAGTCAGATCGAGATGGTCGGCGCCGGACTGGGTCTGGCGCTGGTGCCGCGCATGGGCCGCGGTCCGCTACCCGCCGAGGTGCGGGCGCTGACGGTGGCGTCGGCGCCGGTCCGGCGCATCTACGGCGTCTGGCGGGCCGCGACCGGGCCGCGCCCGGCGCTGCGGGCGACCCTGCAGACGCTGGCCGACGCGCTGGGTGGGCGACGGCCCGCGGCGGCCCCCGGTGGGTCGGTGGACGCGGGGCGAACCGGGGGAATCTGTTAGGAGAACTTCACCGGTCACGACAGCATCCCGCGCTTGTGCAGCACCGCGCCCGCCGCTGAGGATGAATGCAGCCGCGGTGCGGTCCGCATTTCCCGGAAATGCGGCGGCAGGTATCCGACAAATGTTACGGAGACATTGCCGGAACCATTCTGTCCGTGTCGCGGCGCATTGTCGGTGTTCACCGCCGGTCCCGGGCACAATCGTCTGCCGCCACCGCCCCGTGCGTGAAGGAGAAACCCGTTGAGTATCCGGTCCGTCGAATCGACCAGGTTGCGCCGCACCCACCTCCCCGAGCGGGCGCCGCTCATCGGGATGTCGGTCCGCGACGCCGACCTGTCGCTGCGGCTCAACGGCACCGGGCACGGACTCCTGGACACCACCCACTTCGACACCGTCCGGTTCGCGCCGCCGGCGTGGGCGCTGCCCACCTTCGCCACCGCCGCCGGTGACGGGGAACAGGCCTACACCGCCTACCGCGGCAACGGCGGGGTGCGGGCGATCTGTGCCGCGTCGATCTCGACGCTGATGGGGATCGACGTCGACCCCGAGCGGAACCTGGCGATGACCACCGGCACCCAGGGCGGGCTGTTCGCCACCCTGAGCGCGCTGGTCGACCACGGTGACGTGGTCGCATTGGCCGACCCCGAGTACCTGTTCGTCGAGCGGATGCTGCGCTTCCTCGGTGCCGAGGTGGTGCGGGTGCCGATGGTCGACTCGCCGGACGGACCGCAGCTGGACCTGGACGCGCTGGAGACGGTGAGCCGCAACGGTATCCGGCTGCTGCTCACCTCCAACCCGAACAACCCGACCGGCGCGGTGTTCACCGCGGCGACGATCGCCGGGCTCGCGCGGCTGGCGGTCCGGGACGACTTCCTGGTCGTGGTCGACCAGCTCTACTGCCGGCTGGTCTACGACAACGCCGTCTTCACCCACCTCGCGGCCGAGCCGGGGATGGCCGAGCGGACCGTCACCATGCTCGGCGGCTCCAAGACCGAGTCGTTGAGCGGCTACCGGGTCGGTGCGGTGGTCGCCGGCGCGGCGGTCATCGACGCCATCGAGCAGATGATGGCCATGTCGTGCCTGCGGGCGCCCGCCTACGCCCAGCACGTGATGACCCGGTGGCTGGTCGACGACCACGAGTTCGTCGCCGACCGGGTCCTGGAGCTGCAGGCCATCCAGAAGACGACCGTCGAGGCGCTGCGCTCGGTACCGGGCCTGCGGGTCGAGCCCGGCGCCGGCACCGCCTACCTGTGGCCGGACGTGTCCGCGCTCGGCATCAGCGATGTGGAGGTGGCCCGGGTCCTGCAGGACGAGGCCGGCGTCGTGGTCAGCCCGGGCTACCAGTTCGGTCCGTCCGGGATCGGGCGCTTCCGGATCTGTTACGCCCGTGAGGAAATCAGTTGGAACGCGGCGCTGGACCGGATGACCACCGCCCTGACCGCCGTGGCGGAGGCGGGCCGGTGACGACCCCGGAGACCGTGACGGTGGTCATCTCCTCGCCGTTGGAGCCCGAGCACGTGGCGGCGATCCGGGCCGTCGACGAGCGCCTCGACGTGCTCTACGAGCCCAGCTTCCTGGCGACGCCCCGGTACGTCGCCGACCACGGCGGCGACCTGCCGGTGCTGACCGCCGCGCAGGACCGGCACTGGCACGAGATGCTGGCGCGGGCCGACATCAGCTTCGACTTCGACCGCCGGGAGCCGGAGCGGGCCACCGCCAACTTCCCGAACCTGAAGTGGATCCAGGCCACCAGCGCCGGTGTGGGACAGGTGATCCCGCGGTTCGACCTCGATCTGTCCCGGGTCGTCGTGACCACCGCGGCGGGGGTGCACGCGGTCCCGCTGGCGGAGTTCGCGGTCGCCGCCCTCTTCCATTTCGCCAAGGGCTTCCCGCAGCTGCGGCAGTGGCAGCAGCAGCACCGGTGGACCCGCTACACCAGCCGGAATCTGGCCGGGCAACGGGTTCTGGTCGTCGGGCTGGGCGCCGTCGGGCGCGCGACGGCGGCCAGGCTGGCCGCGCTGGACGTGCACGTGACGGCCGCGGTGCGACCCGGCGGTACCAGCACCGCGCCGGGGGTCGTGGACAGTGTGGCGTTCTCCGAGATCGACCGGGTGCTGCCGGTGACGGACGGCGTCGTGCTGGCCTGCCCGCTCACCACCGAGACCAAGAAGCTCATCAGTGCAGTGAGTTTCGACCTGGTGAAGCCCGGGGCCGTGCTGGTCAACATCGCCCGCGGTCAGGTCGTGGACGAGGAGGCGATGATCGCCGCCCTCGTCGAAGGCCGGCTCGGCGGTGCCGCCCTGGACGTCGCCGCCGTCGAGCCGCTGCCGACCACGTCCCCACTGTGGGACCTGGACACCGTGCTGATCTCGCCGCACTCGGCGTCCACCGTCGCCACCGAGAACGGCCTCATCACCGACCTGTTCTGCCGCAATCTCCGCCGGTGGCTGGACGGCGAACCGCTGCTCAACCGGTACGACCCGGACCGGGGGTACTGACGGCCCGCCGGGCGGCCGCCGCCGCAGCCCACCGCGCCCGCCCCGTGCGGCCGGGTGCTTGTTCCCCCGTCAGCGCCGACGTCGTCCGTCCCTCCCTGCCCGTCCCGTTCCCGTCCCAAGGAGTCCCATGCGCACCTCCAGGCTGACGGCGGGGCTGACCGCTCTGGTCGCCCTCGCCCTCATCACCGCCGGCTGTTCCTCCGAGACCTCCGGTGACGCACCGAGCTCCACCGCTGCGGGGGGCGGCAGCGGCTCCGGTGCCGACTCCGGCGGCGGCGGTGGCACCCTCCGGATCTCCAACGCCATCACCACCGACCCGATCATCCCGATGACGGTGGACACCGCCACCACCCGGGTGATGGACATGGTGTGGACCGGCCTGGTCCGCTACGACGACACGCTGACCCCCTACAACGCCAACGCCGAGTCCATCGAGACCACCGACGCCACCACGTTCACCATCACGCTGAAGCCGGACTACACCTTCTCCGACGGCACCCCGGTCACCGCCGACAGCTACGTCGACGCCTGGAACTACTCCGCCTACGGACCGAACGCGGCCCAGTCTTCGAGCTACTTCAGCCTCATCGAGGGCTACGAGGCGCTGAACCCCGCCGCCCCCGAAGGCTCCGACACGGCACCGGAACCGACGGCCACGACGTTGTCGGGGCTGAAGAAGCTGGGTGACCACCAGTTCTCGGTGACGCTGGCCAAGCCGATGGCGAGCTTCCCGTCGATCCTGGGCTACTCGATCTTCTATCCGATGCCGACCTCGTTCTTCGCCGATCCCGAGGCCTACGCGAAGCTGCCGGTGGGCAACGGGCCGTACACGATGACCAGCCTGATCCCCGGCCAGGAGGTCGACCTGGTCAAGACCGTCGGCTACGACCACGAGGACGCCGGCAAGGCCGACGCCATCAACTTCATCAGCTTCTCCGAGGACACCGCCGCCTACACCGCGGTGCAGGGCGACCAGTTGGACTACGCCCCGGTGCCGTCGGCCTACCTGCCGACGTTCCAGGACGACTTCCCGAACTCCAGCGCCCTGGTCACCGGCACCAGCATGATGGACATGCAGATCCCGCTGTACCAGGAGAAGTACGCCGACCCGAACGTGCGCATCGCGCTGTCCATGGCCATCGACCGGGAGAGCATCGTCAAGGCGCTGCTGCCGGGTGCGGCCACCCCCGCCGACGGCTGGGTCTCACCGGCACTGCCCGGCTACCAGGCCGGCGCCTGCGGCGAGAACTGTTCGTACGACCCGGAGAAGGCCAAGGCGCTGTGGGCGAAGACGTCCTTTCCCGGTGACGTCGTCATCACCACCCTCGCCCCGCAGAACACCCTCTTCACCTCGGTCTGCCAGAGCATCACCGACACCCTCGGCGTCGCCTGCTCGGTGAACTCGGTGGCCGACCGCACCACGTACAAGGGCATCGCGCAGGCGTTCGAGGCCCCGGGCCCGATCCGCTGGGGCTGGGCCATCGACTACCCGACGATGGAGAACATGCTGGTGCCGCGGTTCACCGACGGCGGCTCGTCGAACTGGATGACCTACGCGTCGCCGGAGTTCCAGGCGCTGATCGACAAGGCCAACGCCGAAACCGATCCGGCGGCCGCCGCCACCCAGTTCAACGCCGCCCAGGCGGTGCTCGGCAAGGACATGCCGGACGTGCCGATCTACTTCCAGCAGGGCGCCGGCGTCTGGTCGGAGAGCACCCAGGGCCTGGTCCTGACCGGCTTCGGCTGGCCCGACCTGCTCAAGGCCTACAAGACCTCCTGATCCCCGGGGCGTCCCCGGGAACGAGATGCGTCTGCCGGGCCGGGATCCCGGCCCGGCAGACGCGTGGCGGCGCCGGGACCACCGGCGGTGCACAGAATGTGGCCAGTGACGAACAGGAGACGGGCGCGGTGACATGCTGAAGTTCACGGGCCGACGGCTGGTCCAGTTCATCCCGGTGCTGATCGGCGCCACCATCATCTGCTGGGGTCTGGTCTGGGCCCTCCCGGGCGACCCGTTCAAGGGCCGGTGCGGTCAGGTGGCGTGCTCGGCCCAGTACATCCAGACGATGACCCAGAAGTACGGCCTCGACAAGCCGCTGCCCGAGCAGTACCTCGTCTTCCTGAAGAACGTGTTCACCGGCAACCTCGGCCAGACGTTCTCGGGGCTGGAGATCTCCGACGTCATCGGGCGCGCGCTGCCGGTGACGGCCCGGCTCGCGCTGATCAGCATCGTCATCCAGATCGTGCTGTCCGCGGCGATCGGCATCTGGTCGGGACTGCGCGCCAACGGCCCGTTCGACGTGACCGCGTTGTTCGGCTCGCTGATCCTGTTCTCCCTGCCGATCTTCGTGGTCGCCTTCGTCGCCCAGTACGTCCTGGGGGTCCAACTGGACTGGGTCAAGCCGACCGTGAGCACCGCGGCACCCACCCGGGAGCTGATCCTGCCGGCGGCGGTGCTCGCCATCGGCACCCTGGCCACCCTGATGCGCATCCTGCGGGCGTCGGTGGCCGAGGGGATGCACGCCGACTACCTGCGCACCGCCCGGGCCAAGGGTTTCCGCGAGTCCCGGGTCATCGGTGTGCACCTGATGCGCAACGTGATGGCGCCGGCGCTGAACGTCCTGGGCCTGGAGTTCGCCGCCCTGCTCGGCGGCACCGTCATCGTCGAGGGCATCTTCAACATCAAGGGCATCGGCGGGCTGATCTACCGCGCCATCCAGGACCGTGAGCAGCTCACCGTCTCCACGGTGGTCACCCTGGTCATCGTCTTCTACCTGGTGATCAACCTGATCGTCGACATCGCCTGTGCCCAACTGGATCCGAGGAGCCGGAATGACTGACCCGGTCACCGTCGACGCCACCTCCGACATCGAGCGCGCCACCGCACCGACCGGGACGGTCAGCCGGGCCGAGGCCGAGGCGGCCGACGACCGCAGCCACGGCGTCTGGATCGACGCCTGGCGCATCCTGCGCCGCAAGCCGATGTTCCTGGTCAGCGTCGGGGTCATCGTCGTGCTGGCGCTGATGGCGTTCTTCCCCGGCTGGTTCGCCGCCGGCGACCCCAACAGGGGGGTGCTCGCGCACAGCCTGCAGGGCCCCTCGAAGGACGGCTGGTTCGGCTTCGACGTCAACGGCCGCAACGTCTGGACCCGGGTCGTGTACGGCGCCCGGGCCTCGCTCACCGTCGGGTTCGCCTGCACCGTCGGCACCACCCTCATCGGCATCGTGCTGGGTGCGGTCGCCGCCTACTCCGGCGGTTTCGTCGACACCGTGATCTCCCGGGTCGCCGACATGCTGCTGGGCATCCCCTTCGCGCTGGCCGCGATCATCGTGCTGAGCACCCTGACCACCTTCCTGACGCCGAACTGGCAGGTCGAGATCATCCTCATCCTGACCATCGTGGTGTTCGGCTGGCCGAGCATCGCCCGGGTGCTGCGGGCCACCGTGCTCACCACCCGCAACGCCGACTACGTCGTGGCCGGGCAGGCTCTCGGGCTGTCGGGGGTCCGGGTGCTGTTCCGGCACATCCTGCCCAACGCGGTGTCGCCCATCCTGGTGCTGTCGACCATGCGCGTCGGCGGCTACATCGCCACCGAGGCGTCGCTGTCCTACCTCGGTCTCGGGCTGCGCCCCCCGGCCGTGTCGTGGGGTCAGATGGTCAGCGACGGACAGGCCTATCTGCGCACCGCGTTCCACGTCCTGCTGTTCCCCAGCATCTTCCTGGCCATCACGATCCTCGCGTTCGTGCTGGCCGGCGAGGCGCTGCGGGAGGCCCTCAACCCCGCCAACCGGAGGTGACCGTGCAGATCCAGGGCAACACCGACCGGCAACCGGTCGACACGAGCGGCGGTGCCACGGACCTCGCGTCGCGCGAGCTGCTCTCCGTCCGCTCGCTCGGGGTGCAGATCCGCACCGGCGGCGAGACCATCGACATCGTGCGGGACGTCTCCTTCGACGTCCGCCGCGGCGAGACCGTCGCCATCCTCGGCGAATCCGGCTCCGGCAAGACGATGACCGGTCACGCGGTGATGGGCATCCTGGACACCCCACCGGCCTACGTCAGCGCCGGCTCGATCCACTTCCAGGGCCGGGATCTGCTGACGCTGCCCGAGCGGGAGCGGCGGGAGGTTTGCGGCCGCAACATCGGCATGGTGTTCCAGGACTCGCTGTCGGCGCTCAACCCGGTGTTCAGCGTCGGCTTCCAGATCGCCGAGTTGTTCCGCAAGCGGCAGGGTCTCGGTCGCCGGGAGGCCACCGCCAAGGCGGCCGAGCTGTTGGACCTGGTCGAGATCCCGAATGCCCGCAAGCGTCTCAAGGACTACCCGCACCAGTTCTCCGGCGGGATGCGCCAGCGGGTGATGATCGCGATGGCGATCGCCCTGGAGCCCGACCTGCTGATCGCCGACGAGCCGACCACCGCCCTGGACGTCACCATCCAGGCGCAGATCATGGACATGCTGTCGCGGCTGTGCGACGAGCGGCAGATGGGGCTCATCCTCATCACCCACGACCTCGGCGTGGTCAGCGAGTTCGCCGACCGCATCATCCTGATGTACGCCGGGCGGGTGGTCGAATCGTCCTCGGCCGCCGCGCTGTTCACCGGCTCGGCCCATCCCTACTCGCGGGCGCTGCTGGAATCGGTGCCCAAGCTCGCCGACCAGCACACCGGGCTGAAGGTCATCCCCGGATCGCCGCCGGACCCCCGCGACGTGGGCCCCGGCTGCTCGTTCGCGCCCCGCTGCTCGCACGCGGTACCGGCCTGCCTGGCCGGGGTCCCGCCCACCCTGCAGGTGGCGCCGGACCACCTGTCGGCCTGCCTGTTCGCCGAGGAGATCGTCGCCCATGTCTGAGCAGCCGCCCCCGCCCGACACCGCCCCGGGCGACGACCCGGTGCTCGAGGTGCGCCACGTGGTCAAGCACTTCCACCCGGGGCGCAGCCTGTTCCCGTCCCGGCGGCAGACGCTGCGGGCCGTGGACGACATCTCGTTCACCCTGCACCGCGGCCGGACGCTCGGCATCGTCGGCGAGAGTGGCTGCGGCAAGTCGACCCTGGCGCGGATGACCCTGGGCCTGGAGACCCCCACGGCCGGTGAGATCCGGCTCCGGGGCCGGGAGCTGTCGACCGTGAGCCGGCACTGGCGCAGCAGCGTCATCCAGCTGGTGATGCAGGACCCGTACTCGTCGCTGAACCCGCGGATGACGATCTACGACATCGTGGCCGAGGCCTTCGTGGCGCACCCGGAGCTGGTGCAGGGGGTGCGGCGGCGGGACCTGGTCGCGGAGATGCTGTCGCTGGTCGGCCTCGGGGCGCACCACCTGAACAAGTTCCCGCACCAGCTCAGCGGCGGGCAGCGGCAGCGGGTGGGTATCGCGCGGGCCCTGGCGCCGAAGCCGTCGATCGTGGTGTGCGACGAACCTGTGTCGGCGCTGGACGTCTCGGTGCAGGCGCAGGTGATCAACCTGCTGGAGTCGCTGCAGGCCGAGCTCGGCCTGTCGTACGTGTTCATCTCGCACGACCTGTCCATCGTCCGGCACGTGTCCGACCGGATCGCGGTCATCTATCTGGGTCGCATCGTCGAGGAGGGACCCGCCGAGGCGGTCTACAACGCGCCGGCGCACCCGTACACCCAGGCGTTGCTGGCCAGTATCGCCACCACCCGGTTCGACGCCGACGGCGCCGAGATCGCCAAGCCTGCCCGCATCCGCGGTGAGCTGCCCGACCCGCTGAACCCGCCGTCGGGGTGCCCGTTCCGCAGCCGCTGCTTCAGGGCCCGGGACCGGTGCGCCGTCGAGGTGCCGCTGCCGCAGGCCGTGGGGCCGGACGGGCATCTCACCCGCTGCCACTTCCCGACCGTGGCGGACCCGATCCTGCTCACTGCCGGCGGCGCGCCGGACGGCGGTCGGCGGTGACCGGCGTCCGACGTGGCCTGGCGGCACCGTGCTTCGCTGAGGACCCGGCCGAGCTCGTCGAGCTCGGGGTCCGGGCGGAGGAGGCCGGCTTCGACGGCTTCTTCCTCTGGGACCACCTGGTGTTCAGCAACGACGGCGACGGGCCGCCGATCGTGGACCCGTGGCTGGTGCTGGCGGTCATCGCCTCCAGGACCAGCCGGATCCGGCTCGGACCGATGATCACCCCGGTGTCCCGACGACGCCCCTGGGTGCTGGCCCGGCAGACCGCGACCCTGGATGTGCTCAGCGGGGGCCGGACCGTCCTCGGCATCGGGCTGGGGTCACCCGCACACGGCGACTTCGGCATCTTCGGTGACGCCACCGACCCGGTCGTGCGGGCCGAACTGCTCGACGAGGGAATGGATGTCGTTGCCGGTCTGTGGACCGGGGACTGGTTCTCCCACCAGGGGAAGCACTTCACCGTCGAGCCGGTGCGGTTCCGCCCGAGACCCGCCCAGAGGCCCCGGATCCCGGTCTGGGTCGGTGGGGTGCTGCCCGCGCAGCGGCCGATGCGGCGGGCCGCCGGCTGGGACGGTGCCGTGCCCATCCGCTTCGCCGAGCGGGAACTGGCGCGGGTGTCGGTCGCCGACGTCGCGGGCGTCCGGGAGCTGGTGCACGACCGGCGCGGATCGGTGGCCGGGTACGACATCGTCGTCTGGGCCGAGGTGGCCGCCGAACCCGCCGCGATGGGCCCGACGCTCGCGTCCTACGCCGACGCCGGGGCGACCTGGTGGATCGAGACGGCCAAGCCCGGCGCCGGCTGGCAGGACGGGCTGCGGGACCGGATCGCCCACGGCGTCTGATCGGGACGCCCGGCCGGTCAGCGGGCCGCGGCCGCCCGGATGAGGTCCAGCGCCCGGGCGTTGCCCCCCGACGTCTCGGCCGCGGTGATCCGGGCGTCGCCGCCCCGGACGACCTGCTGGGCGTGCTCGATCATCCACTGGAACGCCGGGGCCGGGTCGGCCGACCAGGTCTGCCGCAGTGCTCCGTCGCGCCAGAGTTCCACGGTGTCGGTCGGTGTCGGGTGGAACGGGTTGCCGACGCGGAGCTCGGCGTGCGAGCCGATGATGCGGGTGGCGGTCGACGCGGGCCGTCGCATCCCGGCGGACAGGATCAGCCGCTGCCCGGACGTGAAGTCGGCGACGGCGGCTGTCTCGATGTCCACCCCGGAGTCGGCGGACCGGCTGCGGGCCGCCGCGGTGTCCACCTCCGAGCCGAACAGCAGCCGCGCCAACCGCACCGGGTAACAGCCGACGTCGTACAGCGCGCCGCCGCCGAGGGCGGGATCGAGCCGGATGTTGGTCGGGGTGCGGACGTCGAAGTGGAACTCGGAGACGATCTCGCGCACCTCGCCGAGCGTGCCGTCGTCGACCAGCCGGCGCAGCAGCTCCGTCTGCGGGTGGAAGGGGAACGCGAACGACTCCCACAGCGGGGCGCCGGCGGGGATCCCGGCCAGCAGGGCGTCCACCTGGGTCGCGTCCAGACCCAGCGGCTTCTCGCAGATGACCGGCCGTCCGGTGGCAGCGGCGGCGGCGGCCCACTCCACGTGCTGGTCGTTGGGCAGGGCGATGTAGACCGCGTCGACGTCGGGACGGTCCAGCGCCCCGGCGTAGTCGGCCGTCGCCTCCACCTGGTGGTCCGCAGCCCAGGCGCGGGCCCGGTCGGGATCACGGCTGCCGACGACGACGGCGCGGCCACCGGCCGCCCGCATGGCGGGGAGGAAGGCCTTGGCGGCGATGTTCGCCGTTCCGAGAACCGCCCACCGGACGGGCGTCGGGGATCCGCTGGGCTGAGAGGTCGTGGAGGACACGGGGTTCCTGACTCGAGACCGGTGAGAAGAGTTGCCGACACGGGCGACCCGCAGACCGGGAACTTACCACCGCCGGGTGCGCGCCCCCGTCGCGCCCGTGCGGGTGGGTGGGCCCCGGGTCCGCGGCCGCGGACGACGATCCACCGACGGCGGCGGGGCGTCCGATCAGACGTCCGGGGCCGGCCGGACGGGTACCGCCCGCCTCGACGGACACCGGCGCGCGGTCCCGCGCCGCCGGTGCGCTCCGCCAACGGGTCATCAACGCGACCCTGACGGCGGTCGCGACGCCGCCGGAGGCCAGCAGCACGACCATCTCGGCGACGCTGCCCGCGTCCGGGGCGGCCTGCGCCAGCAGGTCCAGGGCCAGGTCGTTGACGGCGAGCCCGAGGACCAGGACGCCGATCATCTCCAGGTGGTGGCGCAGCGCGCGGTGGCTGCCGGTGACGTGCATCGTGAAGCGGCGGTTCGCCGCGGTGCTCATCAGCGTGGTGACCAGTTGGGCGAGGACGTTGGCGGTGCCCGCCGCCAGGACGGTGCGCAATCCGGCGTACAGGCCCAGGTAGGCCGGCGTGCAGACGGCCCCGACGGCCAGGAACGTCAGGGCCCGGCGACGGGCCGCCGCGGAGAGGTGCTCCAGGGGACCCGCCGTCAGCGTCATGGACCGAGTCTGGGCGAGCCCACTGTGCCCACCCGGAGGTGGACCTGTGCCGTGGCTGTGCGGCGGGGCCCGGGTCGGGCCCCGCCGCGTCCCATCAGCCCGCCTCGGGGGTGGCCCCGGCGCGGTCGGCGTTGGCGTGGATGGCGTCGTGCAGCCACTGCGTCAGCCCGGGCGCCAGATCCTCGTAGGTCCGGGTGAACCGCTCGTCGGCCAGGTACATGTCGGCGAGGTTGCGCTGCATGTCGTAGCCGCAGTCGTAGAAGGCGTTGATCCCGGCGCGGTGCTCCTCGGCGATGGCATCGGCCTCCGGCGAGCCGGGGACGGCCCCGGACCTGAACACCGCCACCATCCGGGCGTTGGCCGCGTCGGTGTCGGCCTTCACCTTCTCCCACTCCTTCCGGCCGAACCCGCGGGTCCGCTCCTGCGACTGGCGCCACATCTCGGTGTCACCCCAGCGTTGCTCCGCCTCGACCTCGTAGGCCGGGTCGTAGGTGTCGCCGAAGATCTCCAGCTTCTCCTCGGCGGTCAGTTCGATGCCGCTCACGGCAGCCTCCATCTCCTTCTCGATCGCGGTGACCATCGCCTGCACGCGTTCCAGACGTGCGGTCAGCAGTTCGTGCTGCCGACGCAGGTGCCGCTGCGGGTCCTGCGACCCGTCCAGCAGGGTGGCGATGGCGTCGAGAGCGAAGCCCAGGTCCCGGTAGTACAGGATCCGGGTCAGCCGGTCCAGATCGCCGGCGGTGTACAGCCGGTAGCCCGACCCCGACCGCTCGTCCGGGACCAGCAGGCCGATCCGCCCGTAGTGGTGCAGGGTGCGCACGGTGACCCCGGACAGGCGCGCGACCTGTCCGACGGTGTACCGGTCGACGCCCATGGACCGCTCCTCGTCTCGACGGCCGGCGGGTGCCGGCCTCGGGAACCAGCCTGGAGCCTGACGTAGCGTCAGGGTCAAGTCCGATTCTGCGGGACCGTCGGATCCCTGGCTCAGTCGTCGACGCCGCGCGCCCGGAGCGCGTCACCCAGGCTGTCGGCCGTGCGCAACGCGCGCACCACGGCCGGCGCGGCCAGCGCCAGCGCCGAGTTGCGCAGACCGGTCACCCCGCGGGCCTTGCGGGCCTGCACCACGTCGCCGACGATGCCGCTGACCAGTGGGACGCAGCGGATCGTCAGCGCCAGCATCAGACCGATCCGGTCGGGGTCGACGCCGACGCGGCGCAGCGGCCGCAGCAGGGTCCGGGTGAGATCGAGCATCGCGCTGACCCGGGTGGTCAGCGTGACCAGGGCAGCCAGCCCGACGTTGACCAGCAGCGTGCCGACGCTGGTCACGGCCCGTTCCCAGCCGGAGAACAGCAGCTGGAACGCGGCGATGAACGGCACGATCCACAGCAGCGGCCGGAACTGGGCCAGCGCCACCCGGGCCGGGATGCCGGCCACGGCGAAGAGGACCGCGACGGCGAGCAGCGCCACGCCCAGCTGCACCGGGGTGTCCAGCCGGACGGTGAGCACCACCGCGACCGCCAGCAGCAGCAGCTTCGGTCCCGCGGGCGTGCGGTGCAGCAGCGAGCGGCCGGGGTGGTAGAGCCCGATCACGCGAGCAGCACCCGGCGGTAGGCGGCCAGGGCCGGCCCGGGGAGGTCGTCGGCGACGACCCGGCCGTCGTCGATCACCAGCACGCGGTCGAAATCGGCCACCAGATCCAGCTGATGGGTCACCACCACGACCCGCTGGTCGAGGCGGCCGAAGGTGGCGGCGATCATCGCGGCGTTGCGGGCGTCGAGCAGCGTCGTCGGTTCGTCGGCGATCAGCACCGCCGGCTCGGCGACCAGCACCGAGGCCAGCGCCAGCAGCTGCTTCTGCCCACCCGACAGCAGGTGCGCCGGATGGTCGGCGTGATCGGCGAGGCCGAACCGCTCCAGGATGGCGGTGACCCGGGCGGCGGCCTCGGCCCGGGACAAGGTCGTCCGGCGCAGCGTGAAGGCCACGTCCTCGCGGACCGTGGGCATCACGATCTGGGTGTCCGGGTCGGTGAACACGAAGCCGACGCGCTCCCGGACCCGCTTGCCGTCGCGGGCCACCGACAGCCCGTCCACGCTGACCGTGCCGCTGCTCGGCTCGACCAGCCCGTTGATCAACCGGGCCAGCGTGGACTTGCCGGAGCCGTTCGCGCCGACGATGCCGACCCGCGGTTCGGTGAGCGTGAGGTGGACGTCGGTGAGGACCCGGCGGTCGCCGAAGGCGTGCGAGACGTGCTCGAAGCGGATCTCGCGGGTCACGGCGCGCCGCGTCCGCTGCCGGCGGTGCACGGCCGGCTCACGGCGCCACCCGCTGGACGACGAGGGCGATGCCCTGTCCGCCGCCGATGGCACAGGCGGCCAGACCGAACTCCGGGCCGCCGGGCTGCAGCATCCGGGCGAACAGCCGGACCACCAGGACGGCGCCGGACGCGCCCCAGGGATGGCCCATGGCGATCGCCCCGCCGTCGGTGCAGACGGTGTCCGGGTCCAGATCCAGGGTGCGGACGGCCGCGAGGATCTGCGCGGCGAAGGCCTCGGTGATCTCGACGGCGCCGAGCTCGGCGACGCCCAGCCCGAGCCGCTCCAGCAGCGGCGGCACCGCGGCGGTCGGGCCGAGACCGGGCAGCGCCGGGTCGCAGCCGCGGACCGCCCCGCCGAGGATCCGCAGGTGCGGACGCCCGCGGGCGGCGTCGGGAGAGGTGAGCGCGACCGCGGCGGCGCCGTCGGAGATGCCGCAGGAGTTGCCGGCGGTGTGGGTGCCGTCCGGACCGAAGGCCGGCCGCAGCCGGGCCAGCCGCGCGGTGGTCACCCCGGGGCGGACCCGCTCGTCGTGGTCGAGGCCGGGCAGCGGCACCCACTCGGCGGCGAACGCCCCCCGTTCGCAGGCGCGCTGCGCCCGTTCGAACGAACGGGCCGCCCACGCGTCGTGGTCGGCCCGCCCGATGCCCAGGTGCGCGGCCAGCGCGTCGGCGGCCGGGCCCATGTCCGGGTCCGGGAAGCCGGCGGGGGCGAACGGGGCGCGGGCGTAGGTCTGCCCGGTGTCCCGCCGGGCACGCACCGGTGCGGTGGACGCGGATTCGGCGCCGCCGGCCAGCACCACACCGGCCTGGCCGGCGGCGATCCGGGCGGCGCCCTGCAGGATCGCGTCCAGACCGGAGCCGCACTGCCGGTCGACGGTGACCGCCGGGGTGGCGGTGCCCAGGCCCGCACCCAGCGCGGCCAGCCGCGCCGGGTTGCCGCCCGGTCCGAGGCAGTTGCCGAGCAGGACGTCGTCCACCGGCCCCAGGAGGGGGTCGTCGGCGAGGACGCGCAGCACCGGGGCCGCCAACCGGTCGACGGTCACCCCGGCCAGGGCGTGCCCGGCCGTGCCGATCGGCGTTCGGCGCGCGGCCACGACCGCGGCGGTCACGGCCGCGGCGAGCCGGCCCGGTCAGGCCAGCGGTTGCGCATCCAGGGTTCCGTCGATGAGGCCGGCGCGGATGGCGGCCCTGACGATCTTGCCCGCGGAGGTGCGCGGCAGGGTGGCGACGTACCAGCGGCGGGGGAGCGCGGCGCTCTGCAGCCGGGAGCGCGCCTCGGTGCGCAGCAGCGCCCCCTTGGTGCCGGGGGCGACCTCCATCACCGCGGCGACGATCTCTCCGAGCCGCTCGTGCGGCAGGCCGACGACCGCCACCGCCCGCACCCCGGGCAGCTCGAGCAGGCTCGCCTCGATGTCCTCGGCCAGCACCGTCGCGCCGCTGGTGGTGATGGCGGCGTCGCCGCGGCCCCGCACGGCCAGCGACTCGCCGACGAAGGCGCCGAGGTCACCCACCGAGGCGAAGCCCTCGTCGTCGACACGCATCTCGCCCGACGCCCCCGCGTAGCCCAGCGACAGGTACGGCGACCGCGCCCAGATGACCCCGTCGCGGGCGACCACCTCCACCCCCGGGAAGGGGGCGAGCGGCCGGCGGTACCGGCGGGCGGCGACGAAGGACAGCTCGGTGGCGCCGTAGTACTCGACGAGCTCGATGCCGGCGGCCCGCGCACGGTCGGCGAGGCCGGTGGTCAGCGGCGCGCCCCCGATGACCGCGAGCCGGACGGCCGGCGTGGCGGTCTCGTCGTCGCGGAGCAGCGTGTCGAGCACCGTCGGGACGCAGTGCATCACCGTGGCCGCGGTGACGTCGTCGGTCAGGGTGGCGCCGACCCACAGCGTGTGCAGCGCCCCGAGCAGGTGCATGCTGCCGTGCAGCGGCCCGGTGAGGGCGACGGTGTCGTCGCCGTCGATGCCGGTGATCTCGGTGAATGGCGGGAACGACACCCGCCAGGACTCCCAGGTGCGGGCGATGACCCGCGGCCGGCCGGTCGAGCCGGAGGTGGTGAGCAGCAGCTGGGCCCCCGCGGGCAGCGAGGTGACGGCCGGGACCGGCTGCTCCGGGTCGGTGACGAGTACCGGGCGGCCGGCGATGAGCGCTGCGTAACAGGCGATGAGAGTGGCCAGCGGATCGGTGTCGCTGACCGCCAGGATGTCGGCGGGGCCGTCGCCCCGCTCGGTGGCGTGCAACTCGTCGACGGCCTCGTTGATCTCCGCGGCCAGCTCGCCGTAGCTGAGCCGGATCCCGTCCAGGTCGACGGCCCGGTGCTCCAGGGCGCCGCGGAGCCAGCCGGCCAGGCCCGCGGGTGGCGCCTCGGCGTCCCGCTGCTCGGTGTCCCGGTGCTCGGTGTCCTGCTGATCGTGCGGGGGTGTGGGCTGGCTGCCCGGGTGGTCGGACGCGTTCATCGGTCTCCGCCGGTCGGGTGATGGTCGGGGTGGGCGGCAGCCGGGGCGGGGGAACCGCCGTCGCGTGAACCGGCCGGGCGGGCGCGGGAGGGAGTGCTGCCGCCGGGCGCGCGACCGTCGGCGGCGACCGGGTCGCCCGCGACGGCGCGGGTCGGGCGGCCGCCGGCCGGCCGGCCGATCAGGCCCGGGTAGGCGCGGTGCACCTGACGGGCGACCAGCACGGTCACGACGACCTTGATCAGGTCACCGGGCCAGAACTTGAGCGAGTCGACAAAGGCCGCGCCCAGGGGCACGCCGGCGTTGAGCGCGGTGACCGGGACGCCGACCGCGTAGACGGCGACCATCCCGCCGAGCGCGGTGAGCGGCAGGGCCAGCCAGAGCCGGTAGGCCGGCAGCAGCCGCCGGGTGGCCAGTCCGATGACGAAGGCGCCGAGCAGCCAGCCGTACGGGTAGCCGGCGCTGGGGGCGGTGGTGAGCCAGCTGATGCCGCCGCGGCCGCCGGACAGCAGCGGCAGGCCGGCGGCGACCAGCACCGCGAAGACGGCGACGGCGGCGACGCCCTTGCGGGGTCCGAGGACGGCGCCGGCGAGCATCACCCCGAGGGTCTGGAAGGTGATCATCACGCTGGTCGAGCCGACCTGGATGCCCCCGGGGAGTCCGAGGGCGGCGATCAGACCGGCGAAAACGGCGATCTGGGCGAGATCGCGTGCCGGGTGGCGGTGTCGAGTCACAGACGGACCTTACTGGGTGTGGTGTCGTCCGCCGCCGTCGCCGCTGATGGGGGAGCATGGGGCGGATGTCCACCGCACCCCCGTCGCCGACCGACGTCACCGGACCTGACGGCACCCCGGTCCGGGTGTACGTGACCCCCGGAGCGGCGGACGCCGTCCCGGTGGTGCTGGTCCACGGGCTGGGGTCGGATGCGTTCGTGAACTGGGAGCAGGCCGGCTGGCTGCGCTCGCTGCGCGCGACGGGCCGGCCGCTGATCCGCCTCGACCAGCGGGGTCACGGCGGGAGCGGTGCGCCCCACGATCCGGCCGCCTACCGGCTGCCGCTGCTGGTGGGCGACCTCGCCGCGGTCGTGGCGTCGACGGTGGGGGCCGGCCGTCCGGTCGACGCGATCGGCTACTCGCTGGGCTCGCGGGTGCTGCTCGAGTACCTGGCCACCCCGGGGATGCCCGCGCCGGTGCGGCGACTGGTGCTCGGCGGCAGTGCCGGTCAGCCGTTGCTCCAGGGCTTCGACCCGGACCTGGTCGATCGGGCGCTGGGGGGCGGGCCGGTGCCGGCGCACGCCGAGACGGCGCGGATCGCCCGGACCATCGCCGCGCTGCCGGGCAACGACGAGCGCGCGCTGGCCGCGCTCGTCCGCGGACTCCACACCGACCCGGCCGCCGTCCGTCGCGCACCCGACCCGGCGGTCCCGACGCTGGTGGCGGTGGGCACCGACGACCCGCTGCACGACCCGGCCCGGGCCTGGACGGCGGGACTGCCCGCGGCGACGTTCGTCGGGCTGCCGGGTCGAACCCACGTGTCGGCGGTGCCGTCCGGGGTGTTCCGCTCCGCGGCGGTGGCGTTCCTGGGCTGAGCCCGCCCCGGTCACCGGCGGGGTTCGGCCCGACCGGCTGCGCACCGCGTCCGGGCGTACCCGCTCCGTCGCCGACGACTAGGCTCGAATGCCTGTCGGCGCACCAGCGCGACGGGGGTGTGGACCGGTGAGCGGCGACCGCGAACCGGACGAGGAAAGGTTTGCCGAGTGCCCGCAATCAACGACCGCTCCGGACGTGCACTGATCGTCCTGGTGGCGGATCGGCACCTTCACGAGGCCGAGGACGACGGCACCGGTGCGCTGGTCACCGAGCTGCTGGTGGAGGCCGGGTTCGTGGTCGACGGCAGCGTCACGGTGCCCTCCGACGAACCGGTCATCCGCAACGCGCTGAACACGGCCGTCATCGGCGGCGTCGACCTGGTCATCACCGTCGGCGGCACCGGGGTGTCGCCGCGCGACGTCGTCCCGGACGTGACCGCGGAGATCCTGGACCGCGAGCTGCTGGGGGTCAGCCAGGCCCTGCGCTGGTCGGGGATGACCGCCGGTGTCATGGAGGCGGTGATCTCCCGCGGGCTCGTCGGGGTGTCGGGTTCGACGCTGGTCGCCAACATCCCGGGCTCACGGCAGGCCATCCGCGATGCCCTCGCGACCCTCACCCCGCTGGCCGCCTACCTCATCGGCGAGCTGTCGGACCTCGAAGAGCTCTGAGCCGGATGCGGGGCAGCGTGGCCGCGGCGGCGTCGACGGGCGCATGGTGACGCCCGACCGGTCGGTCGTCCCGGCCGACGGCCCGCCCGAGCCGCCGGCCGATCCGGGCGCCACACCGACCGGGAGCACCACCGCACCCCCGCCCGCCGGTTCGACCCCGGTGCGCAGCCGGGCCGAGCTGGACCGCATCTTCGGCACCGATCCGGTGAGCACCCGGGACGACCTGCCCGACCCCGAGGTGCCGTCGGGTCGGGACCCGGCGGAGGCCTGGTACCTGGAGAACCGGCCGCCGCACCACGGCGGCTGAGCGCCTTCCGTAGCCACCGACAGCGGGCGGTGCGGGACGGCACGGACGCCTGGTCCTGGAGGACCGGCCGTCGCAGCACGGCGGTTGAGCGCTCCGCCGCCCGCAGCCACCGACAGCGGCGGTGGTGGACGGCGTGGACGCCCTTGGTTTCTGGAGATCGGCCGCCGCACCCCGGCGGCTGGTCGCCGTCCGCGGCCTCGGGCAGCAGGCGGTGCGGACGCCTGGTCCTGGACGACCGGCCGCCGCACCACGGCGGCTGAGCGCCTTCCGTAGCCATCGACAGCGGGCGGTGCGGGACGGCACGGACGCTCTCGACTCGGGCTGGCCCACACCGGGACCGCCCCGGACCGCACGGCCGTCACCGGGCCGGCCCACACCGGGACCGCCCCGGATCGCACGGCCGACACCGGGACGGCCCACCCGGGACGTCCGGGTCGAGTGCCTCAGATCAGCGGGTTGTCGGTGGCCTTCCCGTCGTTCTGCGCCTTGAGCAGGTCGCGGATCTGCAGCAGCAGCTCGTTGTCGGTGGGTGCGGCGTCAACGGGCTTCATTCCCTTCTTGCGGCGCTCGGTGATCGTGTTCATCGGCACGATGAAGATGAAGTAGACGACGGCCGCGGTGATCAGGAAGGTGATCGCGGCGGTGATGACCGCGCCGATGTTGACGAAGGACGTCGCGGGGCCGTCCGACCCGAGGATGTTGAAGCCGAGCCCGTCGGCGTTCACGCCGCCGATGCTGGCCAGGATGGGCTGGATGATCGCGGTGGTGAAGCTGCCGACGAGGGCGGTGAAGGCACCGCCGATGACCACGGCGATCGCCAGTTCGACGATGTTCCCGCGGAACAGGAAGTCCTTGAAGCCTTTGAGCACGGGTTCTCCTCGGGGTCGGGGGAGGGGGTGGCGCGCAACACCGCGCAACTGACGGACGGAGCGTATCCGCCGGTCCGCCGGCCGGGTGAAACGCCTGCACGGCGTGCGCCCGGTCCGGGCCGGTCACCGCAGACGCAGGGCGACGTCACCGGTCAGTGCGGCGGCGGCGAGACGGTCGGCCTCGGCCTCGGGGACGGACAGCAGCACCGGCTGCGACCGGTCACCCGAGCCGCTCCCCGCGACCAGCACCGCCAGCACCAACGCGTCCGACGTCAGTGGCTGCACCGCGCCGGCGCTGTCGATCCCGACGACGACGACCGCGCTCCCGGCCTGCAGGAGTTGCAGGACCGCAGGGTCGGCGGGCCGGACCGCCACCGCCGCGCGTCCCGGCCCGGGCTCGGGCCCGGGGGTGTCGACCAGCCGGCGATCGGTGAGGACCTCGCCACGCCGCGCGGCCGAGGTCAGGCGTCGGCCGTCGACGTCAGCGGGGTCGGCCAGCGCACCGTCGGGTGGCGACACGACACGGGTGACCGCGACGTCCGTCGCGGTGAGGACCGCCCCGACCTTCAGATCGCGGGTCAGGGCGAGGGCCTCGACCCCCGGCTCGGCCGCGCTGCCCCGCGCGGCCGACAACCCGGCCAGCACCAGGAGCAGGACCGCCACCGCCCGCCGCGCCGCCCGGTAACGCCGACCGCCGGCCCGCCCGGTCCAGCGCTCGCGGCGCCAGCGTGGGGTGAGTGCCCGTACGGACCGCCGCCGCGCCTCGGCGGCCGCCGTCACAGCGCCGCCGGCGCGGTCGCACCCGCCCGTGCGATCGATCTGCGAGTCGCGGTCGATCGGTTCGGCGCGGACCGCCCCGCCCGGCCGCCGACGCGGCGCGCCGGTCGGTGCGTCGGCCGCGCGGCGCGCGGTGCCCCGCCCGGCCCGGTGGCGGCTCGGCTGTACAGCACTGTCGCTGATGCGCATGTCTGGTCCCCGTCCTCGACACCCAGGACGCTAGGGAGCGCACGGACGGTCGGCCGTCGACGGACGGTGCCGGAGGGGACAACCCCACGATGGGGTGCAACTGGGGACCGCCGATCACGCCTCCGGCGGCTCGTAGCGGCGTGTCGGAGGTCCGACGGGCCGCGACGGTGCCGGAGGACCGACGGGTGCGGGCGACCGACGAACGTCCGGCCGCGCTTCGGCGGGCCGGCGCCGGCCCGCCGTCGTCAGGAGCCGGTGCTACCCGAACCCGACGCCGTGCTGCTGGCGGACGACGTCGAGGAGCTCGCGGGAGTCGAGCTGCCGTTCGAGGTGGTCGCCGGGGCCGGCTTGCTGCTGCCGCCGTCACCGGACGAGGACTTCTCCGGGCTGCTCTTGGGGGCGGCGGGATCGGCGCTCTTCGCGACCTTGCCGTCGCCGTTGCGGGAGTCCGTCCGGTAGAAGCCGGAGCCCTTGAAGACCACGCCGACGGATCCGTAGACCTTGCGCAGGCGCCCGCCGCAGACCGGGCAGTCGGTGAGGGCGGCGTCGCTGAACGACTGGAATTCCTCGAACTGGTGCCCGCATTCGGTGCAGGCGTACTGATAGGTGGGCATCGAGGGTTCCTCCGCTGACTGCGCATCCCGGTGGGTGGCCGATGGGCGAACGACCGCCCCGGGCATCCGGTTGGCACTCGACCGGTCGGAGTGCCAGTTCGATGATCCATGGGCGACGCCCGGCACGCAAACACCGTCGGGTGCGGTCCTGCTCACCCCGCCCGCGACGCCCCCGGAACGCGCAGTCCACCCCGGGGGGTGACCAGCAGTGACACCGGCACGTCGAGGTGGTCGTGCGGCACGGTGTCGAGCACCTCGTCGTCGTCCAGCACCGCGACCAGCGGCGGCCGTCGACGCGTCAGGGTGCCCAGCAGCGCCAAGGTGCGGTCGTAGTGCCCGCCCCCACGGCCCAGCCGGTGACCGGCCGGGTCGACCGCCAGCGCCGGCACGAGCACGAGATCGGCCGAGGCGACCGCGCCCGGGCCCAGCCGCGGGGCGTCCAGCTCGTCGATCCCCACCGGGCCTGCGCGGCGTGGCAGTTCCCCGGACCCGGCGGCCCGGCGGGCGGCCGACCAGTCGCTCCAGTCCAGGGGGGCCGCGCCGGTGACGACCGGCACCAGCACCGTGACCCCCGCTCCGGTCAACCGGTCGAGCAGCCGGCCGTCGAGCGGCTCGGACGGCAGGGGCAGGAAGCCGCACACCGTGGTGCCCGGGGACGCCGCGGCGAACAGGTGGTCGGCGTTCGCCCTGCCCACCGCTGCGCGGTGCTCGGGCGTGCGGTGTCGCCGGCGGTCGAGCAGCCGGCGGCGAAGCTGCTGTTTCGCGGCGGTGACCGACGGGTCGTCCGGGGCGTCGGGGGAGGAGCGAGGTGACCGGGTCATCCGGCCACCTTCACCCATCGCGGGCTCCGCCGGGAAGGCGGCGTGGGCACCGGACGCGCACGTCACCGGCCCGCGGTGCCGCGTACAGGTGCCGCCGCGCTATAGGTTGGGCAGTCATGACCACTCTGAGCTCAGCCCGTCCGGTGTCCGGAGGTCGACGCCGGACCGGCCGGTCCGGTCGGCGGGGCGGGGCCGTCTGATGCGATCGGTGAGCGAACAGCTCGACCTGGTGCTCCGGTCCGCGGTCACACCGTCCCCGGTCCGTACCGCGATCTCCGAGGCGCAGGGGCTGCTGTGCGCGGAGGAGGTGGTGGCCCAGTCGGCGCTGCCGGCCTTCGACCAGGCCGCCGTCGACGGCTACGCCGTCCGGTACGTCGACATCGCCCAGGCCTCCGACGCGACCCCGGTGGAGCTGCCCGTGGTCGGTGAGATCACCGCCGGTGCCCGCACCGCGCACCGGCTGCAGCCCGGCCAGGCCGTCTACGTCGCCACCGGCGCGCCGCTGCCCATCATCGCCGACACCGTGGTGCCGCGGTACGAGACCGACGGGCACGCCGCCCGGGTCGCGTTCTCCGCGGCAGTGCCCTCGGGCAGCTACGTGCGCCGCATCGGCGAGGACGTCCAACCGGGGGACGTCGCGGTCCGCTCCGGTGCGTTCATCGGCGCGGCGCAGGTCGGTCTGCTGGCCGCCGTCGGCCGCGACAAGGTGCTGGTGCACCCGCGGCCGCGGTTGTCCATCATCTCCGTGGGCGAGGAGCTCGTCGACGTCGCGCGGACCCCCGGTCCCGGTCAGGTCTACGACGTGAACTCCTTCGCGCTGGCCGCCGCCGCCCGTGACGCCGGCGCCGACGTCAACCGCATCGGCATCGGCCCCCGCGACCTGCGCCGACTGCGCGAAATGGTGGAGGCGCGGCTGCTGGTCAGCGAGGCCGTCATCATCGCCGGCGCGGCCGGCGGGTCGTCGGGCGCGGTCGTCGCCGAAGCGCTGGCCGACCTCGGCCAGCTCGACCTCACCCGGGTCGCCATGCAGCCCGGCTCGGCCCAGGGCTTCGGTCTGCTCGGGCCCGACCGGGTACCGACGTTCCTGCTGCCCGCGAACCCGGTCAGCGCGCTGGTCGTCTTCGAGGTCATCGTGCGGCCGGCGCTGCGGGTGATGCTGGGCCGCAGCAACCCCTACCGGCGCACCGTCTCGGCGCGCACGCTGGAGCCGATCACGTCGCCGTTCGGGCGGCGGTCGTTCCTGCGGGGGCAGCTGATGCGCGACGACGAGAACGACTACCTGGTGCACATCCTGGGGGGCCACAGCACCCACCTGCTCGCGTCGCTGGCCGAGGCCAACTGCCTGGTGCTGATCGACGAACAGGCCACCGACGTCAACGTCGGCTCCGAGGTGGCGGTCTCGTTCCTGGCCCAACGGGCCTGATCCGGCCGTGAGCTGGTTCGCCCCGAGCACGCCGGGTTGGCCGGGCCGGCTCGGCCCCGTGCCGTCGGCCCTGGGGCCTGTCGAACTGCGCCCGCTGCGGGCCGCCGACGGCGTGGACTGGCGGCGGATGCGTATCCGGGACGAGGCCCTCATCCGGCCCTGGGACCCGAGTTCGAGCCTGACCTGGGTGGCCAGGCACACCCGGCCCGCGTGGATGGACCATCGGGCGATGCTGCGGCAGGCCGCGCGGCTGGGCACCGCGCTGCCGTTCGCGGTGACCGTCGGCGGCCGGTTCGCCGGTCAGGTCACCATCGGCGGCATCCAACGCTTCCCGCTGCACAGCGGCTGGGTCGGCTACTGGATCGGCTCGGAGTTCGCCGGTCGAGGGGTCGCCACGGTGGCCGTCGCCCAGGTCGTCGCGCACGCCCTCACCGAGGGTGCGCTGCACCGGGTGGAGGCGACGGTGTCGCCGGCCAACCACGCCAGCCAGCGGGTGCTGGCGCACCTCGGCTTCCGTCAGGAGGGCCTGCTGCAGCGCTATCTGGACATCGACGGCGGTTGGCGCGACCACCAGCTCTGGGCGCTCACCGCCGAGGAGGCAACCGGCGGCGCCGCGGGTCTGCTGCGCTCCTGGTCGGCGGACGGATTCGCACGTCCGTAGGGCCGGCCCGCCCTGTGACCGGGCGGCCGCCTCCCGACCGCGTGTCCTCCCGAACGGGTGGGACCCGGGTGGCTAGCGTGACAGCGCAGAAGGGTTGGTTCGAGGCTGCGCGCCGTACACGGCGCGGACTGCGGGCGCGACCAACTCGGCAGTGCCAGGAGGATGGGTATGACGGTTCCGCAGTCGTTGCTGCTGGTGGCGCTCGCCGTCGCCTGGATCGTCCTGCTGGTCCCCTCGTGGTCGCGTCGCCGCGGCCACGTCAAGGAGACCGTGGAGGGCAGCGGCTTCCGGGTCCTCAGCCGTGTCCCCGCCGGCGGGCGCCGGCCCGGCCGCCGGTTCCCCGCCGTCTCCCGACGCACCGCCCAGAGCCCGACCAGAACCGTCCGGAGTGAGGATCAGATGTCCAGCCAGCAGGTGAACGACAGCGCCCGCGCCGACGACGACACCGTCGTGCTCGAGCCGGTGGCGGCGGCCGGAGCGGCTCCCGAGCCCCACGGCAGTCATCCGTTCGACGCGGCCCGGGACACGGCCGACCGTGACGGCGCAGATGACGACGGCACCGACGTCGCCGAGTTCGACGGCCGCGCCGACGACGCCCCCGCCCACCTCGACGACGAGGACGCCCGCGAGGAGGCCGCCGCCTACGACGAGCACGACGAGGCCGAGCTGCGCCGCCAGTACCAGGCGTGGCGCGCCTCCACCCGCACCGACGCCCCGGCCGACGCCGACGCCACCGACTCCCGGTCCGCCGACGCGGAGCCGGAGCCGGACAACGTCCGGCCGATCCCGCGCCGCCCCGGCCGCGGTCTGTACGACCCGGAAGCGGCCGAGCGCGCCCGCGCCTGGAAGTTCGCCCGCCGCCGCCGCGCCGTCCTCGTGCTGACCCTGCTGATCGTCGGGTTCGCGCTGGCCGCGATCCTGGTCTCGGGCACGTTGTGGATCGGTGCCGGGATCTCCGCGCTGCTGCTGGTGCTGTTCCTGACCTACCTGCGCCGCCAGGTCCGCATCGAGGCCGACATCCGGGCGCGCCGGCTCGCCAAGCTTCAGCGCGCCCGCCAGATCCGCCCCGAGCACGCCGCCGACCTCGACGGCTTCGCCGACCCGTACGCCCGCCGCGCGCCGGGCCCCCGGGACGCCGCCGGTCCGGTCCGTCACCGGTCGAACCGGGTCGTCCTGGACCTGGACGACGACGATCCCGGCTTCGACGACCTGGAGTACTACGAGCCGATGGAGTACCGCCGCGCCGTCGGGCAGTGACGTCCGTTGACGATGACGGGCGTGGGTGCCGGGGTCTATCAGCAGGCCGACGCGACCATCCGCTTCGACTGGGGCGCTGAGGGCGCGGCCGCCACGGCCGCTGGCGCCGGGATCGTCGTCGTCGTCGATGTCCTGTCGTTCACCACGACGCTGTCCGTCGCCGTCGACCACGGTGTCGAGGTCTTCCCCTACCGGGTCCGCGACGCCTCGGCCGCCGCCTTCGCCGCCTCTCGGCAGGCCGTGCTCGCCGTGGGCCGCAGCGAGGCCGGGGCCACCGGCGTGAGCCTCTCCCCGCTGTCGGTGCGCGCCGCCGCCGCCCCCGACGGCCCGCTCGACCGGGCCCGCCGTCTCGTCCTGCCGTCGCCGAACGGCTCGGCCATCGCCCGCAGCATGGCCGACCGCGGCGCGGTCGTCATCGGTGCGTGCCTGCGCAACGCCGCCGCCGTGGCCCGCTGGATCGTCCGATCCGGGCAGGGCCGTCCGGTCGCGGTGATCGCGTCGGGGGAGCGGTGGCCGGGTGACCTGCTGCGGCCGTCCGTGGAGGACATGTGGGGCGCCGGCGCGGTCATCGCCGAACTGCAGTCGTCGGGCATCCGGACCTCCTCACCCGAGGCCGACGCCGCGGTCGCCACCTACCGCGACGTGCGCGGCCGCATCGGGCTCGCCCTGCAGGCGTGCGCCTCCGGCCGTGAGCTGACCGCCGACGGCTTCGGCGCCGAGATCGCGGTGGCCGCCGAGCTCGGCGCCTCCTCGGTCGTGCCGATCCTGCGCGGCGAGGCGTTCACCGCCGCCTGAGGGACGCGCCGGGTGGCGGTGAACCGGTGGGCACCCCGCGGTGTGCACGACCGCCCCTCGGCGGCTGGTAGTCTTTCGATGCTCACGGGGAACCGTGCGCGGGGCTGTAGCGCAGTTGGTAGCGCGCTTCGTTCGCATCGAAGAGGTCCGGGGTTCGATTCCCCGCAGCTCCACCACGCACCACCATCACCACAGCACCGACAATCACGCAGCACCGACCATCACCGCAGCGCCGAACGGGCCCCGTCGCGAGACGGGGCCTGATCCGTCTCTGGGGTCGGTCCGCTCAGCCGCTGCAGCGGCAGCCGGGCCGTCCACGACGGCTGCGGCAGCGGCCGGTCCAGCAGGTAGCCCTGCACCGCGGGGCAGCCCATCTGCAGCAGCATCTCCAGCTGCCGCTCGTTCTCCACGCCCTCGGCGATGACGTTGAGCCCCAGCTCGGCCCCGAGCGCGATGACCGCCGCCACGATGACCGCGTCCCGCGAGTCGCTGTCCAGCCCGGCCACGAACGACCGGTCGATCTTCAGCGCCTGGATCGGGAACCGCGCCAGGTGGGTCAGCGACGAGTAGCCGGTGCCGAAGTCGTCCAGCACCAGGCTCGCGCCGGCCGTCACCAGCGCGTTCAACGCGGCGTGGGCCGCGTCGCCGCCGTCGAGCAGGGCGGTCTCGGTGATCTCCAGGGTCAGCGTCCCCGGGACCAGCCCGCTGGCGGCGATCGTGGTGGTCACCAGCGCCGCCAGCTCCGGGTCGTCGAGCTGACGCGGCGAGACGTTGACCGCGATGCGCACGGGGCGCCCGCCGAGCTCGCGTTGCCAGCGGGCGGTCTGTCGGCAGGCCTCCTGGAGCACCCACCGGCCCAGCGGCACGATCAGCCCGGTCTGCTCGGCCAGCGGCAGGAAATCGTCCGGCGGCAGCAGTCCACGCTCCGGATGCCGCCAGCGCACGAGCGCCTCCAGGCTGACCAGGTGCTGACCGGCGGTGGTGCGGATCGGCTGGTAGTGCAGGCAGAGCTGGTCCCGGTCGATCGCGGTGCGGAGTTCCGCCTCCAGCTTCACCCGGGCCTGTGCCTGCGCCTGCATGCGCTCGTTGAACAGCTCGATCCGGTTGCCGCCGTGGTCCTTGGCCCGGTACAGCGCGATGTCGGCCTCGCGGAGGAGGTCCTCGGCGTTGGCGCCGTGCCGACGCGGCGAGGTCAGCGTCACCCCGACGCTGGCGGTGACGGTGAGCACGGTGCCCTCGAACTCCACCGGCATCGTCGCGGCCTCCACCATCCGCGACGTCAGGTCGGTGACGTGCTCCTCCGACACGTGCTCGCACAGCATCGCGAACTCGTCACCGCCGAACCGGGCGAGGGTGTCCGACGGGCGCACCGCGGCCGCCAACCGCCGGCCGACCGTCTGCAGCACCACGTCGCCGGCGGCGTGCCCGAGACCGTCGTTGACACTCTTGAACCGGTCCAGGTCGATCAGGGCCACGGCGATGCCGGGTTCGTCGGCGCGCCCGCTGGGCCGGCGCGACAGCGCCTGCTCGAGACGGTCCAGCAGCAGCGCGCGGTTGGCCAGGCCGGTCAGCGGGTCGTGCAGCGCCTGGTGACTGAGCTGCTCGCGGAAGGCCACCTGCTCCCAGGCGGTGGCCACGATGTTGGCCATCGCCTGCAGCAGGGCCACCTCGTGGGCGGGGAACCAGCGCCGGCGGGTGGCGTGCACGGCCAGCACCCCCAGCGCCCCGTGCACGCCCGGCACCGGGACCGCGACGCCGCTGACGATGCCCCGGGCGATCAGCGGCACCGGCGGGGTGATGCGAGGGTCGCGCCGCAGGTCGCGGGAGACGAACGGTTCGGCCGACTCGACGACGTGCATCGCGTACGAGCCCGACGCCGCCAGTGGGATGACCGTCCCGGGTTGGATGGTGTCCGGGCCGAGCTCGGCGGCCACCCGCAGCCCGCCGTCGGGCAACCGCCGCAACGCCGTGCCGTACTCGGTGCCCAGCGCCTCGACGGCCACCGTCAGCGCCGTGGTCAGCAACTCGTCGGGCTCGCTCACCCGCAGCGCGCGCTGCCCCAGCTGGGCGACGGCCTCGGCCATCGCCGCGCGCTGGTACAGGTGCCGGTTGACCCGGCTGAGGAACAGCGCGACGACCGCGACGGTCAGACCGACGATTAGCCAGCGGTCCAGCGCCCCCGCGGTCGGGTCCGCGCCGGCCGCCAGTACACCGCAGCCGACCAGCAGTCCCGCGCCGACGGCCAGCGCCACCGTGGTCCGGGTCAGGTCACGGCGGGCGCGGATCACCGGCCGCCGGCCCGGTGCCACCCACCACGGCAGCGGTCGCCCGCGCAGGTACCCGCTCAGCGTCACCGGCCGGCGCAGAACGCGTCGCGCCGGACGGGGCTCGTCGCCGGCGGCAGGTAGGACGTCGCGACGACGATGGTCCGTGCGGTGACCGCGGCGTAGGTCTCGATCTGCTGGGCCACCAGCTCGCGCGCCTGCGGTGTCGGGGCCGCCACCAGCAGCTCGGCGAAGCGCCACGCGACCTCGCGCCAGCCGACGATGGCCTGCAGCAGCGCGGTGTACCCGACGCCCCACGGGGTGTTCAACGCCGGGATCTGCGGGTCCAGCGTCGCGGCGGTCTCGTCGATCAGCGGCTGGACCACACCGTTGAGCATCCGGTCGATCCGGTCGTGGTCGTTCTTGCGGCTGGTGCCGTCGGGCCGGGTCAGGCCGATCGCGGCCAGGACGAACGGCAGGTCGCGGTTGACGTGGGCGTTCATCCCCAGCAGCAGGTTGCCGAGCCCGCTGACCCCGTCGCGTCCGGCGGCGTCGAAGGCGATGCGCCAGGCCGGCGGCACCCGCTCCAGGGATCCGGCCGACCACGCGTCGTAGGCGTCGAAGTACATCCGGGCGAAGGCCACGTCCTGGTGGTTGACGAAGGTCGGGTCGGCCAGGTTGCCGTCGGTGGCACTGAACCGCCGGTAGGCCTCGGTGGTGCGCAGGTAGGCCAGCGCGAACACCGCCTGGTGGCTGCACGACGCGGCGAGGGGGGCGTACCGCTTCTCCATCGCCCGGATGGTGGCGTCGACGCACCGCAGCCGGCCGGCCACGCAGTCGTCCAGACTGGTGGGCTGGTACTCGTACGTCAGGGCGGGGAGCAACTCCGCCCAGCCGACGAACAGCGGGTCGTCGGCGGCCGCGGACGGCGCCGCCCACGACGACATCGCGACGGACAGGCTGACGGCGACGGTCGCCACACGGCGAAGCACCGAAGACCTCATGGCCACACTCCTGCACTGATGAGCGAAACAGGTGGACCCGCGAGCGGCGGTCAGCACGGAACCGTGAACCCGTCCTGACCTGCTGTGATTGTACACACACCCGTAGTGACCACAGTCGCTCCAATGGTCCATCCGAGGTCAAGCGCTGCGTGAACAAACCGGACGCGGTCGCCGCCGTCCCGGAGGCGGTTCCCCGACCGTGGACGCGGCGGAGGCGACCCGGATCGCCTCCGTCGGCGTCCCGGCTGCGGTTTACTGCGATCTGACGATGCGTCGGCGCATCGTCGCGGACCGTGCAGACGTCTGCCGCCGCCCACCGCTGAGGCACACCGCGCCGCAGCCGGCACCACCGAGGACGTGCGATGGACCCGACCCCCGCGAGCGCGACACCGTTCACCCTGCAGGCGAGGGTCAACGCCGCGGCGCACGCCTCCGGTCACCCCGTCATCGACGCCGGTCGGGGTCAGCCGAACTGGACGGCCGTCGCTCCCCGGGCGGGCTTCTTCCGGCTCGGGCAGTTCGCGGTCGCCGAAGCCGCCGCCGCCGGTGGCCGCCCGGAATGGGGGGAGATGCCCTCCGCCGCCGGGATCGCGGACCGGCTCACCGCCGACCTGGCGGGCGACGACAGCACCGGGGCGGTGTTCCTGGCCGAGGCCGTCCGCTACGCCGCCGAGCAACTCGGCTTCGAGCCCGACGCCTGGGTGCACGAGTTGGTGCGCGCCGTCCTGGGCTTCGGCTATCCGTCGCCGACGTCGATGCTGACGCACCTGGAGAAGGTGGCCGAGCGGTACCTGCTGACCTTCACCGGTTCGCCGGTCGCCCCGTCGCACCGGTTCCGGGTGTTCGCGACGGAGGGCGGCGCCGCCGCGATGACCTACGTGTTCAAGACCCTCCTGGAGAACCGGATCGTGGGCCCGGGGGATGCGGTGGCCATCGCCACCCCGACCTTCACCCCGTACCTGCAGATCCCGGTGCTGCAGTCGTACGGCTTCACGGTCGTGGACATCGACGCCGCCCACAACCGGTCCTACCGCTTCGACGACGAGGTGCTGCTGAAGCTCCTCGACCCCCGGATCAAGGTCTTCTTCGTCATCAACCCGGGCAACCCCGACAGCCGGGCGATGCGTCCGGAGCGTCTGGAGCAGCTCCGTGAGCTCGTCGAGACCAGGCGGCCCGACCTGTTGATCGTCGTCGACACCGCCTACTCGACGTTCGTCGAGGGCTACCGCGGCATCACCGCGGTGCTCCCGCGCAACGTCGTCGTGCTGCACTCGTTCTCCAAGAACTTCGCCGGCACCGGCAACCGGGTCGGGTTCCTCGCCGTGCACGAGGACAGCGTCGCCGACGAGGCGCTGGCCGCCCTGCCCGACGACACCAAGGACGCGCTGCGCATCCGCTACGCCCCGGTCACCGCGGACGTGGACAACCTGTCGTTCCTGCGTCGGCTCGTGGCCGACAGCCGCGAGGTGGCGCTGCACAACATCGCCGGCCTGGCCACCCCCGACCAGGTGCAGATGACGTTCTTCGAACTCGCCTTCCTGATGCCGGGCGGGGACGCCTACGTGCAGGCCACCCGCCGGGAGCTGGCGCGGCGGATGGACGCCCTGATGGGGGCCTTCGGCGTGGCACCGCCCGGGGGGACCGACAGCATGTACTACGCGATCGTCGACGTGCTGGCCGTCGCCCGGGCCCGCCGGGGCGACGCCTTCGCCGATCGGTTGGAGGCCGAGGTCGACCCCGGGGCGGTGGCGCTCAGACTGGCCACTGATCACGGCGTGATCGTGCAACCCGGGTCCAGCTTCCGGGCGGCGCCCTGGGACCTCCGGCTGTCGCTGGCCTCGCTGACCGCCGCGGACGCCGCCGCCGTCGGTACCGCCGTGCTCGCCGTGGTCGACGCCCTGGGCTGATCGACCCGCGCCCACCGCCGCCGTGGCCCTTGGCGCCAACGTGCTCGCCGAGGTCGAGGCCCTGGGCTTAGCGACCCGCACCCACCGCCGCCGCGGCCCTTGGCGCCGCCGTGCTCACCGAGGTCGAGGCCCTGGGCTGATCGTCCGGTGCCCGCCACCGCCGTGGTCGGCGCGTCCACCCCGGACGGGCGCGCTGACCTGCGATTCTGGACGCGGACGCGGGTGGCGACACCACCCGCCGAACGCCGGGCGGCCGCGGGAGGGTGCAGCTGTGAACCGAGGACGACTGGCCGGCCTGGTGGCCGCGGTGATCCTGACCGTCGTCACCGGGGTGCTGATCGCGCAGACGTCGAGCGCGACGTCGGCGACCGGACTGTCCGGCACCACGCCGCCGCCCGCGCCGCAGGCGGAGAGCGTGGACGAGGCGTCGGCGGCGCCGCTCCCGGACGGGGCGGTACCGCAGGCCGAGATCACCGACGACCGCTGGATCACCCCGAAGCCCTCGAACGTCCCGATGGACAAGATCCCCAAGGGCACCAAGGTCCCGCAGTTCGTCATCTTCTCCTTCGACGGCGCCGGCAGCCACAGCAAGATGCAGGAGTTCCTCGCCGCGGCCGCTCCCACCGACAGCCGCTTCACCGGCTTCCTGTCGGGCACCTACCTGCTCACCGACGACCACGCCGACGCCTACGCCGCGCCCGGCACCACGCCCGGTACGTCGTCCATCGGCTTCGGCGGCGACCGGGCCGAGGTCATCCAGCGCGTCGACGACCTGAACAACTTCTACGCGCTGGGCAACGAGGTCGGCACCCACTACAACGGGCACTTCTGCGAGCTGGGCGCCAACTGGTCGACCGCGGAGTGGAACAGCGAGCTCGACCAGTTCCTGAGCTGGTTCACCGACTACAAGGCGGTCAACGGGATCACCGACGGTCCCGACCTCAAGATCCCGGTCGAGGAGGTCAAGGGCGGCCGCACCCCGTGCCTGGCCGGCCAGTTCGACCAGTTGATCCCGTCCTGGCAGTCGCACGGCATGACCTACGACACCTCGGGCGAGAGCCCGTACACCGGCATCTCGTGGCCGACCAAGGAGAACGGGATCTGGCAGTTCCCGATCCCCACCATCTACTCCCAGGCGTTCGCCGACGCCGGCTACTCACCGCTGGTCAAGGCCATGGACTACAACTTCTGGTACAAGTTCAACGAGGCCCAGGAGCAGCCGGAGACCCAGCCGCAGCTCACCCAGCTCGTGCTGGACACCTACCGCTTCATGTACCAGCAGGCCTACCACGACAACCGGGCGCCCATCCTGATCGCCAACCACTTCAACGACTGGAACGGCAACTCGTTCAACCCGGCGGCCGAGCAGTTCATGAAGGAGACCTGCGGACAGCCGGAGACGATCTGCACGACCTACCAGGACGTCATCGCCTGGATGGAGGCGCAGGATCCGCAGAAGATCGCCGATCTGCAGGAGCAGGTCCCGACCGCCGACAAGGCGCCGAAGACCGACGGGTAGGCCCGGGTCACCCGCCCGGCAGCCCGGGGCCACAGGGTCCGGGGCTGCGGTGCGTCCCATGCCGGCGGTGGACGACCCGGGACCCGGGCGACGGCCCCGGAAACACGAGAACCGCCCCCCGCCGGAGCGGGGAGCGGTTCTCGAGGTGGTGGAGGACCTAGGACTTGAACCTAGCGAGGCGCCCCAAGTGCGCATCCCCCGAGGGGCGCAACACTACCCATCTGCGCGACCGGTTGGCAACCCGGCCGCGCAGACCGGTCACGGATGCATGACGGAGGCTCCGCGCGAACGCAGCCGCTGGTCCTCCATCGCCGCGTCGAACTCGGCCTGCCAGTCCACGGACAGGGTGACGCCGCTCCGGCCGGCCTCCTCGGTCGACAGCTCGACCGGGAAGCCGAAGGTGTCGTGCAGAGTGAACAGGTCGGACCCGGTCGCGCCCGTGCGGCGCAGTCCGCGCAGCTGCTTGAGCCCCTTGGTCAGGCTGCGGCGGAACGCCTTCTCCTCCTTGACCAGGACGGCGACGATCTCGGCCTCGTGCCGGTGCAGCTCCGGGTAGGAGTGCTCGTAGATGCCGACGACGGTGGGGACGATGCGGGGCAGGAAGTCCTGCTCGAGGCCCAGGTCGAAGGCGTAGCGGACGGCCCGCCGGACCAGCCGGCGCATCACGTAGCCCTGCGCCTTGTTGCTCGGTCGCACCCCGTCGGCGGCCAGGAACGTCGCACCCCTCAGGTGGTCGGCGACGATGCGCATCGACGCCGTTGCCTCCTCGTAGCTCTTCCCGGACAGCTCCTCCAACCGGGCCACGATCGGCCACAGCAGGCTGATCCGGAACACGTCCGAGGTGCCCATCGACGCGGCCGCGATCCGGGCGAGCCCGCCGCCGAAGTCGACGTTCCGGCGGGGCAGCGGCTCGAACCCGTCGGCGGTGCGGCGGTACTCCATGAACACCGAGTTGCCGATCTCGATGAACCGGCCGCAGTCGCAGTTCTGGTGGCAGTGCTCGCCGTAGGCGGGGTCGTGTTCGACCTCCGGGAACAGGTAGAACATCTCCGAGTCGGGCCCGCCGGGCTCGCCGACCGGCATGTGCTCCGCCGAGCCGCCCCGGCACCACCAGTTCTTCTTGCCGTAGAAGGCGATCCGCGCGCCGCCGGTGCCGACCGCGGCGGCGTGCTCCTCGGTCCCGACCTCGGCGGTGCCGGCGCTGATGCCGGCGGCGGTGAACAGCTCGGTCCAGATGGCGGCGGCCTCGGTGTCCTTTCCGATGCCGTGCGCCTCGTCACCGATGAAGCAGGTGACGTAGATGCGTTCCGGGTCCAGGCCGACCCGGTCGGTGAGGAACGTCCACACCTGACGGATCTGCTCTCGCTTGAAGTAGTCGCCGAGGCTCCAGTTGCCCAGCATCTCGAAGAACGTGGTGTGCCGGTTGTCGCCGACCTCCTCGATGTCCTGGGCGCGCAGGCACGTCTGGCTGTCGGCCAGCCGCTGCCCGGCCGGGTGCTCGGCGCCGAGCAGGTACGGCAGCAGCGGCTGCATGCCGCTCCCGGTGAACAGGGTGCTCGGGTCGTCGGCCGGCACCAGGGGTGCGCGCGGGATGATCACGTGGCCGTTCTCGGCCATGAACTCGAGGAACAGGGTCCTGATGCGGTCGGCGTCCATGCACGGATGGTGACACACGGCCGGCGGGGTCCGTCGGGAAACCCGGGATCCCCGGATCGGGTCACCGCAGCAGTGCCGCCGCCACGATCGCGTTGACCGTCGCGAGGCCGGCGCGGACCAGATCGACCCGCAGCAGGCAGCGGTGCGTGGCCGCGTCGAAGCCCGTCGACAGCCGCCGGTGCAGGGGTACGGCCAGCAGCCCGGTGACGCCCAGCACAGCGGCGAACAGCCCGATGGAGACGAAGCGGAGCGCGCCGTCGCCGGCGATCAGCAACCCGGCCGACGTGATCGCCTGGCCGGCGAAGAGCGGACCCACCACGTAGGTCACCCGACGCTGATGGGCGGCCTCGAACGCGGTGAAGGCGGCCGCCGGGACCAGCCCGAACTGCCGGTAGACCACCACCTGTACGGTCCACTGGAACCCGGCGTAGGCCGCGGTGAACAGCAGATGGACCACCAGCAGCACCGACACCGCACCCATTGTGCGGGACCGTCAGGGGGAGGCGCCGTGCCGCAGCGTCCGGGCCTGTTCCGCGGCCTGGTGCGCGATCCCGCGCACGGCGCACTGCCCGCCCTGCTGGTGATCCTGACGGTGGCCACCGGGGTGATCGACGCGGTGAGTGTGCTCGCCCTCGGCCGGGTGTTCGTCGCCAACATGACCGGCAACGTCGTCTTTCTCGGGTTCGCGTTGGCCGGTGCCCCGGGCTTCGCGCTGCTGGCGTCACTCGCGGCGCTGGTCGGCTTCCTGGCCGGTGCCTGGCTGGGCGGCGAGCTGGTGCACCGGATCCCGGCGGACCGGCCGCGGTTGCTGACGGTGACCTGCGCCGTGGAGTGCGTGCTGGTCGCCGTCGCGTTGGTCGTCGCCGCGGTGACCACCGTGGAGCCCGGCAACACTTCGGCCGTGCTGGTGGCCGCCTGCGCCGCACTCGCCATGGGCGCTCAGAATGCCGTCGCCCGCAGACTCGCCGTCCCCGATCTGACCACCACCGTGCTGACGATGACGCTCACCGGACTGGCTGCGGACCTGCGCACCGGCCACCGGGCCGGTGCGGCCCGCCGGCTGCTGGCCGTGACCGCGATGTTCGCCGGCGCGGTCGTCGGTGCGCTGCTGGTGCTGCACGTGGGCGTTCCCGCCGGGCTCGGCCTGGTCCTCGTCCTGCTCGCCGCCGCCACCTCCGGCGGCGCCCTCTCCGGCCGGCGGTCCCGCCGGCCGGTCGCTCCCGACCGGAAGGACGCCCCGTGACCGACCTCGCTATCGCCGTCACCGACGACCCGGACCACTCCCGCTACGCCGTGACCGTGGACGGCCGACCCGCCGGCGGTGCCTACTACCGCTTCCACGACGGCCGGGTGGTGTTCACCCACACCGAGGTCGACCCGGTCTGGGAGGGCCGCGGCGTCGGGTCGGCGCTGGCCCGGGCCGCCCTGGACGACGTCCGGCACACCGGTCGGCACGCGATCCCGCTCTGCCCGTTCATCGCCGGCTGGATCCGCAAGCACCCCGACTACCTGGACGTCGTCGACGAGCACCACCGGGCGTCGGTGAGCTGACGGCCGGCTCGGTGCATCGGCAGGGGAGCGGGGACCGCTCGGTCCATCGGCAGGGGGCCCGGGGCCGACCGCCGGCTCGGTGCATCGGCAGGGCCCGGGATCGAACACCGGTTCAGTCCAACGGCAGAGGACCCGGACCGAGACCGACGACCGACGCGGTCAACGCCCGGCCGGGCGGCCCGGCGGCCACGCAGGAGGCGTACACCCGGATGGTCCCCGGGACGTCCGTCGGCACCACGGTCAGCACCTGTACCCGCAGGTCGAGCTGCCCGTCGTAGGTGGGGTCGTCGCTGTCGGTCAACCGCCCGGCCAACGCGGTGCAGCGGGCGTCCAGGTCCGCGCCGACCGCGTCGGGCACGCTGCCCGCGTTGAGCGCCACCCCGAGGTAGACGCCGCCCAGGTCGACGTCGGGGTAGCTGCGGTCGGTGGTGCCCAGCAGCTCGGCGGCGTGCGGATCCCCGCACGGCACCGCCGGACCGGTGGGGTCGTCGGAGCAGCGGCCGACGACGTCGCCCCGGAAGGTCTCGAGGGTCATGCCGCGGACGGAGCCGGCGAATCGCTCCCCGGTGTCCGGACGCACGGCGCAGACCTGCCAGCCCCGGTCGGCCGACCGCTGCCCGGGTGGTGCCGGCACGACCGTGGTGCGCACCTCGAGTGGGAGAAGCCAGTCGTCGACCACGACCGGCGGCAGGTACCCGGCGGTCCGCGCGTCGCACTGCGACAGCGTCGGCGGGGTGGCGTCGGCGGAGACCCCGGCGGTCACCTCCAGGTCGTGGGGCGCGACGCAGTCGACGACGGCGGGTCGGCCGTCGGTGAGCAGCAGGCACGCCCCGACGGGCGGCGGCCCGGGCAACGGGGCTGCGGTCGCCGAACCGGGCAGGCCGGGGTGGCCCACCGCCCGCACCGCGAGCACCAGCACGAACGCGAGCAGCAGCGCCGCGGCACCGGCGGCTCTGCGGTTCATCGCCCCACCGTAGGGCGGGTCAGGCGGTGAGACGGTCGAGCAGGGCGGGGAGGTCGACGGTGGCGATCCGGATGGAGGAGTCGCTGCAGCCGTACGGCAGGACCAGTCGGTCGCCGTGCACGAGCGCTCCGCACGAGTAGACGACGTTGGGCACGTACCCGTCGCGCTCGTCGGCGTCGGCGGTGAGCAGCGGTTCCGGGAGCGCACCGATCAGGGTCGTCGGGTCGTCCAGGTCCAGCAACAGCGCTCCGATCCCGTACGTCCGGACGGCACCGACGCCGTGGGTGAGGACGAGCCAGCCGGCCGGCGTCTCGATCGGCGGCCCGCAGTTGCCGAGCTGGATCAGCTCCCACGGCTGGGTCGGTCGCTGGACGATCGGGCCGATGTCCCAGCGGTGGCCGTCGGGGGAGGTGGCCAGCGTGATGCTCTCGCGGTCCCAGCGGGACAGCGCCAGATGACGCCCGCCCACGGTGCGGGGAAACAGCGCCATCCCCTTGTTGGTCGCGGCCGGTCCGATCAGCGGGCTGATCTCGAAGCAGCTGAAGTCGTCGGTGCGGATCAGCCGGGGGGAGATCTCGCGGCCGTCGAAGGCGGTGTACGTGCCGACGTAGGAGCGGGTGCCGTCGTCGGCGGTGAACAGCGTGAAGCGGGCGTCCTCCATGCCCTGCCGTTCGGACTCCCCGGTGGGGTAGATGACCCGCTCGGACAGCGGCGGCCCGGCGGGGAACTCCAGACGGTAGTGACCCCGCGCGATCCGCCGGATGCGTTCGACGACGGCGTCGTTGGCGGCGCCGGTGAAGCCCTGGTGGCGGGCGTCGGCGACGGCGTCCTCGATCCGGGTCGCGCTGAACGACGTGCGGAGCAGACGCAGCACCGGGTCGGCGGCGTCGGCGTCGTCGTGGTCCAGGGAGAGCGCGTCCCGCAGGCGGTCGCGGTTCATCTCGGCGGGTGCGGCCCGTCCGGTGACCATCCGGCGACCGGGGTCGTCGACGGTGACCCCTTCCGCGGTGATCACACCGGTGCGGAACTCGATGCTGGAGACGTGGCCCTCGCCGACGGCCCGGACGCTCATCGCGTACCGCAGGGCGCCGTCGGGGAGTCCGCTCTGATCGGGGTGGCGGACCATCGACGGGTTGAACAACGCCGCCGCCTCGACGGCGAACTCCTGGGTGCAGTAGGCGCCGATCAGCCGTCGTCGCCCCTCGCTCGGCTCGGCGCCGTCCGGCAGGTGGTGCGAGATCATCGCGCAGTGTTCGTCGAACACCGCCGGCAGGTCGTGGTGCCGTCCGCCGAAGCGGTCGACGATGTCGGCCAGCAGCGCGTCGACCTCGTCCTCCGGGATGGCCAGCGCGCGGGCGATCACCGCGTCGGCGCGGGAGACGCCGCTGGCCACGAGCTCCTGGCCGGGCAGGAAGAGCTTGGCGATGACGCGCGTCGGATCCGGTCGCAGGACCACGGAGCCGCGGGTGAGGAGACGCCGCTGGTCACTCATAGGAGCCGAACGCTATCCCACCGCTACCGGGATGCGGGCATCCGGTGCGCCTGCTGCAGGGTGGAGAGCAGCGCCAGGGTGGACTCGGCACCCTGGTTCTCGTTGCGGCCGTAGACCAGCAGGCCGTCACAGCCGCCGCCGCTGACCGGGTCGTGCAGCGCCACCGCCGCGTCGTTGTAGCCGAGGAACCACGCGGCGCACAGCCGTACCCCGTCGGCCCAGCGGTGGTCGCCGGTGAGGGAGAAGGCGGTGGCGCAGGCGTCGGCCAGTGCGGCGACCTCGATGGGCTGCTGGTCGAAGGCGGGCCGGGGCTCGCCCAGCGACCAGCCGTCCACCGGGGTGATCGACAGGTGGCCCTGCACGGATTCGACGTCGAACAGCCAGCCCAGCATGGCCAGGCCGCGGTCCAGGGCGGCGGCGTCGTCGAGGCGGGCGCCGGCCAGCAGCAGCACCTCGGCGAGGGCGGCGTTGGCGTACCGCAACCGGTCCTCGGGCCAGCACCACCGCGGATCGTCGCCGGGGACGCCGACCGACGCCACGGAGTCGGCGAGCAGCGCGCGGGCTCCGGCATGGTCGGGGTGCACGGCCAGCACCTCGGCGGCGCCGAGTCCGGCGAAGGCCATCGCCCGCGGGTACTCCGACCGCAGCGTCGCACCCCGGTCGAAAGCGGCCAGGGCGCGGTCGGCGGACAGCGGCAACCGGGCCGCGGCGGTGCCGAGGCTCCACAGGGCACGTCCCCAGCAGTCCTCGACGGACGGCTCGTCCTCCCAGTGCCGGTCCAGCGCGCGCCGGTTGGCGAAGCGGCCGTCCGGGGCCTGGGCGTCGAGGACGAACTGCAGGTAGAGCTCGCCGAGTGCGAGGAGCCGGGCGTCGGGTGCGTCCTCACGGGCGATGGCGACGAGGCCGCGCGAGACGTCGTCGACGCAGTAGGCGTGCTCCTCGCGGGGCCGGGTGAACTCAGCGTGCTCGAACAGACCGACGTCGTCGGTGAGCCGGTACACGTGCGCGAAGGACACCGCCGGCAGCGCCGGCCGATCCGACCCCGCCGGCCGATCCGACACCGCCGTCGTGTCGGCGGTCGCGGCGGAGGGAACCGCGACCGGAGCCGTCACGCGGACTCGCGCAGGTCGGCGGTGCCGAGCGCCTCGGCGGCGAGCCGCCGGTAGCCGTCGGCGACGGCCGGCCAGAGCAGCTCGGGAGCGACCCGGGTGGCCTCGGCGGCCATCGCGGCGGCCAGTCCCGGCTCGGTGAGGACGCGGCGCAGGGCGGCGGTCATCCCTTCCGGGTCCTGGCGTTCGACGAGCAGGCCGGCGCCGGAGGCCAGCAGTTCACGGGCGTGCGGGAACCCGGTCGACACGACGGGCTTGCCGGCGGTGACCGCCTCGATGAGGACCCCGGACGTGACCTGCTCGCGGGAGTCGTAGGGGAGCAGCACGATGTCGGCCTGCTGGACGAGCGCGTTGAGCTCGGTCTTGTCGATGTAGCGGGCGTCGAAGTGCACGGCGTCCTCGACACCGAGTTCGACGGCCCGGGCCACCAGGCTCTCGCGGTACCGCTCGCCGAAGCGCTCGACGACCTTCGGGTGGGTCTGCCCGACCACGTGGTACTGCGGCTGCGGGCTGAGGTCGCGCAGGCCGGCCATCGCCTCGATGGCCCATTCGATGCCCTTGCCCTCGCCGAGCAGTCCCCAGGTCAGCACGACCGGGGCGCGGTCGGCGTGCTCACCGGTGAGCGGCGCGGTGTCGGCGGAGCGGACCTCGCGCAGCGACGGGCGGTTGTCGGCGGCGCCGTGCGGGATGACCCGGACCTTGGTGGGGTCGATGTCGTAGTGGGCGATCAGCCGCTCCTTGGCGGTGTGCGTCATGGTCACCACGGCCACGCTGTGCGCCACCAGCGCTTCGAGGATGCTGCGCTGCGACTCGCTGGGCGTGACCAGGACGGTGTGCAGGACCGTCACCGTCGGCACCGTGAGCAGCGGCAACAGGTCGAGCAGGACGACACCGTCACGGCCGGGGTAGATGCCGTACTCGTGCTGGATGATCGCGATGTCGTAGCCGTTGAGGTGGTCGGCGGCGGCGGCGACCGCCCCGTCGGCGTTGCGGACCCATTCGTGGGCCACGTCGGGGTGCCGGTCGGCGCTGGGCTCGTCGACGATGCCGAGGACGCGGACGTCGTCCCGCGGTGAACGCAGGGCCTCCAGCAGGGAGTTGGCGAAGGAGGCCAGCCCGCACTGGGTGGGGGGATAGGTGCCGAGGACGGCGAAGCGCACGGGGTCGGGCCCGGCTGTCCTGGCTGCGAACGGTTCGATGGTTTCAAACACGGCTGACCCTCCTGACGACGTCCAGCGGCGACGAGGCCGCGCGCAGCCGTGGTTTCGACCGCACAAGGAAACGATGTGGTGCCGGGTGGCACCGGGGACCGCGCGGGGGACTCACACACGGACGGTGAATGGAATGCCCAGATCAGATGGCCGGGACGCCACCGGTGGGCAACCTGTGAGCGAACCGTAACACCGGCATTCCGGCATACCTACACAACGTGGTAAACGCCTCAGGTATGCCGGGCAGCCGGGTGAGATTCCCCGGGCGGCGCCCGCACGGCTAGTTGTCGATTGCGTGACGATAACGGTCCGTTACCCAGCCGTTCACGTCAGGTGACCCCTGAACGCCCCTCATGGTGTATTCAGATGTCACAGTGAGCGCCATGCGAGAGGCGGTTCGCCCTTCGCAACACATTCACCCGTTGTCCCTGCTCCGTCCACGGCACACCGGTTGACCCAGGAGGTCGTTCGTGCGCAATTCCCTCTTCTCGCGCTCCGCGCCACGCACCGGGGCGGTGGCCGCTCTGGCCGCCCTCGCCCTCGTCGTCGCGGGATGCGGTTCCAGCGACGGTGGTTCCAGCACGACGGGCAGCAGCACGCCGTCGTCGACCTCGCCCGCCGCCTCGTCCTCGACGACCTCCGGTTCGTCGACCACGGCCGGTTCGACCACGGCCGGTTCCACCGGGTCCGGTTCGTCGGCCCCGGGTACCGCGTCCGGTGAGGCCGCGACCGCCACCTCGCTCGCCGACTTCGGCGGGATGGAGGGCCTGGAGGCCGCGGCGAAGGCCGAGGGCGCGCTGAACGTCATCGCGCTGCCGCCGGACTGGGCCAACTACGGCGAGATCATCGCCTCCTTCAAGGCGAAGTACCCCGAGATCACCGTCACCGAGCAGAACCCGAACGCCTCCTCGGCCGACGAGATCGCCGCGGCGGAGACCAACAAGGGCACCGACGTCGCTCCGGACGTGTTCGACCTGGGCACCGCCGTCACCCTGCAGTCCACGGCCTACTTCGCGCCGTACAAGGTGGCCGCCTGGGAGGACATCCCGGACGTCAACAAGGAAGCCTCCGGCCTGTGGGTCAACGACTACACCGGCACGATGGCCATCGGCTACGACGCCACCACCTACGGGGAGGTCACCAGCATCGACGACCTGCTCGACCCGAAGTTCGCCGGCGTCGTCGGCCCGAACGGCAACCCGACCCAGGCCGGTGCGGCCTTCAACGGTGTCGTGATGGCCGCGCTGGCCAACGGCGGCTCGCTGGACGACGTCCAGCCCGGCCTGGACTTCTTCCAGAAGGTCAAGGACGCCGGCAACCTGTACCCCGGTGACATCACCCCGGCGATCATCCAGTCCGGCGAGGCCGGCGCGGTGTTCGACTGGTCGTACAACATGCCCGGCTACGCCAAGGCGCTCGAGGCCGAGGGCATCGAGTGGAAGGTCTTCATCCCCGAAGGCGCCGCGCTGGGCTCGTACTACAACCAGGCGATCAACGTCGACGCCCCGCACCCGGCGGCGGCCCGCCTGTGGCAGGAGTTCCTCTACTCCGCCGACGCCCAGAACATGTGGCTCAAGGGTGGGGCCAACCCGGTCCTGCAGGAGGCCATGGTCGAGGCCGGCACCATCAACCAGGAGTACCTGGACGCGCTGCCGAGCTCGGAGACCCCGGTCGTGCAGACCGCCGACCAGATCGCGAAGGCCACCGAGCTGATCGCGGCCGGCTGGCCGAAGATCAACGGCTGAGCCGCCGGATCCGCACCCCATGACCGCTCCGGTCGCGCCGGCCGTCACCCCCGCGGGTGGCGGCCGGCGCCGCGGTGGCCGGCTGGGCGTTCTCGCCCCCACCGTGCCGTTCTTCCTCTACGTGGGGATCTTCCTCGTCCTGCCGACGCTGATCGTCGTGGTCGGCGCCTTCCAGGGCAACGACGGGGCGTTCACCCTGTCCAACCTGTCGCTGCTGAACACTCCGTCGGTGCGCTCGGCCACCCTGACCACGCTGGGGCTGTCGGCCATCTCGGCGGTCACCGGTGCGGTGATCGGCGGCCTGCTGGCCTACGCGCTGGCCACCGCCGACCCCGAGGGCCGGTTGCGCCGCACGGTGCTGGCGGTCTGCTCGGTGCTCGCCCAGTTCGGCGGCGTCATGCTGGCGTTCTGCTTCATCGCCGCGATCGGCCGCAACGGCAGCGTCACGCAGATCCTCTTCGACCTCACCGGCACCCGGATCACCACGGCCTGGCTCTACGAGTTCCCCGGGCTGGTGCTGGTGTACGCCTACTTCCAGATCCCCCTGATGGTGATCGTGTTCCTGCCCGCGCTGGACGGCATCCGGCCGCAGTGGCGGGAGGCGACCGAGACCATGGGCGGTTCGACCTGGACGTACTGGACCAGGGTCGCCGGGCCGATCCTGATGCCCGCGTTCGTCTCCTCGGTGCTGCTGCTGTTCGCCAACGCCTTCTCCGCCTACGCCACCGCGGCCGCCCTGATCAGCCAGGCCAACCCGCTGCTCGCCCTGCAGATCCGTGGGGCGCTGTCCGGTGAGGTCGTGAGCGACCAGCAGAACACGGCCAAGGTGCTGGCCTTCCTGATGGTCGTCATCGTCGCGATCGTGATGGCGCTCTACGCCTGGATGCAGCGCCGGGCCTCCCGGTGGATCCGATGAAGGAGTCCCGATGACCGCGACGTTGGCCGGCATCACCGAGACCCCGCCGGACCAGGGGCGCTCGCTGCACGCCGGGCGCCGCCGTTCGCAGCGCATCTTCCGCTGGGCGATCGTCACGCTGGTGCTGCTGTTCTTCGCGGTGCCGATCCTGTCGCTGCTGGACTCGTCGAGCCGGCTGCGGGGCGGGGGCCGCGACTGGTCGGCCTGGGACCCGATCCTGCAGATCGCCACCTCGTCGGACCCGTCCAGCGGGCTGATCCGCGAGGGCCTGCTCAACTCGCTGCTGCTGGTGGTGGCGACGCTGGTGCTGATGCTGCTGCTGCTCATCCCGACGATGATCTGGATCCGGCTGCGGGTGCCCTACCTGCGGCGGGCGATGGAGTTCATCTGCCTGCTGCCGCTGACCATCCCGGCGATCGTACTGGTGGTGGGTCTGGGGCCGGTGTACCGGCGGGTGGCCGACGTGCTCGGCACCGGCAGCGTGTGGCTGTGCTTCATCTACGCCATCCTGGTCCTGCCCTTCGCCTACCGGGCACTGGACGCCGGGCTGGACAGCATCGAGGTGCGCACGCTGTCGGAGGCCGCCCGGTCGCTGGGGGCGAGCTGGGGCACGGTGATGTTCCGCATCGTGCTGCCCAACATCCGCACCGCCGTGGTCAGCGCCAGCTTCATCTCGCTGGCCCTGGTGCTCGGCGAGTACACGGTGGCTTCGCTGCTCGCTCGGCGCAACCTGCAGACGGCGATCTTCCTGGTCGGCCAGAACAACGTGAAGACCGCGTCGGCGCTCGCGCTGGTCGCCCTGGCGCTGGGCTTCGTGCTGCTGTTCCTGCTCTCCCTGGTCAGTTCCCGCACGTCCCGAAAGGCCACTCCGTGACCGCCACCGCGTCGTCAGCGTCCTCCGCGTCCTCCGCGTCCTCTGCGTCACCCGCCGGTGCCGCCGCCACCGAGGGTGTCACCGTCGAGCTGGCCGGACTGCGGCGGAGCTTCGGGGCCGTCCGCGCGCTGGACGGCATGCAGCTGGCGATGACGCCGGGCGAGATGGTGGTGCTGCTGGGCCCGTCGGGTTGCGGCAAGACGACCGCGCTGCGGGTGCTCGCCGGGCTCGAGGAGGCCGACGAGGGGCGCATCGTCGTCGACGGCCGCGACATCACCCGGGTGCCGACGAACAAGCGCGACATGGGCATGGTCTTCCAGGCGTACTCGTTGTTCCCGCACATGACGGCCCGGCAGAACGTCGAGTTCGGGCTGCGGTTGCGCGGGGTCGACGGTGCCGCGCGGGCGAAGCGGGCCGCGGAGAACCTCGAGCTGGTCGGGCTGTCGGCGCAGGCCGACCGGTACGCCCACCAGATGAGCGGCGGACAGCAGCAGCGGGTCGCGCTGGCCCGGGCGCTGGCCATCCGGCCGCAGGTGCTGCTGCTGGACGAGCCGCTGTCCGCGCTGGACGCGAAGGTCCGGGTGCAGCTGCGGGACCAGATCCGCCGCATCCAGCTCGAGGTGGGCATCACCACGCTGTTCGTCACCCACGACCAGGAGGAGGCGCTCGCCGTCGCCGACCGGGTCGGGGTGATGCGGGAGGGGAAGATCGAGCAGATCGCCGCGCCCGACGAGATCTACAACCGACCGGCCACGAGTTTCGTCGCCGAGTTCATCGGCTCGACCAACCGGCTGCCGGGGACCGCGTCCGGCGGTGTCGCCGACGTGCTCGGCTCCCGGGTGCCGCTGCTGCCGGGGTCGCCCACGAGCGGTCCGGTGACCGTGCTGGTGCGGCCGGAGGCGGTCCGGGTCGGTCCGGGGGCCGACGGCCCGGGCGCGGCGAGCGTGGTGGCGACCAGCTTCCTCGGGGCCCACGGGCGGGTGCAGGTCCGGCTCCGCGACGACACCCTGGTCATCGCGCAGCTGTCGGCACCGGAGGTGTCGGCGCTGTCCCCGGGCGACCAGGTCACCGTGGTCGTGCAGCCGACGGAGGCGCTGGCCACGTCGGTCGCGTAGTCAGCGCAGCACCCGGACGACCAGGGCGTTGCGGTCCTCTCCGATCGCGGCGCAGAGCTCGTCGATGAGCTGCGCGCCATACCGAACAGAGCCCGGGCGGCGGCCTCGGGTCCAGGGTGGATCATCAGAGCCTCTTCCAGTCGGTTCTCGACATCGGGGTCGTCGTCGACCTCGTCGAGCAGTCGGCGAAGCTGGCGGCTGCGCAGCCGGTCGGACCGACGGGCCAAGTCCCGGGCTGCCTGTCGCTCATTCGGTGCTGTTCACTGGCGTTCGTTCATCAATCGATCGTGACACCACCAGCTGACGTACCGTCCCTGCATGCCGGCAGCTCACGAATGCTCGATCGCCGGCGTCTACCTGTCGTGAAGCCGCCCTTCGAGGACGTGGTGACCCGGCACGGTCCGACCGTGCTGCGGGTCTGCCGGGCCGTCGTCGGTCCGTCCGACGCCGAGGACGCGTGGTCGGAGACGTTCCTGGCCGCGCTGCGCGCCTACCCCGAGCTGCCGGCGACGGCCAACGTCGAGGCCTGGCTGGTGACCATCGCCCACCGCAAGGCGGTCGACCAGGGCCGGGCCCGCGGACGGCGGCCGGTGCCCGTCGGGGAGCTGCCGGAGCGGGCGGCGACCAGGGCCGAACCCGACGCCGCCCTGTGGGCCGCACTGGCCGCGCTGCCGCCGGGGCAACGGCAGGCGGTGGCCTACCACCACCTGGGAGGTCTGCCGTACCGGGAGGTCGCGGCGATCCTGGGCAACAGCGAGGCCGCCGCCCGGCGGTCGGCCGCCGACGGGGTCGCCGCGCTGCGGCGCGCCCTAACATCCGTGGAGGTGCTGTGGTGAGCCTGTTCGACGTGATGACCGAGCCGGTGGCGCTGGACCGCCTGCACGCGCGGCTGGTCGCCGAGGCCGACGCCGCCGGACTGGTCGACGTCGCCTACCGCACGATCGACAGCCCCGTCGGACCGCTGCTGCTGGCCGGGACCGACGCCGGCCTGGTGCGGGTCGCGTTCGAGAGCCTCGGGTTCGACGCGGTGCTGGCGACGCTGGCCGAGCGGATCAGCCCGCGGGTGCTGCACGCGCCGCGGCGACTGGACGCGGTGGCGCGGGAGCTGGAGGAGTACTTCAGCGGGCGGCGGCGGGTGTTCGACGTGCCGGTCGACCTGCGGTTGGCGGCCGGGTTCCGGCGGACCGTGCTGGAGCACCTGCCCGAGGTGCCGTTCGGCGAGGTGGCCAGCTACGGCGGGGTCGCCGGGTTGTCCGGGAATCCACGGGCGGTGCGGGCCGTGGGGACGGCGTGCGGGACCAACCCGGTCCCCATCGTGGTGCCGTGCCACCGGGTGGTGCGTTCGGACGGGGCGCTCGGCGGCTACCTCGGCGGTGTCGAGGCGAAACGGACGCTCCTCGCGTTGGAGGGAGCGTCCGTCCGCTGACGGGTCAGAAGCGGGGGAGCTTGAGCAGGTCCTCCGCGGCCGAGTCGTGCACGGTGGCGATGCACTTGGTGCCCCAGTCGGTGCTGCCGGTGGTCACCTTGCCCTCTTCGCCGGAGCGCTCGTCGTACCAGTAGTAGCTCTGCCAACGGTTCTCGATGTTGCGCACCACGGACGCGCGGGTCTCGGTCGACATCGCACCCGTGGGCGTGATGGAGAACCGGATCTGCGAGATGTGCTGGTTGGAGGTGGCCGGGTACTCCAGGTGGATCTGCCGGATGTAGCGCATGCGGGCCTTCCTCGATGTGACTCACACCGGGCCACGACGGCACCCACCGGCGGAGCGGCGAGGGCCGGGCGGACCCGACGAAGGGCCTGTGGCCCTGTGCCGATCCTACCCGGTGACCCTCCGCCGACCAGCACGAACGCGGGTGCGGTACGCGCTGTGGACGACCGACTGCAGCCCGACACCGGCTGCGGTGGGTCGGCGGCCTGCGGCGCCCGGCGGCCGGGTGTCGGCCGCCCGACACCCGCCACCGCGGCAGCGCCCTAGAGCGCGATACCGACGTACTTCGTCTCCAGGTACTCGTCGATGCCCTCGTTGCCGCCCTCGCGGCCGAGCCCGGACTGCTTGACCCCGCCGAACGGCGCCGCCGGGTTGCTGACCACACCCTGGTTGATGCCGACCATGCCGGTCTGCAGGCCCTCGGCGACCTTGAGCGCCCGGCTCAGGTCGGAGGTGAAGGCGTAGGCCACCAGCCCGTACTCGGTGTCGTTGGCCAGCAGCAGACCCTCCTCGTCGGAGCTGAACGTCGTCACCGGGGCGACCGGGCCGAAGATCTCCTGGTGGAAGACGTCGGCCGTGGGGGGCACGTCGGTCAGCACGGTCGGACGGTAGAAGTAGCCCTTGCCGTCGATCTCGGACCCGCCGGTCAGCACCGTCGCACCCGAGTCGACCGCGTCGGCGACCAGCTCGTTGACCTTGTTCACGGCCTTCTGCTCGATCAGCGGGCCGACCTGGATGCCGTCCTCGTACCCGGGGCCGACGCTCAGCGCGCCCATCCGCTCGGCGAACCGGCGCGAGAACTCCGGGGCCACCGACTCGTGGACGATGAACCGGTTGGCCGCGGTGCAGGCCTCGCCGATGTTGCGCATCTTGGCCAGCATCGCCCCGTCGACGGCCTTGTCGAGGTCGGCGTCGCCGAAGACCAGGAACGGGGCGTTGCCGCCGAGCTCCATGCTCACCTTGAGCACCTGCTCGGCGGACTGGGCGATCAGCTGCTGGCCGACCGGGGTGGAGCCGGTGAAGGTCAGCTTGCGCAGCCGCGGGTCGCTGATGATGCGCTTGCTGACGTCACCGGACTTCGTGGTGGTGACGACGTTGACCACGCCGTCCGGCAGGCCCGCCTCCGAGAGCACCTGCGCGAACGCCAGCGTGGTCAACGGCGTCAGCGCGGCGGGCTTGATGACGACGGTGCAACCGGCGGCGAGCGCGGGGCCGAGCTTGCGGGTGCCCATGGCCAGCGGGAAGTTCCACGGGGTGATGGCGTACACCGGGCCGACCGGCTGCTTCATGGTGATCAGCCGGGTGCCGCCGGACGGGGCGACGGCGTAGCGGCCGGCGATGCGGACGGCCTCCTCGGAGAACCAGCGGAGGAACTCCGCCCCGTAGGTGACCTCGCCGCGGGCCTCGGACAGCGGCTTGCCCATCTCCAGCGTCATCAGCAGCGCGAAGTCGTCGGCGCGGGCGGTGATGAGTTCGAAGGCCTTGCGCAGGATCTCGCCGCGCTGGCGGGGGTCGGTGGCCGCCCACGCCTCCTGCGCGCCGACCGCGGCGTCCAGGGCGGCGACCGCCTCGGGGACGCCGGCGTCGGCGATCTCGGTGAGGGTGTCCTCGGTGGCGGGGTTCTCGACGGAGAACGTGCGGCCGGTGCCGACCCAGTCGCCGCCGATGAGCAGCTTGGTCGGGGTGCGGTCGATCAGGGCGGAGATGGTGGCGGACGGGACGGTCATCGGGGCTCCAGGGGGTCGGGCGGGCGGTGGGGCGGACGGTGGCGGACGCCGGTGTCGGGCGCGGGATGCGGTGCGGTCAGGTCGTTCCCGGGCGGGCGCGGTCGCCGGGCAGCGGGGGCGCGAGCACCCAGAGCACCTCGGCGGCGTCGGCGCCGGGGTTGCGCCACTCGTGCTGGCTGCGGCCGCCGAAGGTGGTCGACTCGCCGGTGCCGAGCAGTCGCGGCTCACCCTCGATGACCAGCTCGAACGAACCGCGCAGGACGGTGACGAAGATGGTCTCGGTGTCGAGTGCGAAGACGCCGCCCGAACCACCACCCGGCTGCAGATGGGTGCGCATGACCTGGACGAGCTTCTCCGACGCCGGGGTGAGCAGGTACTCCTGCACGCCGATACCGCCCATGTCCAGCGGAACCGGCGCCACGACGGTGGTCTCCGGATAGTCGAACAGGCTGCCGATGCCGACGCCGAGGACGCCGCAGATCTGCAGCAGGGTCGGCACCGAGACCCGGGTCAGGCCGCGTTCGGCCTGGCTCAGGAAGCCCTTGGTAACGCCGGCCGCACTGGCGACGGCGGCCAGGGACCGCCCCTGCTCCACGCGGATCTCGCGCAGCCGGGGACCGGCCTGGCCCATCCCGGATGGCGCGATGGCGGTGTCGTCGGGTTCGGGCACCTCCACCACCTCCATCGGCTCCGGGTTTGGTATTGCTAAACCGCAGGGGTTTGGTGATACTAAACCGCATCCTGGTGCCGCTGTAAAGCATTCGATTGCAGTGACCGTCGTGACATTCTCCGAGAGGCGTTGCCCGTGACCACGCTGGCCCCCGACACCACCGCCGCCGCCGCCACCGCCGGCCTGCCGCAGGAGCGCCGGCTCGTCACCGCCGTGCCGGGGCCGAGATCCGCTGCGCTGCACGAGCGACGCCGCGGCGCGGTGTCCGACGGGGTGGCGTCCACGTTGCCGGTGTACGTGGCCGACGCCGCGGGTGGGGTCATCGTCGACATCGACGGCAACTCGCTCATCGACCTCGGCTCGGGCATCGCCGTCGCCTCGGTGGGCAACGCCGCCCCGCGGGTGGTCGACGCGGTGCAGGAGGCGATCACGCACTTCACCCACACCTGCTTCATGGTCACGCCCTACGAGGGGTACGTGGCCGTCGCCGAGAAGCTCAACGAGGTGACGCCCGGGTCGCACGCGAAGAAGACGGCGCTGTTCAACTCCGGCTCCGAGGCCGTCGAGAACGCCGTCAAGATCGCCCGTCTCGCGACCGGGCGGACCGCGGTGGTGGTGTTCGACCACGCCTACCACGGCCGGACGAACCTGACCATGGCCCTGACCGCGAAGGCGATGCCCTACAAGGCGGGGTTCGGGCCGTTCGCCGGCGAGATCTACCGGATGCCGATGAGCTACCCGTTCCGGGACGGCCTCGACGGCAAGGAAGCCGCGGCGCGGGCGATCTCGCAGATCCAGACGCAGATCGGGGCGGGCAACGTGGCCGCGGTGCTGATCGAGCCGATCCAGGGCGAGGGCGGCTTCGTGGTGCCGGCCGACGGGTTCCTGCCGGCTCTGTCGGAGTGGTGCACCGCCAACGGCGTGGTGTTCATCGCCGACGAGATCCAGACCGGCTTCTGCCGCACCGGCGACTGGTTCGCCTGCGATCACGAGGGTGTGGTGCCCGACCTGATCACCACGGCCAAGGGCATCGCCGGCGGGATGCCGCTCGCCGCGGTCACCGGCCGGGCGGAGCTGATGGACGCCGTGCACGCGGGTGGCCTGGGGGGAACCTACGGCGGCAACCCGATCGCCTGCGCCGCGGCACTGGCGGCCATCGAGACCATGGAGGCCGAGGACCTGGTCGGAGCGGCCCGCGGCATCGAGGCGATCGCCCGGCCGCGGTTGGAGGCGCTGGCCGCCGAGACCGGCCGGATCGGGGAGGTGCGCGGCCGCGGCGCGATGATCGCCGTCGAGTTCGTGGCGCGCGGGACGACCGACCCCGATGCGGCCGCCGCCGGTGCGGTGGCCAGGGCCTGTCACGCCGCCGGGGTCGTCGTGCTCACCTGCGGCAGTTACGGCAACGTCATCCGGCTGCTGCCCCCGCTGGTCATCGGCGACGCCCTGCTGTCCGAGGGCCTCGACGTGCTGGCCGACGCCGTCCGGGGCCTGTGAACCGGGGCTTGTAAACCGGCCCTCTGAACCGGCCCTGTGAACCGGGGCCTCTCAGCCGGAGCCGGAACCGGAACCGGAACCGGAGCCGGAACCGGAGCTTGGAGCCGGCCTCGGGCGGGCGGCCGGGGTTCGGGTGGGGAGCCCCGGCTGCACATCCGGGCGGAGCGCGACCTGAGCGGAAAGCTCCCCGATTCCGGTCGAAGAACGCCCATCCGGCAGGGGTCCGCTGCTCCCGGGGCGGATAACTCTCACCGGTGAGAGTTATCCGCCCGAGACCGCGACCCGCGCCCCAGGTTTCGCGCCGCGCCCGGGGTACCGCGCCGCGCCTCGGGTACCGAACTGCCCCCGGGTGCCGCGCCCCCGGGGTGCCGCGCCGGCGGAGCGGGAAGGTCAGCGGCCCCGTGCCGCGGCGGCGACGGCGGTGATCTCGGCGGGGCCGATCCGGCAGCAGCCGCCGACCAGGCGGGCGCCGGCGTCGATCCACTCCCGCACCTGGTCGGCGTCGAACGCCGCCGATCCGGTCCACCGGCGCCGCACCGCGTCCCAGCCCTGTCCGCTGTTCGGGTACACCACCACCGGCCGGTACCGGGCGGCGATCGCCACCGCGGCGGCCACGTCGTCCGGCGCGGTGCAGTTCACCCCCAGCGCGATGATCTCGGGGACCTCGGCGGCCATCGCGTAGACCTCGTCGAGCGGTTCACCGGTGCGGGTCCGCTCGCCGTCGACGGTCAGCGACAGCCACGCCGGGTGCCCGGTTCCGGCGATCAGACCGAGCACGGCGGCGGCTTCGGCCAGGCTGGGCACGGTCTCGACCGCGAGCACGTCCGCGCCGGCCGCCCTCAGCACCTCGAGTCGCGGCCGGTGCCAGTCCCGCAACTCCTCGGCGGACAGCCCGTAGTCGCCGCGGTATTCCGACCCGTCGGCCAGCACCGCGCCGTACGGTCCCACCGACGCCGCCACCCAGCCGTCCGGCCGGACGACATCCCGAGCCCGCCGCGCGATGTCGACGCTGGCGGTCATCAGCGCGGCGGCCGCGGCCCGGTCCGTGCCGAGCTCCGCGAGACCCTCGAACGACGCCTGGTACGACGACGTGATCGCGACCTGCGCACCGGCCTCGAAGTACTCCCGGTGGGCGGCCTCGATCGCTCCCGGCCCGTCGCGCAGCAGCCGCGCCGACCACAGCGACGAGGTCAGGTCCGCGCCGCGCGCCTCGAGCAGGGTGCCGAGACCACCGTCGAGCACGACGGGGCCGGCGGTCAGGGCCTCGGCCAGCGGGACGTGGGGCGGGGGAGCGGACACCTCGACGAGACTAACGAGCCGCCCCCGCCTACGGTGACCTCCATGCGTATCGAGGGAGCGACGGCACTGGTGACGGGCGGGGCCTCCGGGCTGGGACTGGCCACGGTGCACAGGCTGGCCGCGGCGGGTGCCCGGGTCACCGTCGTCGACCTGCCCCGCGCGGAGGTGGTCAACCTGCCGGCGCACGCCGACCACGTGGAAGCCGACGTCACCGACGAGGACCAGGTCGCCGCGGCGGTGGCGCAGGCCAACGCCGAGGGCACCCTGCGGGTGGTGGTCAACTGCGCGGGCATCGCCCCCGCGGTCAAGACGGTGGGCAGGTCCGGTCCGCACCCGGCGGAGATCTTCGACCGGACCATCCGGATCAACCTGATCGGCACCTTCACGGTGGTGCGGCTGGCCGCCGCGGCGATGGCCGGCAACGACGCGATCGACGGTGAACGTGGGGTCGTTGTCAACACCGCATCGGTCGCGGCCTACGACGGGCAGGTCGGACAGGCCGCGTACGCCGCGTCCAAGGGCGGCATCGTCGGCATGACGCTGCCGATCGCCCGGGACCTGGCGCCGCTGCTGATCCGGGTGGTGGCCATCGCCCCCGGACTCTTCGAGACCCCGTTGTTGGCCGGGCTTCCCGAGGAGGCGCGGGCGTCGCTGGGCACCCAGGTGCCGCACCCCGCGCGGCTCGGCCGGCCGGACGAGTACGCGCAGCTGGTCGAGCACATCGTCGCCAACCCGATGCTGAACGGTGAGGTCATCCGGCTCGACGGCGCCATTCGGATGGCGCCCCGCTGATCTGCTCCACGACGCTCCGGCACCGTCGAAACGCCACTGTCCCGGCGGTTTCCGCGCCGGAGGCGAGCAGCGACCGACGGTGCGCGGCGGCGGCGGGAGGGTGCCGCGGACGGTGTGTGGCGGTGGCTGGAGGTCCCGGTGGGCCTGCGCGGCGCAACCGGGACGGCCCCCCGGATCGACAAGGGAGACACCCCTTCAGCGGGCATCGCATCCCGACCCGGGGAGACCCTCCCCTCAGTCCCGGGCGGCGCCGGCGCTGGGCAGCACGGTGCGCAGCACCGGCGGGGTGCGCCCGTCGGCGGCGAAGGCGGCGGTGACCGCTTCACCCACGGTGTCCACCAGATCGGCCGGCACCAGTGCGATGGCCGAGCCGCCGAAGCCGCCGCCGGTCATCCGCGCACCCAGCGCGCCGGAGCTCGTCGCGACGTCCACGGCGAGGTCCAGCGACGGGTCGCTCACCTCGTAGTCGTCGCGCAGGGAGACGTGCGAGGCGACCATGAGATCGCCGATGTCGGTGATCCGGCCGGCCCGCAGCCGTGCGACGGTGTCGGTGACGCGGGCGTTCTCGGTGATGATGTGCCGCGCCCGCCGCACGAGCACGTCGTCGGAGAGCTTCGCCAGGGCGGCGTCCAGGTCGGCGACGTCGATCACCGACAGGTTCGGCACCCCGAGTTCGGCCGCCGCCGCCTCGCAGGATCGGCGTCGCTTCGCGTACTCGCCGTCGACGAGGGCGTGCTTGACCTGGGTGTCGATCACGAGCACCCGCAGGCCCTCCGCGACCGGGTCGAAGGGGACCTGTTCGGTGGTGTCGGCGCCGATGTCGAAGAACAGCACGTTGCCGGCGGTGCACGCGGCCGAGGCCATCTGGTCCATCAGCCCGCAGGGCATCCCGACGAAGTCGTTCTCGTCGCGCTGCGCGAGCCGGGCGAGCTCGGGTCGCTCCAGACCCAGGCCGAGCAGGTCCGACAGGGCCAGCAGGGTCGCGCACTCCAATGCCGCCGACGACGACAGGCCGGCGCCGACCGGAACCGTGGACGACAGGGCGAAGCGCACCCCGGGTACCGCGTGCCCGGCCTCGGTCAGCACCCACACCGCGCCGTTGAGGTAGGCCGACCACCCCTGCGCGCCGGTGCCACCGGGGGTCAGGTCGGTGATCGCCGCGGTGTGCACCTCGTCGGGTGCGACGTCGCTGACGACCGAGACGAGCCCGTCGTCGGTGAGCGCGGCGGCGACGGCAGCGCGGTCGTCGATGGCGAAGGGCAGGACGAGACCGTCGTTGTAGTCGGTGTGCTCACCGATCAGATTGACCCGCCCGGGGGACGACCAGACGCCGGAAGGCGAGTGGCCCCAGGTCTTGCCGAACAGTCCGGGGGCGCTCATCGGGCGGTCACCTCGACGGCGCGCAGCCGCGCGGCGACGTCCTCGGGGGAGATGTCGTTGACGAAGGCACCCATCGCCGACTCCGAACCGGCCAGGTACTTGATCTTGCCGACCGCGCGGCGGATGGAGAACACCGACAGGTGCATCCAGAAGTCGTCGCGGCCGGTGTGCGCGGGGGCCTGGTGGAGGGCCGTGATGGCGGGCAGCGTGTCGTCGAAGACGCCGCCCATCCGGCGCAGCACCTCCAGGTACAGCGCGGCCAGGGACGCCTGCTCCTCGTCGGAGGCGGCGGGCAGGTCCACCAGTCGGCGGCGGGGGTAGATGCTGACCTCGACCGGCCAGCGGGCGGCGAAGGGCACGAAGGCGACCCAGTGGTCGTTGCCGGCCACCACCCGTGAGCCGTCGGCGAGTTCGCGGTCGAGCAGGTCGCCGAACAGGTTGCCGCCGGTGCGTTCCCGGTAGTCGGCCGCGTTGGCCAGCATCACCGCGGTCCGGGGGGTGACGAACGGGTAGCCGTAGATCTGGCCGTGCGGGTGCGCGAGGGTGACCCCGATCTCGATGCCCTGGTTGATGAAGCAGAACACCTGCTCGACGCCGGGGACCCGGTTCAGCGCGGCGGTCCGGTGCGCCCACGCCTGCACGACGGTGCGCATCCGGGCCGGGTCGAGGTCGACGACCTGCGCGTCGTGATCGGCGGTGAAGCAGACCACCTCGCAGCGGCCGACGCCCGGGATCTGCAGTTGGAGCACGTCGGATCCGTGCGGTGCCAACAGGTCCCGGTCCAACGCGGTCGGGATCCCGCCGAACGACGGGAATCTGTTCTCGAACACCACGACGTCGTAGTCGGGGGAGGGGATCTCGGTGGCGAAGGCCCCGCGGGTCGGGCAGAGCGGGCACTGGTCGGCCGGCGGGTGGTAGGTGCGGGTCTGCCGGTGCGAGGCGATCCCGACCCACTCGCCGAGCAGGGCGTCGTAGCGCGCCGTGGACCCGACCTCGACGACGGGCAGGTCACGCGGATCGGTCAGGACCCGGGCCCCACCTTCGGTGTCGTCGAAGTAGATCAGTTCCCGGCCGTCGGCCAGCCGCGTCGGGAGCACGGCAGCGGGGCTGCGGTACACCGGCGCGGACGTCCGGGTGGTGGGTGTGACCGTCATGGGTCGACCTCCGACGTCGGTGACGGATTGGCGGACCGGACGGCCCGACAGGGCAACAGGTTAACGCCAAAGAGTGTTGATTTTCCAACATCGACACCGCCAGCTCTGTGGCGCGTGTTACAGCTTGTGTCCACGCAGGTGGCCGTGTAGAAGACCCGTCGACACCGCGGCCGACGCCGGTCGAACTTTCGCGGTACAGCGATGACGGCGAACGTCGCTGCTGGTCAGTCGGGGTGCGGTCAGCCGGGACATGTTTCGGATGGACAGCGGCGCCGCCGGTGCGCCGGCACCGGACAGCAGTGCTGGTGACGTTATCAATCCGAGACGACGGCCTGTTGACTTCACCATCGGTCACTGACAGATTGTGTTCACTCAACACAGGTGGGCGGCACTGGTGTGCTTCGTCCGATCCGGAGGTCAACGATGACTGGTTCTGATTTCGATGCTCTGCTGCGCAAGACCGGCATGAACCGCCGGTCGATGCTGCGGCTGATGGGCATGGGCGTGGCCGGTGCGGCCGCCGTCCCGCTGCTGTCCAGCTGCACCGGCACGTCCAACGGCGGGAACACCTCCGCCACCTCCACCAGCACCGCCTCGGCCGCCGGCTCGGCGACCGGCGGTTCCGCCGCCGGCGGTGGACAGGTCGGCGGCTCCGTCTCCTTCGGGTCCAACCTGTCCGACGAGGTGCCGAAGAAGGCCTACGAGGCCGTCTTCGCCAAGTTCACCGAGCAGTCGGGCACGACGGTCAACGTCAACACCGTCGACCACAACTCCTTCCAGGAGAACATCAACAACTACCTGCAGGGCAGCCCCGACGAGCTGTTCACCTGGTTCGCCGGCAACCGCATGCAGTTCTTCGCCGAGCAGGGCCTGCTGACCCCCATCGACGACGTCTGGGCCGGGTTCGAGGACCAGTACTCGGAGGGCTTCATCAACGCCTCCACCGCCGCCGACGGCAACAAGTACTTCGTGCCGTTCTACAACTACCCGTGGGCCTTCTTCTACCGGAAGAGCCTGTTCGAGGAGAAGGGCTACGAGGTCCCCACGACGCTGGACGAGCTCAAGACCCTCGGCGCCACGATGCAGGCCGACGGCCTCGCCCCGATCGCGTTCGGCGACAAGGACGGCTGGCCCGCGATGGGCACGTTCGACTACCTCAACATGCGCACCAACGGCTACCAGTTCCACATGGACCTGATGGCGCACAAGGAGGCCTGGACCGATCCCAAGGTCAAGACCGTCTTCGACACCTGGAAGGGCCTGCTGCCGCTGCACCAGTCCGACCCGCTGGGCCGCACCTGGCAGGAGGCGGCGCAGTCGATGGTCAAGAAGGAAGCCGGCATGTACCTGCTCGGCATGTTCGTCGGCCAGCAGATGCCCACCGAGGAGTACGACGACCTCGACTTCTTCGCCTTCCCGGAGATCGACTCCACCATCGGCGCCGACGCGGTCGAGGCCCCGATCGACGGCTTCCTCGCGTCGAGCAAGGGCCTCACCGACCAGAGCAGGGCGCTGCTGACCTACCTGGCGTCCCCCGAGGCGCAGCTGCAGTACCTGGGCGGTGATCCGTCCAACGTCGCGGCCAACAAGACCGCCGACACCAGCGGCTACAGCCCGCTGCAGAAGAAGGCCGTCGAGCTGATCAGCTCGGCCAAGAACATCTCGCAGTTCCTCGACCGCGACACCCGCCCGGACTTCGCCAGCCCGGTCGTCATCCCCGCCCTGCAGCAGTTCCTCAAGGACGGCGACGTCGACTCCGTGACCAACAGCCTCGAGGACCAGGCCAAGACGATCTTCGTCTGATCCGCGCGGTGGCGGGGTCCGGCGTGGCCCGGCCGCGCCCGGACCCCGCCACCGGCCCGTTCCCCCTGTTCCACCCCGAGTGTTCGTCACCCCCGTCCTCCTGGAGAGTCGTATGACCGGATCAACGCCGATCGCGCCCCCCGCGCCGCGCGGTGGCGCTCCCGCCGCGCCGGCGAAGCCCGTCGAGATCGTCGAGGTCAAGGGCAAGCTGAAGAAGCTGAGCACGACCGACAAGGTCGTCATCGGCCTGATGATCGGCATCCCGACGCTCATCGAGGCGGTGCTGGTCTGGTTCCCGGCGGTCGCGTCGATCGTGCTGTCGTTCGGCAACTGGAACGGCGTCGGTTCGCTCGCGCGGATCCAGTGGATCGGGGTGACGAACTACCAGAACATCTTCGAGGTCGACCCGAACTTCTGGCCGGCGGTCCAGCACAACGTGCTGTGGCTGGTGTTCCTCGCCGTCGTGGCCACCCCGCTCGGCGTCTTCCTGGCGGTGCTGCTGGACCGGGAGACGCCGGGCAGCAAACTGTTCCAGAGCGTGTTCTTCCTGCCGGTCATCTTCTCGCTGGCCCTCATCGGCGTCATCTGGCAGCTGATGTTCTCCCCGGAGCAGGGTCTGGTCAACGGTGTGCTGGGGACGGACATCGACTGGTTCGGTGACTCCGGCATCAACCTGTGGGCCGCGTTGATCGCCTCCAGCTGGAAGCATGTCGGCTACATCATGATCCTGTATCTGGCCGGGCTGAAGGGCGTCGACCCGTCGCTGCGCGAGGCCGCGGCGCTGGACGGCGCCAACAACCGGCAGACCTTCTTCCGGGTGGTGTTCCCGGCGATGAAGCCGATCAACATCGTGGTCGTCGTCATCACCGTCATCGAGGCGCTGCGCGCCTTCGACATCGTGTTCATCATCAACAAGGGCAACAACGGCCTGCAGCTGCTCTCCACGATGATCTACACGAACAGCGGTGCCGCGGCCCGGGTCGGGTACGCCTCCGCCCTCGCGGTGATCCTGCTGGTCATCGCCCTGGTGCCGATCGTCACCTACCTCAGCCAGGCCTTCAAGGAGGAGAACCGGTGACCACCCCCGCCGCTGTCATCGACCCGGAACCGCAGGCGCGCGGACGCCGTCGCAACCGCAGGCAGAACTACACCACCCCGCTCACCCGGGGCAGCAGGGCGAGCCGCATCGGCATCACGGTGTTCCTCGGCGGCGCCGCGTTCCTGTGGATCATCCCGCTGGCCTGGACGATCTACACCTCGCTGCGGCCGATCGACTACTTCAAGGACCACTCGTACTTCTCCATCGGCGGGACGTACGACTTCCAGAACTACGTCGACGCCTTCGAGCAGGCGCAGCTGCTGAAGTTCTTCGCCAACTCGGCGATCATCACCATCCCGGCCGTCATCCTGACCCTGCTGCTGGCGTCGCTCGCGGCGTTCAAGCTGTCCCGGGTGGCGTGGAAGTACAACGTCCCGCTGCTCATCCTGTTCACCGCGGGAAACCTGCTGCCGCAACAGGTGTTGGCGACGCCGCTGTTCCAGATGGCCAAGCACACGCCGCTGCCGGAGACCATCTCCGACTCGGGCTCGTTCATCAACACCTACTACGTCGTGATCGCCGTCAACGTCGCCTTCCAGCTCGGCTTCTGCACCTTCGTGATGAGCAACTACATGAAGGCGCTGCCCGTGGAACTGACCGAGGCGGCCCAGGTCGACGGCGCCGGCATCTGGAAGCAGTACTGGAAGATCGTGCTGCCGCTGTGCCGTCCGGCGCTCGCCGCGCTGGCGACGCTGGAGGTCATCTGGATCTACAACGACTTCTTCTGGGCACTGCTGCTGGTGCAGAAGGGTGACCGGCTGCCGATCACCTCGGGGCTGAACAACCTCAACGGGCAGTTCGCGCAGAACTACAACCTGCTCGCCGCCGGCGCGCTGATGTCGGCGCTACCGGTCCTGATCGTCTACCTGGTCCTGCAGAAGCACTTCAAGGCCGGCCTCACACTCGGAGCCAACAAGGGATGAGCACCACCACCACGGTCACCGCCGGCGGCCCGGGCTTCCTGCCCGACCGGTCGGAGCGGTTCGCCGAATCCATGTCGCGGGTGACCGCGGCCCTCGGCGGCCGGCTGGCCTTCGGTGGCGACTACAACCCCGAGCAGTGGCCGGAGGACGTCTGGGCGTCCGACGTCGCGCTGATGAAGGAGGCCGGCGTCAATCTGGTCTCGCTCGGGATCTTCTCCTGGGCCTGGCTGGAGCCCAAAGCGGGCCGGTACGAGTTCGGCTGGCTGGACAAGATCCTCGGCCTGCTGCACGACGGCGGCATCGCCGTCGACCTGGCCAACGCCTCGGCCACCCCGCCGCCGTGGTTCTCCGTCGCCCATCCCGACTCGCTGCCGGTGGACGTCGACGGCGTCCGCCGCAGCTACGGCGGCCGGCAGGCGTTCTGCCCGTCGTCACCGGAGTACCGGGCCGCGGCCGCGGCCCTCACCGAGGCGATCGTGGCGCGGTACGCCGACCATCCCGCCGTCGTGATGTGGCATGTGCACAACGAGTACGGCTGTCACAACTGGAACTGCTACTGCGACACCTCGGCCGCGGCGTTCCGCAGCTGGCTGCAGCGCCGCTACGGCGAGCTCGAGGTGCTCAACGACGCGTGGGGGACCGCGTTCTGGAGCCAGCGCTACTACGACTGGGACGAGGTGATCCCGCCACGGCGGCCGTCCTACAACACCTTCGCCAACCCCACGCAGCAGCTGGACTTCGCCCGCTTCAGCTCCGACGAGCTCCTGGACTGCTACCGCGCCGAGGCCGCGATCATCCGTGCCGGTGCGAGCCAGCCGGTGACCACGAACTTCATGGACTTCTTCAAGCCGCTGGACTACTGGTCCTGGGCGCAGGAGATGGACCTGGTGTCCAACGACAACTACCGCCTCGGCCACCTCGGTGGCACCGGTGCGACACACAACCTCTCGATGTCGGCCGACCTCATCCGGTCGCTGTCCGACACCGCGCCGTGGCTGCTGATGGAGCACTCCACCTCGGCGGTCAACTGGCAGCCGCGCAACGTGCCCAAGGCCGCCGGTCAGATGCGGCGCGACAGCCTGTCGCACGTCTCCCGGGGCGCCGACGGGGCGCTGTTCTTCCAGTGGCGGGCGTCCCGGGCCGGGGCCGAGAAGTTCCACTCGGCGCTGCTGCCGCACGCCGGGACCACGTCGTCCCGCTGGCGCGAGGTGTGTGAACTGGGTGCCGATCTGGTCAAGCTGGCCCCGGTCGCCGGCAGCCGCGGGACCGCCCGGATCGCCATCGCCTTCGACTGGAACGCCTGGTGGGGCGTCGAACTCGACTCGCACCCCAGCACCGACATCGACATGATGACCGCCGTCCGGCGCTGGCACCGCACCCTGTGGGAGCACGGCCACACCGTCGACTTCGTCCATCCCGGACGGGATCTGGACCGCTACCAGGTGGTGCTGGTGCCGTCGCTGTACCTGGTCACCGACGAGGCGGCCGCCAGCCTGGCCGCGGTGGTGGCCCGGGGCGGGACCGTGGTGGTCAACCACTTCTCGGGCATCGTCGACGAGAACGACCACATCCGGCTCGGGGGCTACCCGGGTGCCTTCACCGATCTGCTCGGGGTCCGCACCGAGGAGTTCGGCCCGCTGCTGCCCGACCAGCAGGTCACCCTCACCCTGGCGGGCGACCTCGTCGGCGCCGCGACCGGGACGGTCTGGACCGAGCTCATCGGCACGGCCGACCACGACGTCGAGGTGCTGGCCACCTTCGCCGACGGCATGTTCGCCGGTCGCCCCGCCATCACCCGGCGTCGTCCGGAGCCGGGCCCGCAGGGCTCGGTCGGCGGCGTCGCCTGGTACCTCGCCACGGTGCCCGACGACGCGACGCTGAGCGGGGTGCTGCTCACCGCTTGCCGGCAGGCCGGGGTCGCACCGGCGCTCGACATCGCCGACTGGCCGGCCGGTCTCGAGGTGGTCGTCCGCGAGAACGACGACACCCGTTTCGTCTTCGCGCTCAACGCCGCCGATTCCGACGTCGCCGTGCCGGCTACCGGGACGGACCTGCTGACCGGTGCGGCGTGGTCGCCGGAGAGCCGGCTGGCGGCCGGCGGCGCGGCCGTGATCGCGGCGCGCCGCACCCCGGGCGGGGGCTGACCCCGTGCTCGCCGATCAGCGGCGTGAGCTCATCCTGGCCGAGGTGGAGCGCACCGGGGCCATCCGGATCAGCGAGCTCACCGAGCTGCTGGGCGTGTCGGACATGACGGTCCGGCGCGACCTCGAGCACCTCGAGGCGCGGGGCTGGCTGCGGAAGGTGCACGGCGGCGCCGTGCTCAGCCAGTCGAGCGTGGAGGAGTCCAGCTTCGAGGCCAAGAGCGCGCTGCAGCAACCGGCCAAGCGGGCCATCGCCGCCCGGGCGCTGCAGCTCGTCGAGCCGCACACCGCGATCGGGCTGTCCGCGGGCACCACCACCTGGATGCTGGCCCGCGGGCTGCAGGGCACCGAGATGCCGCTGTCGGTCGTCACCAACTCGACCACCGTCGCCGACATCCTCGCCGTCAACGCGGGTCCCCACCTGCGGGTGGTGCTCACCGGTGGCGAGCGGACCCCCAGCGCGGCGCTGGTCGGGGCCATCGCCGACCGGGCGATCGGCTCGTTGCACGTCGACCGGCTGTTCCTCGGCGTGCACGGGATGGACGCCCGGGTCGGCTTCAGCTGCCCCAACCTGGCCGAGGCGCAGACGAACCAGGCGCTGATCGACAGCGCCCGGCAGATCGTGGTGCTGGCCGACTCGACCAAGTGGGGCGTCGTCGGGCTGGCCAACTTCGGCAAGCTGGGCGCCGCCGACATCCTCATCACCGACGACGGCATCTCCGCCGAGGCCCGGCGGGTGCTGGAGGACCAGGTCGGCAAGCTGATCGTGGTTCCGGTGTCCGAGGGGACCCTCGGCAAGGCCTTCGCCGGCACCACCACCCGTCAACGCGAGAGAGAACACGCATGACCGAGCACGTCCACCTCCGGCGCGACAGCGTCAGCCTGCTGATCGACTGCGCCGGTCCGGGGCAACCCGAGATCCTCCACTGGGGAGCCGATCTCGGAGAGCTCAGCGCCGACGAGGTCGCCGCCCTGCGGGTCGCGCGGACGCCCGCGCTGGCCAACTCGGTCGTCGACGTCCGGGTACCGCACACGCTGCTGCCCGAGCGGGCGCTGGCCTACCGGGGCCGCCCCGGTCTGGCCGGTCACCGCGCCGACGGCAGCGGGTTCGACTCCGCGCTGCAGCTGACCGGGGTGGCGGCCGACCACGGGGAGGCCGGCCGCGACGGCGGGGCGGCCTGGGACGTCGTCTTCACCCTCGCCGACACCGACGCGGGTCTCGAGGTCCGCTCGTCCTGGGCGCTGGACGCCCACGGCGTGCTCTCGGCCCGGCACCAGGTCCGCAACACCGGGACCGGACCGTTCGAGCTCGGCGAGCTGGGAGTCAGCCTGCCGGTGCCGGCCCGGGCGGCGGAACTGCTCGACTTCACCGGACGCTGGTGCTACGAACGCGGCCCGGTCCGCCGGCCGTTCCAGTTCGGTTCCGTGGTGCGGGAGAACCGCCGGGGACGCACCGGCGCCGACAGCTCCTTCGTCACCGTGGCCGGCACGCCGGCCTTCGCCAACCGCCGCGGCGAGGTCTGGGCGACCCACCTGGCGTGGAGCGGCGACCAGGTCACCTGGGCGGAGTCCGAACCGGACGGCACCCGCGCGCTGGGCGCGGCGGAACTGCTCGCCCCCGGCGAGATCTCCCTCGCCGAGGGCGACACCTACACCACCCCCACCGTGGTGGCGGCGTACTCGGCGGCCGGCCTCGACGGCATCTCCGACCGCTTCCACCGGCACCTGCGGGCGCGGACGACGCACCCGTCGTCGCCGCGGCCCGCGGTGCTCAACACCTGGGAGGCGGTGTACTTCGACCAGAACCTCGCCGGGCTGTCCACCCTCGCCGACGCCGCCGCGGCGGCCGGTCTCGAACGGTTCGTGCTCGACGACGGCTGGTTCGGCGGCCGCCGTGACGACACCACCTCGCTCGGCGACTGGACGGTGTCGGCCGACGTCTGGCCCGACGGTCTGACCCCGTTGATCGACCACGTCACCGGACTCGGCCTGCAGTTCGGCATCTGGGTCGAGCCGGAGATGATCAGCGCCGACTCCGACTTGTACCGGGCGCATCCGGACTGGGTCCTCGGGCCGGCCGGGAAGCTCGGCCCCGAGGCCCGCCACCAGCACGTGCTGGACCTGGCCAACCCCGACGCCTGGCGGTACATCCACGACGCGCTCCACGCGCTGCTGACCGATCACGACATCGCCTACCTCAAGTGGGACCACAACCGCGATCTGGTCGCGGCCACCCACGCCGGCCGGGCCGGTGTGCACGTCCAGACCGAGGCCGTCTACCGGTTGTTCGACGCGCTCAAGGCCGCGCACCCGGGCCTGGAGATCGAGAGCTGCTCCAGCGGTGGCGCCCGCGTCGACCTCGGCGTCCTGGCCCACACGGACCGGGTCTGGGCCAGCGACTGCAACGACGCCCTGGAGCGCCAGCAGATCCAGCGCTGGACGAACCTGCTGCTGCCCCTGGAACTCATCGGCTCACACGTCGGGCCGCCGACCGCGCACACCACCGGGCGCACCCACGAACTGTCGTTCCGGGCGGCGACCGCCCTGTTCGGCCACTTCGGTGCCGAGTGGGACATCGCGTCCGCCTCCGACGCCGACCGGGCCGGCCTCGCCGCGGCGACCGCGATCTACCGGCGGCTGCGGGAGCTGCTGCACACGGGTACGGCGGTGCACGCCGACCACCCCGACGACGCCGCCACACTGTCCGGCGTGGTCGCCGCCGACCGGTCGGCCGCGGTGTTCAGCTACGTCCAGCTCCGTACCGGCCCGCTCGAACACCCGGCACCGGCCCGCTTCGTGGGGCTGGACCCCGAACGCCGCTACCGCGTCACCGTCCTGGACGTCGCGGGCCGGCCGGGCACCACCCACCGGGCCGCCCCATCGTGGATGGACGCCGGCGGCATCACCCAGAGCGGCCGGCTCCTGGAGTCCGTAGGGCTGGAGCTGCCCATCCTGCAGCCCGAGCAGGCGCTGGTCCTGGAGCTGCGGACGGCCTGACCGTCCGGAGGGGTAGAACGGGAGGGCTGCCGCAGCCGCGGCAGCCCTCCCGCTCCAGGATCGAGTCCGATGCCCGAACCGACCCGCCGTCAGCGGCTGACGGTGCTGGCCATCTGCTGCTCCAGCCTGTTCGTCGTCGGGCTGGACGCGACGATCGTGAACCTCGCCCTGCCGGCCATCCAGCGTGACCTGGGGGCGTCGCTGACCGGGCTGCAGTGGACGGTGGACGCCTACACGCTGGTCCTGGCGAGCCTTTTGATGCTGGCCGGGTCCACCGCCGACCGGGTGGGCCGCCGCCGGGTGTTCCGGATCGGGCTGGTCACGTTCAGCCTCGGTTCGCTGCTGTGCAGCGTCGCGCCGACCACCGGGGCGCTGATCGCGTTCCGGATGGTGCAGGCCGTGGGTGGCTCGATGCTCAACCCGGTGGCGATGTCGATCATCACCAACACTTTCCGCGACCCGCGGGAACGGGCCCGGGCCATCGGCATCTGGGGGGCGGTCATCGGCCTGAGCTTCGCGCTCGGCCCCGTCGTCGGTGGTGCCCTCGTCGACGGCATCGGCTGGCGGTCTATCTTCTGGATCAACGTGCCGATCGGCCTCGCCGCGGTCGCGCTGACCCTGCACTTCGTCCCCGAGTCGCGCGCGGACCGCGCGCGCCGGCTGGACGTCCCCGGCCAGCTGCTGGTGATGACGGTGCTGGCCACCCTCACGTTCGGCATCATCGAGGGCCCGACGACGGGCTGGTCCTCCCCGGTCATCCTGGGGGCCTTCGTCGTCGGCGGGCTCGCCCTGGTCGCGCTCCTCGCGGTCGAGTCCCACCGTGCCGAGCCGCTGTTGGACCTGCGCTTCTTCACCAGCGTGCCGTTCTCCGCGGCGACGCTGATCGCGGTGTGCGGGTTCGCCGCGCTCGCCGGTTTCCTGTTCCTCAACGCCCTGTACCTGCAGAGCGTGCGCGGGTTCAGCCCGTTCACCGCCGGCCTGCTGACGCTGCCGCTGGCGGGGATGATGGCCGTGCTGCCGCCGCTCTCCGGGCGGATCGTGGCCACCCGGGGTGCGCGGATCCCGCTGGTGCTGGCCGGCATCGGGCTGGCCGCGAGCGGTGTGGTGCTGCTCGGCGTCGGTCAGGACACCCCGATGGCGCGGGTGATCGTCGCCTACGTGGTGTTCGGGGCCGGCTTCGGCATGCTCAACGCGCCGATCACCAACACCGCGGTGAGCGGGATGCCGGTGTCACAGGCGGGGACCGCCGCCGCCGTGGCCTCCACCAGCCGCCAGATCGGCTCCGCGCTGGGTGTCGCCGTCCTCGGGTCCCTGGTCACCTCCCGGGTCGTCGGGCCGCTGCCGCCGGCGTTCGGCGACGCGGCCCGCCCGGCCTGGATCGTGGTCGTCGGTTGCGGGCTGGCGGTGTTCGTCCTCGGCCTGGTCAGCACCACCGACTGGGCCGGGGCGACCGCGCGCCGGGCCGCTGCCGCCTTCGACGACCCCGCGCGGCCCGCCGCACCGGCGCCGCCGGCCGGGAGGACCCACTAGCGTCGAGGCCATGACGAGCACCACTCCCGCGACTGGGCTGACGAACTGGGCGGGGAATCACCGCTATCGCGCGCCGCGGTTGTCCGAGCCGTCGTCGCTGGACGAGTTGGCCGAGATCGTGGCCCGGGCGTCGTCGGTGAAGATCCTGGGCACCCGGCACACCTTCAACGACATCTCCGACACCGACGGTGATCTCGTGTCGATGGCGAACATCCCGCCGGAGATCGTCATCGACGACGCGGCCGCCACGGTCACCGTCGGCGGCGGGGTGACCTACGGGATGCTGGCGCCGGTGCTGCACCAGGCCGGGTGGGCGCTGCCCAACCTGGCGTCGCTGCCGCACGTCGGCGTGGCGGGTGCGGTCGCCACCGGCACCCACGGCTCCGGGAACACCGTCGGCAGCCTGGCCACCGCGGTGTCGGGAATCGAGATCCTCACCGGCGACGGCGAGATCATCGACCTGGACCGGTCGACCGGCGCGTTCCGCGGCGCGGTGGTCAATCTCGGGGCGTTCGGGGCGGTGCTGCGGCTCACCCTGGACCTGATGCCGACGTTCGACGTCCGGCAGTACGTCTTCGAGAACCTGGCCTTCGACGACCTGCTCGACGATCTGGGAGCGGTGACCGGCGCGGGGTACAGCGTCAGCCTGTTCACCAGCTGGGCGGGTGAGACGGTGCCCCAGGTGCTGGTCAAGGCGGTCGGCGACGCGGTGCCGGTCGTGGCCGGCACCACCCCGGCGACCGAGGCGATGGGTCCGGCGTGGACGGCGCAGCTGGGTGAGCCGGGGCCGTGGTCGGAGCGGCTGGCGCACTTCCGGCTGGAGTCGACACCGAGCGTGGGGGAGGAGATCCAGTCCGAGTACCTGGTCGACGTCGCCCACGCCGCGGACGCGATCCGGGCGGTGCGGGCGCTGACCGCGCAGGTGACCCCGCTGTTGTACGCCACCGAGATCCGCACGGTCGCCGCCAGCGACCTGTGGCTGGACCCGGCGTACGGCCGCGACAGCGTGGCCATCCACTTCACCTGGAAGCGCGACCAGGCCGCGGTGCTCGCGGTGCTGCCGGCGATCGAGGCTGCGCTGGCGCCGTTCGCGCCGCGGCCGCACTGGGGCAAGGTCTTCACCCTGGAGGCGGCGGAGCTGGCCGGGCGGTACGAGAAGATGGCCGACTTCCGGTGGATGGCCCAGTACTTCGACCCGAAGGCGAAGTTCGGCAACGACTACCTCCGGCGGACCGTCTTCGGCCGTTGACTCACGCCAGCGCGGCCGCCACGGCGGCTTCGGCGTGCAGCTGCGAGGTCGGGAACACCGGCAGCACGCTGTCGGCGGCTCCGATCAACAGCTCGATCTCGGTGCAGCCGAAGATGACCCCCTGGGCGCCGGCCGCGGCGAACCGCTCGATGACGTCCTGGTAGCGCCGCCGTGAGGACGCCTCCACGACGCCGAGGCAGAGCTCGTCGTAGATGATCCGGTGCACGGCCGCGCGGTCGTCGTCGTCCGGGACCAGGACGGTCAGCCCGTGCCGGGCGAGCCGGTCCCGGTAGAACGCCTGCTCCATGGTGAACGCGGTGCCGAGCAGCCCGACGGTGTCCATCCCGGCCGCCCGGACGGCCGTCGCGGTGCAGTCGCCCAGGTGCAGCAGCGGGATGTCGACCGCCGCCTGGACGGTGTCGGCGACCTTGTGCATGGTGTTGGTGCACAGCACCAGCAGCTCGGCGCCGGCCGCCTGCAGATCGCGCGCGACCCCGGCCAGCAGGGCACCGGCGGCGTCCCAGTCGCCGGTGACCTGCAACCGCTCCACCTCGGCGAAGTCCACCGACGCCAGCACGCACCGCGCGGAGTGCAGCCCACCGAGCTCCCGGGCCACCGCCTCGTTGAGCAGCCGGTAGTACAGGGCGCTGGACTCCCAGCTCATGCCGCCGATGAGACCGATGACCCGGGTGCTGGTGCGCATCCCGGCACCGTACTGCGGACCGGTCAGCCGGCGCGACGGGGTTCGCGGACCGCCCGCAGCGCCAGCCAGCCGAGGGCGACGAGCGCGGCGACGGCGAACACCGCGATGCCGCGCTCCATCAGCCCGAGCGGGAACATCCGGTACCAGGGCGTGCCGGTGACCGGTGCCAGCAGGAACGCCCCGACCAGGAACGACAGCCAGCCGGCCGAGACGATCCCGGAGACCAGGGCGGTGCGGGCGGGAGCCTTCAGCCGGCCCTGCCGGTGCCGGGCGATGGCCACCGCCGCGAGCGGCACGCTGACGAACGCGACGAGGCTCGCGACCCGGTGGATGGAGCCGTGAGCGCTGGGCCCGACCGACCAGTCGTGCTTGGGGAAGATCACCAGCACCACGAGGCTGACACTCCAGGCCAGGAGGGCGATGCTGCCCGGCGACAGCGGGCGCAGCGCCCGGGTGGCCCACAGCGAGCCCGCGATGAGCAGCGACCCGGCGGCGACGGCGACCACGCCGAGGTCGAAGACCCAGCCGAGCGAGGAGTAGGCGTACTCGCTGATCGTGCGCCGCCACGGCGACGTCGCCGAGGTCGGTGGGACGACGTGCAGGGCCAGCACGGCGAGACTGCCGGCCAGCAGCACCACGAGGCCGGCGACCGGCAGGGCCGCGGCGGCGCGTGGGGTCCGGCCGTCCACCGGGGTGCGGGCAGCGGCCGCCTCGTTCGTGACCGACGTGGACGTCACCGCGCACTCCTCACCGCAGGGCTTCACCAGGACTGCTCATGATGCCTGCGCCGCCTGTGCGCCGGATGTGAGTCCCGGGCCGGGACGGGGTTCAGTCGGTGTACATCTTGTCGAGCAGGTCCTTGTACTCCTTCTCGACGGCCTTGCGCCGGACCTTCATCGACGGGGTCAGTTCGCCGTCCTCGACGGAGAGGTCCTTGCCGAGGATCTCGAACTTCTTGATCGTCTCCCAGCGCTCCAGCTTGGAGTTCAGGTCGTCGATCTGCTGCTGGATCATCTGGTGCAGCTGCGGCTGGGTGGCGAGCTTCTCGTACGACGCCTCCAGACCCGCCGACTTCGCCCAGTCGCCGATGGCGTCCGGGTCCAGGGTGATCAGCGCCGAGACGTACTTGCGGCCCTCGCCGTGCACGATGATGTGGCTGACCTGTGGGGAGATCGCCTTGAACAGGATCTCGATCTTCTGCGGGGCGATGTACTTGCCGCCGGAGGTCTTGATCAGGTCCTTCTTGCGGTCGGTGACGCGCAGGAAGCCGTCCTCGGTCAGCTCGCCGATGTCGCCGGTGGCGAACCAGCCGTCGGCGTCCAGGACCTCCGCCGTCGCCTCCGGCATGTTGTGGTAGCCGCGCATGACGCCCGGCCCCTTGATGAGGATCTCCCCGTCGTCGGCGATCCTGACCTGGCTGCCGGGGAACACCGGCCCCACCGTGCCGAGCACGTTGTGCCGGGGCTCGTTGACGAAGCTGGCCGCACTCGTCTCGGTCAGCCCGTAACCCTGCAGGATGGGCATCCCGACCGCCCGGAACCACTCGGCGACCGGTGCGGACAGGGCGGCCGAGCCGGAGACGAAGAAGCGGATCCGGCCACCGAGACGGTGCTTGACCTTGCTGAAGACCAACGTGTCGGCCACCGCGTGCTGGGCGGTGAGCAGCGGGCCCGGTCGGCCGGCGGCGCGGGCGGCCTCGTAGCGGATGCCGACGGCGATCGCCCAGTCGAAGATCTTCGCCTTGGCGCCGCCCTCGGCCTGCGCGGTCGCGGTGACCTTGGCGCGGACCTTCTCGAACACCCGCGGGGCACCGGCCATGAAGGTCGGCCTGACCACCGCGAGGTTCTCCACGATCTTGTCGACGTTGCCGTCGACGGCCGTCACGAAGCCGATCCGCAGCTGGACGCCGAGGAGCACCTTGCCGAACACGTGCGACAGCGGCAGCCACAGGTACTGGACGTCGTCGGTGCGCAGGAAGTCCAGCAGTTCCGCCCCGCGGGCGGTGTAGGTCCAGCTGTCGTGGACCAGCCGCACGCCCTTCGGCCGGCCGGTGGTGCCGGAGGTGTAGATCAGGGTGGCCAGGTCCTCCGGGCCGACCCCGGCGATGGCGTCGTCGACGAGCCGCGGCTCGGCCGCGAGCCGCCGCGCGCCGCGCTCCTCGAGCTCGGCGAGGGTCATCGTGCGGTCGTCGTCCATCGCGCCGTCGATGAGCACGACGGCCAGCAGCCCGGCGGCGCTGTCGGGGTGCCCGAGGATCTTGCCGGCCTGCTCCGGATTCTCCGCGACGAGCACCCGGGAGCCGGAGTCGGACGTGATGTAGGCGAAGTCCTCCGCCGACGTCGACGGGTAGATCGTGGTGGTCGCGGCCGCCGCGCACATGATGGCGAGGTCGCACAGCACCCACTCGATCCGGGTGGTGGCGGCGATGGCGACCCGGTCCTCGGGGGCGATGCCCAGGTCGATCAGGCCGGCGGCGATGCGGTACACCCGGTCGCGGGTCTGGTTCCAGGTGATGGTCGTCCAGCCGCCGTCCTCGGGGTACCGGAAGGCGTCGCTGGTGCCGGACTCGGCCACCCGGTCGGCGAACATCTCGCCGAAGGAGCGCTGCCGCTGCGAGATGGGATCACCGGACGTCGTCGTCGAGTTGCTCATGGGGTCCTCACAGGCCGTACCGGGGTGCCGCGGCATCACCAGCCGCACGCGTTCCCGACCTTACTGATCGTTGACCTGCCACGTCGACAGCCGCGCACCGCGCGGTCGGTGCCACCGGCACCCGTCCGCCAACCGGTGACGGTGTCGGTGCCGGCCCCGGTGACGCCCGACGGGTGAGCGGCGCCCCGGACGGATGGCGGGCACCCGGCGACGCTCGTCGCAGCGTGGCTGCCGGCCGGGAGGACGCCCCGTGGCCACGGACCTCGGCTCAGGCCGGGCGTTCCTCGGCCATCGGCACGGCGTCGTGCTCGGGCAGCGCCCCCGGGCGTCCCAGCAGGTAGCCCTGTCCGTACCGGATGCCCAGCCGCACCAGGGCGGCCCGCTCGGCCGCGGTCTCGATGCCCTCGGCGACGAGCACCTTGCCGCCCCGTTCGGTGAACCAGCACATCGCCCGGGCCAGCGACTGGCGGGCGGCGTCGCGGTCGATGCCGCTGATCAGGTCGCGGTCGAGCTTGACGATGTCCGGCGCCACCGACAGGATGCGCTGCAGCCCGGAGTAGCCGGCACCGGCGTCGTCCACCGCGAACCGGGCGCCCCGCCGGCGCAGCGCGTCGACCCGGAGCAGCAGGTCCGGGCGGTCGACCGAGGTCTGCTCGGTCAGCTCCAGCACGAGCCGGCCCAGCGGGAGGATGTCGACGAGATCCTGGAACTCCGGCGAACACAGGGCGTCGGGGGAGACGTTCACGGCGAGGTAGGCCCCCACCGGCAGGCTCGCGACCTCGTCGACCGCGGCGATCAGGGTCGCCATCTCCAGGGCGACGGCGCTGCCGGTACGGGCGGCCATCTCGAACCAGTCCGTCGGGGTGCCCAGCGCGAAGCGGGTGAGGGCCTCGTAGCCGATGACCCGGTTGTCGCGCAGGTCGACGATGGGCTGGAAGACGGTGCGGAAGGCGTGCTCGGCGATCACCTGACGGACCCGGGTGCGGTCCTCCTCGGTCTGCCGGCGCAGGTCCCGCTGGCGCTCCAGGTGCCCGGCGACCAGCGCGGCGAGCATCCGCATCACCGCCAGGTCCCGGACGTGCAGGTCGTCCTTGGGGGTGTGGGCGAACGAGCAGAACGTGCCGTAGACGGTGCCGTCGGACAGCAGGATGGGCACGCTCAGGTGCGCCCCCACCGGCAGGGCCCGGGTGGCGACCAGGTCGGCGGCCGCGGGCAGCGCCGCGGCGTCGTTGATGAGCTCGGGCAGCCGTCCGTCGACCACCCGTTGGCAGTAGGACAGCTCGAGCTCGTCGCCCGCGCCGACCTGCACCGCGGCGCACCCGGAGGCGTTGTCGACGTACCGGAAGATCCGGGAGCCCTGGCTGAACTCGCCGATGAAGGCGACGTCCATGTCGAGGAAGGAGCGGGTGGCGGACAGCACCGCGTCCACGAAGTCCTCCTGACGGAGGGCCTCGGAGACCATCGAGCCGGCGATCGTGGCGGCGTCCAGCGTGGCGATCGAGCCGTCACCGGCCGGGCGGGCACCCGGGTCGTCGCCGCTGTCCCGGGGACGCGGGAGCTGCACCATCCGGGATCCCCTCCAGTTCGTCACGATGAGTGCTCGTTCGGACACGGGAATGGTATGTGAACGCCGGACCTGCATGTCACCGGACGGCGGCTGCCGGCGCAGAATGCTCCGTACGGGGTTCCGGGCGGGCGTCACGGCCGCACAGAGTGACCGGGCGGTCGCGGTGTTCACCCGCTCGCCGGGTCGCCGGACCCCGGCGGTGCGTCCGTCGGCGCCGCCCTCCGCGGGCAACGGCCGGATCCCGTCAGAGCTGGGCTTCCAGCCGGTCGAGCAGGGACTCCAGCGACTTCTCGAACTCCTCGGCGGAGCGGTTCTGCGACAGCATCGGCTCCAGCCGCTGCAGCAGCGGGTAACCGGTGAGGTCGGCCGACGTCGCCGGCTCCGGCTCGGCCTGCTCGATCGGTGCGGTGTCGGCGCCCAGGGCGGACACCTCCAGCAGCAGGTGGCCGAGCAGGAAGCTCGAGAAACCGCGGTAGGCCGAGACCGCCGCCTCGTCGGAGAACCCGCACTCGCGCAGCGTGCCGAGGAACGTCTCCATCCACCGCAGGCTCCGCAGCGGCGGACGCAGCCACGGCGCCGCCGGCGGACGTGTCGCGATCAGCGGGAACACCTCGGGGTGGGTGAGCGCGATCCGGCGCACCGCGTGCGCGAGCCGGGCCAGGTAGTCCTCCCAGTGCGGGGCGGTGAACTGCACGTCGGGATCGGTGTACAGGTCGTCGATGACGTGCTCGACGATGCCGTCCAGCAGGGCCTCACGCCCGTAGACGTAGCGGTACAGGGCCATCGCCTCGACGCCGAGCCGGGACCCGAGGCTGCGCATGGTGAAACCACGCAGCCCCTCGTCGTCGATCAGCTGCACCGCCGCCTCGAGGATCTTCCGCCGGTCGAGACTGCCCCGGGACGACGTCACCGTCTGGGCGGGGACCACCTGGTACGTGACGCCGGCCGCCGGGCCGTCGATCACGGCCTCGGCCGGTGATGTCGCGCCCGGTCGTTCCACGTCGCTCACGCTCTGAGGCTAGCCCCCCGGATGTCCGTCCGGTTCCCACCGAACGGACGAGGCTCAGCGCAGCCGGGTGATCTGCACCGTCACGTCGTTGCCGATGGCGTCCGGGCCGGCGTAGACCCCGCGGATCGGCGGAGTGTCCCGGTAGTCCCGGCCGCGGCCCGCGACCACGTGACGGAGTCCGGTGCGCTGGGCGTTGGTCGGGTCGAAGGCGTTCCAGCGGCCGTCCCAGAACTCGACCCAGGCGTGCGACTCACCGGTCACCGTCCGCCCGATCACGGCGTCGGCGTCGGGATGCAGGTACCCCGACACGTAGCGGGTGGGGATTCCCAGCGAGCGCAGCAGCCCGACCGCGAGGTGGGTGAGGTCCTGGCAGACGCCGCGGCGGTCCTGGTAGGCCTCCACGGCGGACGTGTGGATGCCGGTGCTGCCCTGCTCGTAGGTCAGCGTCCGGTACACCCAGTCGCACACCGCGTGTCCGGTGTCGGCGGGGGTGCCGCCGTCCCGGAGGTGGGCGGCGATGGTGGTCAGCTCGTCGTCCAGCGCGGTCAGCGGGGTCGGGGCCAGGTACTCCTCGAAACGGTCCTCACAGCCGGAGGTGGCCATCTCCGCCCAGCTCATCGCGGCGGGCGGGGCCTCGGCGGGGGTGAAGGTCTCCACCGTGGTCGCCGAGGTCACGGTGAGCTCCCGGTGCGGGCGGTGCACGTCGAAGGCGGCCACCCGGGTGCCGAAGTAGTCGGTGTAGTGCTGCATGCCCTCGTACGGGTCGATCTCGATGTAGGAGGACAGCACCGACTGGCCGGGCTCGTCACCCGGCTGCATCCGCACCTCGTTGTAGCTGGTGGTCACCGGCTCCGGGTAGGTGAGCCGGGTGCGGTGGATGATCGCCAGCCGCCAGATGTCGCCGGCGCTCAGGTAGTCCAGGGTCATGCCAGCGCTCCCAGCGTCGACTGGTTCGCCCAGGTGACCGCGTCACCCTGGCGGAAGAAGGACTTCGTGACCGCCACGTGGGCGTTCTCCACCGCACGCTGCAGGGTGGTCAGCACCGTCGTCAGCTCGTCCTCCAGCTCGGGACCGGAGCGGTACTCCAGGCCGGTGCGGACCCGGCCGATCAGCCGCCGCGCCGACGACGGGTCGCGCCGCGGGTCCCCGTAGCTGTTCGCACCGGCCGCCTCCAGCTCGGCCAGCGACAACTCGGCGGCGTTCATCGCCCGGAACACCGACCGCGGGAACCGGCGGTCCAGCAGCACGAACTCCAGCGCCGACCGCCGGCCCATGTTCTCCCCGTGGTAGCGCACGAAGGGTTCGAAGCCGCCGGTGGCGGTGACCAGCGCCCGCCACGGCGTGCCGGTGCCCTGGGTGGCCGAGGCCAGCAACCGCACGGTCATGTCGGCCCGTTCCAGCGACCGACCGACGTTGAGGAAGTGCCATCCCTCGTCGTGGCTCATCATCTGGTCGATCAGTCCGTTGGCCATCGCGCTGCGCTCGGCGACCCAGCGCAGGAAGGTGTGCGGTCCCGCCGCACTCGTGGACCGGGTGCGCAGCCCGTGCCAGGTGACGTTCAGGCACTCCCACACCTCCATCGGCACCACGTCGCGGACCCCACGGGCGTTGTCCCGGGCCGCGATCAGCGCCCCGGCGACGCTGGACGCGCGCTCGCCGTCGAAGACCAGCGCCCGGATGAGCAGGTCCGGGTCGTCGGGGGTGCCCTCGGCGAGTCCCATCGACTCCACCAGCTCGCGGACGATCTGGTTCTCCTGCTTCCAGGTCCCCGACGGCAGCAGGTGCAGGTAGGTGTCCACGATCCGGGCCGTGGTGTCGGCCCGCTCGATGTGCCGGCCCATCCAGTACATGGCCTCGGCGATCCGGCTCAGCATGCGTCGTTCCTCCCGGTCCGGTGGCGCTGTTGCTGCTGCTGACCCTGCTGCAACCGGTAGGACGCGGTGTCGAAGGCCGGCATCTCCTGTGGTCCGGTCCGGAACTTGGTGCTGACCTCGGGCACGATCGGCGCCGGTGCCCGGTCGCCGTCGCGGCCCTGCTCGAGCACCCAGGTGTCCTTGGAGCCGCCGCCCTGCGACGAGTTCACGACCAGCTCGCCCTCGGGCAGCGCCACCCGGGTCAACCCGCCGGGCAGCACCCAGACGCTGTCGCGGTCGTTCACCGCGAACGGCCGCAGGTCGACGTGGCGGGGCCGCATCTTGTCGCCGATCAGGGTGGGCACCGTGGACAGGGCGACCTCGCGCTGGGCGATCCAGCCCCGCGGGTTCTCCAGGATCGCCTCCCGGGCGGTGCGCAGCGTCTTCGGGTCGGCCTTGGAGCCGATCACGATGCCTTTGCCGCCGGAGCCGTCGACCGGCTTGACGACCAGCTCGGCGAGGTGGTCCAGGGCGTACTCGCGCTGGTCGGCCTCCTCCATCCGGTAGGTGTCGACGTTGGGCAGGATCGGCTCCTCGCCCAGGTAGTAGCGGATGATGTCGGGGACGTAGGTGTAGATGAGCTTGTCGTCGGCCACCCCGTTGCCGATGGCGTTGGCGATGGTCACGTTGCCGGCGCGGGCCGCGTTCACCAGTCCGGGCAGCCCGAGCATCGAGTCCGGCTTGAACTGCAGCGGGTCCAGGAAGTCGTCGTCGATGCGCCGGTAGATGACGTGCACCGGCATCTCGCCGGCCGTGGTCCGGACGAAGACCTTGTTGTTGCGGCAGATCAGGTCGCGGCCCTCGACGAGCTCGACGCCCATCTCGCGCGCCAGCAGGGTGTGCTCGAAGTAGGCGGAGTTGTACACGCCGGGGGTCAGCACGACGACGGTGGGATCGGCGACGTTCCACGGGGCGACGGCGCGCAGCGCGGCGTGCAGTTTGGCCGGGAAGTCGCTGACCGGACGGACCAGCTGGTCGCCGATGGCCTCGCTCATCAGCTCGGCGACGGCCTGCCGGTTCTCCAGGACGTAGGACACCCCGGACGGCACCCGGACGTTGTCCTCCAGGACCCGGAAGGCGCCGGTCTCGTCACGGATCAGGTCGACGCCGGACAGCACGATGCGGGCACCGTCCTGGCCGGAGATGCCGGCGACCTGACGGGCGAAGTGCGGGCTGGTGGTCAGCAGCCGCTTGGGCACCACCCCGTCGGCGAACACCCGGCCGGCCCCGTAGGCGTCGGCGAGGAAGTGCTCCAGCGCCCGGACGCGTTGTGACACACCCTGTTCCACGGCCTGCCATTCGCCGGCGGTGATGATGCGGGGGATGAGGTCCAGCGGGAACGGGCGTTCCACCCCGCCGAGCGCGAAGGTGATGCCCTGGTCGAGGAAGCTGCGGCCGAGGATCTCGGCGCGGGACTTCAGGTCGGCGGCGTCGAGCTTCTGCAGAGCCGCGTGCACGGTCGCGTAGGCGTCGCGCGTGCGGCCCTCGGCGGCGAACATCTCGTCCCATGCGCGGCCGAAGGGGTAGTTCTCGAACAGGTCCGCCATGTGCGGGACCGTATGCCCGGGCTGTTGCGAAAGCATGACGCTCGTCCGCCCCTCTGTTACGTGCCGGAGTCGTACCCGAACCGGCGGTTAGACCGACCGGCTCCGCCGCCCCACCCCACCGGGCCGCGGCGGACCCTGCGGAGCGGGTCCCCATTGTGGCAGTCCACCCACGGGGGCGCGCCCCGGCGGGGTGGTCCCGGCGTCGGGGGGACAACCGGTGGCCGGACGGGCGCTGCGTGCGGCGGTGCCCGGGCCGGGGTGCACAATCCTCGTCGGACCGGCGGGACACGGCGGCGCCGGTACGGACGAAAGGGACCACGACTGTGAGCACCTCCGGCGGGACCAGGGCGATCTTCGCCGCCCTGGCGGCCAACCTCGGGATCGCGGTGATGAAGTTCGTCGCGTTCGTGTTCTCCGGGTCCTCGTCGATGCTCGGCGAGTCGATCCACTCGCTGGCCGACTCGGGCAACCAGGTGCTGCTGCTGGTCGGCGGCAGGCGGGCCAAGCGGGCCGCGACCCCGGAGCACCCCTTCGGCTACGGACGCGAGCGCTTCGTCTACGCGTTCCTGGTCTCGATCATCCTGTTCTCCCTCGGCGGGCTGTTCTCGCTGTACGAGGGCATCCACAAGGTGCAGCACCCGGAGCCGCTGGAGGTGCCGTGGCTGCCGATCGCGGTGCTCGTCGGGGCGATCCTGATGGAGGGCTTCTCGTTCCGGACGGCGATCAAGGAGAGCAACCACGTCCGCGGCAACGTCGGCTGGGTCCAGTTCGTCCGGCGCGCCAAGGCGCCGGAGCTGCCGGTGATCCTGCTCGAGGACTTCGCCGCGCTCGTCGGCCTCACGCTCGCGCTGGTCGGGGTGTCGATCGCGATCGCCACCGGCGACGGCGTCTGGGACGGGGTCGGCACCATCGCCATCGGCGTGCTGCTCATCGTGGTGGCCTGCGTGCTGGCGGTGGAGACCAAGTCGCTGCTGCTCGGCGAGGGTGCGCTGGCCGAGGACGTCCGCCGGATCACCGCCGCCGCCGAGGCGGAGGACTCCATCGAGAAGGTGATCCACATGCAGACCATGTACCTGGGACCGGAGGAGCTGCTGGTGGCGATGAAGGTGGCCGTGCACCGCACCGACGACGCCGCCGCGGTGGCGCGGGCGATCGACCGGGTGGAGAGCCGGGTGCGGGCCGCGGTGCCCGTCGTGACCGCGATGTACGTCGAACCGGACATCCTGCGGACCGGGACCACCACCGGACCGACCGCAGCGGCGGCACCGACCTCGCCGCCCGGACCGACCGCACCGACCCGGGACGGGGTGCGCTGATGCTCGTCGCCTTCTCCGTCGCGCCGTCCGGCACCGCCCCGTCCGGTACCGCCCCGTCCGGTGGACCCGACCCGGACGGTTCCGGCTCCGGTTCCGGCGGTGACTCGGTCACCCGGGCGGTCGCCGAGGCCGTGCGGATCGTGCGGGCCTCCGGGCTGCCGAACCGCACCGACGCCATGTTCACCACCCTGGAGGGCGAGTGGGAGGAGTGCATGGCGGTCGTGCGGGAGTGCTGCGAGGCCGTCGGGCGGTACGGCACCCGGGTCTCGCTGGTGCTCAAGGCCGACATCCGGCCGGGGCACAGCGGCGAGCTCACGGCCAAGGTCGCCCGGGTCGAGGCGCTGCTCGAGCCGTGACGCGGCGGAGGTGAGGGGGATCACTCGCGCGGGACGTCCCAATCGTCGGGATGGTCCGGTCGACGGCCCGCCGGGCGCCCCCTGACAGGGCGGTGATCCCCCCGTCGGCGGTACGTTGCGTTGATGGACAGTCACTCACCGTCTGACCTGAGCGTCGGATTCGGCGCGACCGCCGCTGCCGCCGTGAGCGGTTCGCGTCACCGTCGGTCGGCGCTCGCGGACCGGGTGGCGGACACCCCGGAAGGCGGGTCTCCGGTGGCCGAGGGACGGTCCTGATGGCGGGCGGCAACGGTGCCGCCGTCCGGTTCGCGGGGACGTCGGACGACGAGGCCGCCCGACTGGCCGTGCTGCACTCCTACGGCGTCCTGGACACCGCCGCCGAACCGTTGTTCGACGATCTCACCGCGCTCGCCGCCGACCTCTGCGGCACGTCGATGGCCCTGGTCAGCCTGGTCGACGAGAGCCGGCAGTGGTTCAAGTCGCGGGTCGGTCTGGACCGGTGCGAGACGCCCCGCGAGCAGTCGTTCTGCGCGCACGCGCTCCGCCGGTCCGACCCGCTGGTCGTCCCCGACGCTTTGCTCGACCCGCGCTTCCGGGACAACCCGATGGTGGTGGAGGCCCCGTTCGTCCGCTTCTACGCCGGGGCCCCGTTGATCAGCCGGGAGGGTGCGACCCTGGGCACCCTGTGCGTGCTCGACGAGCACCCCGGCTCGCTGACCGACCGCCAGCGCCGACAGCTCACCGCGCTGGCGGGGCAGGTGACCGCGCTGCTCGAATCCCGCCGGCAGGCGCACGAACTGGCGACCGAGGTCGCGGTCCGGCGGCGCACCGAGCGGACGATGGCGGCCACCGACCGGCTGCTGCGCGGAGTGCTCTCGCACCCCGACGCGCTGATCTACGCCAAGGACCTCGACGGCCGGTTCGTGCTGGCCAACGACGCCCTGCACGCGCTCTTCGGGCGGACCGACGGCTGGTTGCTGGGCCGTACCGACGCGGACGTGGTCGACGCCGCCGCGGCGGCCGCGTTCCGCCGTGCCGACCGGGAGGTCGCCGACACCGGGGACCGCAGGGTGCTCGAGGAGACGCTCCCGCATCCCGACGGCACCGTCCGCCACTACCTGTCGGCCAAGTTCCCGCTGCGCGACGAGGACGGCGTGGTCTACGCCGTCGCGGGTGTGTCCACCGACATCACCGCACAGGTCGACGCCGCCGCGCGGCTGCAGGCGTCGGAGCGGCGCTGGCGGCAGCTGTTCGACGAGTCACCGGTCGGCATCGGCCTGTCCGACGAGCACGGCACCATCGTCGCCGCCAACGCGGCGCTGTGCGCCCTCTTCGGGCGGCCCGCGGAGGAGGTGCTGGGGGCCACGGCCGCCGACTTCGGGCATCCCGACGACGTGCGCCGTCAGGGCAGCACCCAGGAGATGCTGCGGGCCGCGGGGGGCGAGGTCGTCCAGGTCGAGAAGCGCTACGTCCGGCCCGACGGCGAACAGCGGTGGGCCTGGCTGACCGCGGCCCGCTCCCCGGGGCCGGCCGGTGAGCCGTGGGTGCTGGCCCACGCGCAGGACATCACCGAGCGGCTGCTGGCGGAGCAGGTGATCCGCGACTCCGAGGCCAACCTCTCGGCGGTCGCCGAGGTCGTCGCCGAGATCCAGGCGGGCAGCGACGCACGCGAGACGATCGTGCGGGCGTGCGCCGAGCTCGCCCGGGCCCGCTACGTCTGCCTGTTCGAGCCCGACCCCGCCGACGACGACCTGCTGCGGGTGACCCGGACCAACACCCCGGACCTGGCCGGCTTCGTGCTCGCCCGGGTCCTCCCGTCGGCCATCTGCCGCGCCTTCGACGGCGTCGACCCGGACCCCGTCACCGAGCGCGGCGCACGCTCGTTCCCCGCGCCGCTGGCCTCGGACAGCAACGTGATGGTGGTGCCGGTCCGCGCCGGTTCCACCGTGATCGCGGTGCTGACCCTCGGCTTCGACCACGGCGTCCCGCCGGCGGGCGACAAGCGGGACAACGTCGTCCGGCTGCTCGCCGCGCAGGCGGGGGTGGCGATGCGGCAGAGCGCGCTGCTCGCCGAGTTCGCCGAACGGGCCGTCACCGACCCGCTGACCGGATTGCCCAACCGGCGCGGCTGGGACGACGCCCTGGTGCGGCTGTCCACCGAGCGGCGCCCGGGGGAGCGGGTGATCGTGGCCCTGCTGGACTTCGACCGCTTCAAACTGTTCAACGACACCCGGGGTCACGCCGCCGGCGACGACCTGCTGCGCGGTTTCGCCGACCGCGCCCGCCGGGTGCTGCGGGCCGGCGACGTGCTGGCCCGCTGGGGTGGCGAGGAGTTCGCGCTGGCCCTGCCGCACCTGGAGGACGACCACGTCGACGTCGTCCTGCGGCGGGTCGCCGCGGCCATGCCGCACGGCCAGACCTGCAGCGTCGGCTGGGCCGAGCTCGCCGCCGGCCAGGAGATCCGGGAGGCGATGGTGGAGGCCGATGCGGCGCTCTACGTGGCCAAGGAGTCGAGCCGCAACCAGATCCGGCACTTCTGAGGCTCCGTCGGGCGGGCGTGCGGGAAGCGCCGCTGCGACCTGCGGGACGGCGGGCCCGTCTCAGCCGCGCAGCCGGACCGACAGGCAGGTCACGCAGCCCTCGAGCTTCTCGAACTCGCTGATGTCCACGACGACCGTCCGGTAGCCCAGCCCCCGGAAGACCTCCGCGGACCGGGGCGCCGACGCGGCCATCAGCAGGGTGTCGTCGCCGAGCAGGACGACGTGGGCGCCGCCTTCCTCGGGTACCGCCAGGAACGTGTCGAAGACGGCCGGGTCGTCGACCAGCGGTGGACAGCCGATCACCGTGCCGTCCGGCAGGGCGGTCACCGCGCTCTTGAGGTGCAGGACCCTGGTCGTGGGTACCGGGACGACCTCCCACCCCTCCGGGGTGACCAGCGCACGGAGCTGGTCCACGGCCGCGGCGTTGGTGCGCAGAGTCTGGCCGACGTAGACCGTGCGGCCGATCTTGAGCACGTCACCACCGTCGAGCGTCGCCGGCGCGGTGAGCTCCGCGATCCGGAGACCCGCGGCCTCGACGGCGGCGCGGACCGTGGGGAGCTCGGCACGGCGCTGCACCGCACCGGAGCGGCTGAGCACCGCCAGGTCTGCGTAGACCACGACGGCGTCCTCGACGAACACACCGTCGGGGCAGTCGTCCGCCGGGTCCACCTCGACCGGCCGGAAACCGTGGGCGCGCAACGCCTCCACGTAGTCCGACCACTGCCGTTCGGCGAGCGCCTGGTCGACGACGGACCGCTCGATGTGGGTGACGAGGCCGTCGGCGAGGTGCGGAGCGGGACGCCGGACGAGGGCGCGGGCGGCGGACATGAGGGACAAGATACGGTCCGGGTCCGTCCGCGGCCGGTCCGGAACGCACCGCGGCCCGGACCCCGGGTGGGGTCCGGGCCGCGGGATGCTGCGGGTCCGGGGTCAGCCGGGGATGATCAGGCCCTGGCTGCTGCTGCGCGCGCGGGTGAACCGCTCGGTGGCGTCGGCCCAGTTGATCACGTTCCACCACGCGGTCACGTAGTCGGCCTTGACGTTCTGGTACTGCAGGTAGAAGGCGTGCTCCCACATGTCGAGCAGCACGATCGGCACCTGCGCGAACGGGATGTTGCCCTGCTGGTCGAACAGCTGCAGGACGTTGAGCCGCTGGCCCAGGGTGTCCCAGGCCAGGACGGACCAGCCGGAGCCCTGGATCGCGTTCGCGTTGGCGGTGAAGTGCGCCTTGAAGCCGTCGAACGACCCGAAGAACTCGTCGATCGCCGCGCCCAGCTCGCCGTCGGGCCGGTCGCCGCCGCCCGGGGCCAGGTTCGGCCAGAAGATGCTGTGGTTGAGGTGACCGCCCAGGTGGAACGCGAGGCTCTTCTCGAGCCCGTTGACCGACGCGAAGGCGTTCTTCTCGCGGGCCTCGGCCAGCTGGTCCAGGGTGTCGTTGGCGCCCTTGACGTAGGTGGCGTGGTGCTTGTCGTGGTGCAGTTCCATGATCTTGCCGCTGATGAACGGCTCGAGCGCCGCGTAGTCGTAGGGCAGGTCAGGAAGGGTGTACGGGGCCATGAAGTGAGTCCTCCTCGTGGGTGGCGTGCCGTGATTCCACTCGGATTGGACCCTATACCCGCGGGCCCGGCCGCTTCCCGGGGCCTCGGACGGGTGACCGCCGGGCCCCGGTGTCGGTCGCCCCGGCGAGAAGTCCTCCGGTCCGGTCCCGCCGTCGCGGGAACATTCGCCGGTGCCGCCGCATCGAAGGGTGCAGTGCGGGCCGAGAGGCGGACCCGCGAGACCCGAGGACTCCCGATGACCACTCCGTGGAACACCGCCGGCACCACCACCACCGTCGGCGACGGCCGGCCGGAGACCGCCGCCCCCCAGCAGGCCTGGCAGCAGGCGCCGGCCCCGCAGCCGGCCTGGCCGCAGGCCCCGCAGTACCGGCCGGAGGCGTTCGGGCCGGCCGCCGGCGCGCCGGCCTTCGGCGTCCCGCCGTTCGGGCCGGCCGACGGTCCGTCGGCGCCCACCGCCGACCGGTCGCACGGGTTCCCGCCGCCGTCCTACGGCGCCCCGGCCTTCGGGCCCGGCGGGATGCCGCCGCAGGGACCCGGCGGCCCGGGGTTCACCGGCGGCCCCGGCTTCCCCGGCGGAGCGGCGCCGAGGAAGAACACCACCCTGATCATCAGCCTGATCGTCGCGGCGGTGCTGCTGATCGGCGGCGGCGTGACCGCGTTCGTCCTGCTCGGCCGGGACGACCCGGCCGGCCCGACCGGGCCGGGCACCGCCGCCCCGACGGCGGGACCCACGGTCGGCGCTCCGACGGCCACCACCACGAGCCGCCCGCAGGACGACCCGACGCCCACCACGTCGACCTCGGACTCGCCGGCCACCGGCCCGGCGACCACCGGGGCGCCCCCCGCCACGACCGGCCAGGACGACCCGATCGAGGACGACCCGATCGAGGACGACCCGATCGAGGACGACCCGGTCGAGAACACCGATCTGGGCGGCGGCGACATGGCCACCGCCGAAGGACTGATCGAGAACTGGCTCGGATTCGTCAACGAGGGTGACGCCGAGACCGCCTCCCAGCTGATCTGCGCGGCCGAGCAGCAGGACTTCATCGACGGCTTCGCCGGGGTGACCACCCCCGCCAACCAACTCGAGGCGGTCGACATGCAGTGGGACGGCGACACCATCGCCCTGACCCTCGGCGCGGTCGGCGACACCACGGGGGAGAGCCGGCTCGACCTGACCATGTGGCCGACCGACACCGGCTGGTTCCTCATCTGCAGCAACCCGCTGAGTGCCCAGGACCTGAACTGGTGATGCTCCGACACCGCGCGGCCGCCCTCCGGGGCGGCCGCGGCGGCGTGCTCAGCCCCAGGTGGGGAGCCAGATCCGGGCGGTCAGCTCGGCGTTGCTGATCGGGTCGCCGTTGAGGATCGGCCAGAGGAAGGCGAAGTCGGCGGCCACGACACCCACGTAGAGGCAGACGGCGGCCAACGCCAGCAGTTGCCGCTCCACCCCGGCGGTCCGCTTGGCCAGCACGTCACCCAGGACGAGCGCGATGGCCAGCACCAGGAACGGCGCCACCGGGGTCATGTAGAAGAAGTACATCTGGCGCTCGAGGTTGAAGAACCACGGCAGATACCCGGCGGCGTAGGCGGCGACCACCGCGGCGTAGCGCCAGTCCTGCCGGCCGACGATCCGCCACAGCGCCCACAGCAGCACCGGCAGCGCCAGCCACCACATCGCCGGGGTGCCGATCAGGAAGATCCGCTTCACGCAGTCCGTGGCGCCGTCACAGCCGGTCGCGTCGGCGCCGCCCTGCACGTAGTACAGCACCGGCCGGGTGCCCATCGGCCACGACCACGGCTTCGATTCCCAGGGATGCCGGTTGGCCACCACCGAAGGGGTGACCAGGTTGGCGTGGAACTTCAGCATCTGCTGCTGCCATTGCAGGAACGAGGTCACCACGTTGCCCGTGAGGTGCCGGGCCCAGGCCGTCTCGGACGCGAACCAGGCCCACCAGCTGCCGACGTAGACGATCACCGGCACCACGGCCAGCGACCAGACCGACGGCAGCAGGTCCCGGCGCAGCACCGCCCGCAGCGACCGGGAGACCCCGACCGCGCGGCGCGCGGTGATGTCCCAGACGACGACCACCACGCCGAACGCGGCGAACCAGTAGATGCCCGACCACTTCACCGCGGCCGCGCAGCCGAACATGACGCCGGCGCCGAAGCGCCACCAGCGGGCGCCCAGGGCGGGACCGGCCCAGTGGTCGGCGGTGATGCCACGGTCGCCGGCCGCGGCGGCCAGGGCGTGCAACCGGGTCCGGACCTGGTCCCGGTCGGCCACCACACAGGCGAAGCCGGCCAGGACGAACACCGCCTGGATCATGTCGAGCAGGCCGGTGCGCGACTGCACGTGGGAGACGCCGTCGCAGATCAGCAGGATGCCGGCGATGCCGCCGATGAAGGTCGAGCCGGTGAGCCGGCGGGCGACCCGGACGACCAGCGCGATGCAGACGACGCCGGCCAGGGCGGTCATGAACCGCCAGCCCACCGCGTTGTAGCCGAACAACCACTCGCCGATGGCGATGACCTGTTTGCCCAGCGGCGGGTGCACCACCAGGCCGTAACCGGGGTTGGCCTCGTAGCCGCCGTTGTTGAGCACCTCCCACGAGTTCAACGCGTAGTACTTCTCGTCGAAGATCGGGGTGCCGCCGTCGGTGCGGAAGCCCAACTGCCAGAACCGGACGATCGCGCCGATCGCGCTGATGACCACCGTCACCAGCCAGCCGCGGGTCACGTCGGGAGGCAGTCGTGGGGCGGCCGCCCGTGCCACCGGCACCGGCGGCGTCAGCGGCGGCAGCGCCCCGACCGGGACGACCGTGTCCGCCGGGTCCGGCTCGCGCGCTCCGCCCGCGGCCGGGCCGGGGTCGACCCCGGGAGGCGCCGTGGCCAGAGTGGTCATGCCCCGATCGTAGGGTGAGGCGGTGACCGACCCCGCCGTTCCCGCCGACCGCGCCGAGCCGTCCGACCGGGCCGCCGGAGCGTTGATCCTGGCCGGCACCCCGCTCGGGCGGATCAGCGACGCCTCGCCCGGGCTCGCACGTGCCCTAGCCGACGCCGACGTGATCGCCGCCGAGGACACCCGCCGGTTCCTGCGGCTGGCCGCCGACCTCGGGGTCGACCTGCACGCCAAGGTGGTGTCGTTCTACGAGTCCGTGGAGGCCGCCCGGGTGCCGGGACTGGTGGACCGGATCGCCGGCGGGCAGCGCGTCGTGCTGGTGACCGACGCGGGCATGCCGTCGGTGTCCGATCCCGGTTACACGCTGGTCGCGGCGGTCGCCGCCGCCGGGCTCGCCGTCACGAGCGTGCCGGGACCGAGCGCGGTCATCACGGCGCTGGCGCTGTCGGGGCTGCCCAGCGACCGGTTCACCTTCGAGGGCTTCCCGCCGCGCAAGACCGGTGAGCGGACCCGCGCGTTCGGTGCGCTGCGCACCGAGGCCCGGACGATGGTGTTCTTCGAGTCGGTGCACCGGATCGGTGAGTCGCTGGCCGCGATGGCGGCGGTGTTCGGCGCCGACCGGCCGGCGGCGGTCTGCCGGGAGCTGACCAAGACCCACGAGGAGGTCCGTCGCGGCCCGCTCGGCGAGCTCGCCGCGTGGGCCGCGGACGGGCTGCGGGGGGAGATCACCGTGGTCGTCGCCGGTTCGTCCGGCGCGGGTGACGCCCCGCCCGACGATGCGACGCTGCTCGCCGAGATCGCCGCCCTGGTGGCCGGCGGGAAGAGCCGCCGGGACGCCGTGGACCAGGTCGCGGCCACCTACGACCTGAACCGCCGGTCGGTCTACGCGCTGGCGACCGCCCGCCGCTGACCGGCGCCGGTCGGCGGTGCGGCGGGGTTTACGGTTGTCCGCATGAGCACGACTGTGAAGGAGCGCCTGCGCGCCGATCTGACCGCCGCGATGAAGGCCAGGGACGACCTGCGCAAGGGCACGCTGCGGATGGTGCTCGCCGCGATCACCACCGAGGAGGTGTCCGGCACCGCCGCCCGTGAACTCAGCGACGCCGAGGTGATGACCGTGCTGGCCCGCGAGCTGAAGAAGCGCAAGGAGTCCGCGGAGGCCTTCGACGGCGGCGGCCGGGCCGAGCTCGCCCAGCGGGAGCGCGCGGAGTCCGAGGTCATCGCCGGCTATCTGCCGACGCCCCTGACCGACGACGAGCTCGCCGCCGCGGTCGACGCCGCCCTCGCCGAGGTCGCCGACACCGTCGGTGGCGCCGCCACCATGAAGCAGATGGGCCAGGTCATCAAGGCCACCCAGGCCCGCACCGCCGGCCGCGCCGACGGCCGCCGGATCTCCGATGCCGTCAAGGCCGCGTTGTCGCGCTGACGCCGGCCCGCCCGGCCCGTCGTGGCCGGCTCCGTCCCCGCCCCCCGCGCCGCCCGACCCCGGGTGGCCGCCCGCCCCGAACCGGAAGTGACCCCAGATGACAGATTCTCCCGTCGGAACCGCCGAGATCGGTGTCACCGGCATGGCCGTGATGGGCTCCAACCTGGCACGCAACTTCGCCGGCAAGGGCTTCGTCACCGCCATCCACAACCGCTCGTCCGCCAAGACCCGAGCGGTCATCGAGGAGCACGGCTCCGACGGCACGTTCGTCCCCAGTGACACCGCCGAGGACTTCGTGGCCTCGCTGGCCAAGCCACGCAAGATCATCATCATGGTCAAGGCCGGGGGCCCGACCGACGCCGTCATCGACGAGCTGTCGGCGCTGCTGGAGCCGGGTGACATCCTCATCGACGGTGGCAACGCGCTGTTCGAGGACACCATCCGGCGCGAGAAGGCGGCCCGGGAGAAGGGCATCCACTTCGTCGGCTGCGGCATCTCCGGCGGCGAGGAGGGCGCGCTCAAGGGCCCGTCGATCATGCCCGGCGGCTCGGCGGAGGCCTACGCCTCGCTCGGCCCGATCCTGGAGAAGATCTCCGCGCACGTCGACGGTGACCCCTGCTGCACCCACATCGGCACCGACGGCGCGGGCCACTTCGTCAAGATGGTGCACAACGGCATCGAGTACGCCGACATGCAGCTCATCGCCGAGGCCTACGACCTGCTGCGCCGCGGCGCGGGCATGGAGCCGGCCGAGATCGCCGAGGTCTTCGCCGAGTGGAACCGCGGCGACCTGGACTCCTTCCTCATCGAGATCACCGCCGAGGTCCTCAAGCAGGTCGACGCCGAGACCGGCCTCCCGTTCGTCGACGTCGTGGTGGACGCCGCCGGCATGAAGGGCACCGGCACCTGGACGGTGCAGACCGCGCTGAGCCTCGGCATCCCGGTCACCGGCATCGCCGAATCGGTGTTCGCCCGCGGCCTGTCGTCGTCGACCAGGCAGCGCGCCGGTGCGGGCAACCTGCCCGGCCCGTCGCAGCCGTTCGACATCGGCGACCGCGCCGCGTTCGTCGAGGACGTCCGGCTGGCGCTCTACGCGTCCAAGATCGTCGCCTACGCCCAGGGCTTCGACGAGATCGTCGCCGGCGCGTCCGAGTACGGCTGGGACATCGACCGCGGGGCGGTGGCCCGCATCTGGCGTGGCGGCTGCATCATCCGGGCGCGGTTCCTCAATCGCATCACCGAGGCCTACGCCGACGACCCGGAGCTCGCGTCGCTGCTGTTCGCGCCGTTCTTCACCGACGTCGTCGCCAACGGCCAGGACTCCTGGCGACGGGTCGTCGCCGGAGCCGCCCAGGCCGGCATCCCGACGCCGGTGTTCGCCTCGTCGCTGGCCTACTACGACGGGCTGCGCACCGAGCGGCTGCCCGCGGCCCTGATCCAGGGCCAGCGCGACTTCTTCGGCGCCCACACCTACCGGCGCGTCGACAAGGAGGGCACCTTCCACACGCTGTGGTCCGGTGACCGCACCGAGGTCGAGGAGCAGGGCGCCACCCACGGCGTGAACCAGACCCCCAAGAGCTGAGCCCTGCCGCGGAGCCCCGCCCGGATCTTCTCCGGGCGGGGCCCGTGGCGTTTCCGGGCCCGTCGCGACGCCGGGTCGGGGGGAGGGCGCCGACGCGGCCGGGACGTCGGCCACCGCCGGTGGGGGCTCCGTTCCGGCGGCCGTCCGGGTGTCGGGGTCGCACGCACCGCGGCGGACAACGGGGTGAATTCCTTCGTTCGAGGGCATGAACACGCACGACGATCACGCAGTGTGATGCGCCGCATATGGCCCTGCGGATGTGAAATCCCTTAGATTTCCCGGTGAACGTCCACCTCTGTGGATCACCGACGAAGCCCCCGACGCCGTGGCGACCGTCCGTCGTTCGCCGCCCCGGGAGTCACCATGTCATCGTTCGCCGCCCGCCGTTCGGCGCTCTCCGCCGCCGTCACCCGGGTCGGGTCCGCACCCGCCCCGACCGGATCCCGCCTGCAGTGGGTCGACGCCGCCCGCGGGGTGTGCGTCGTGCTCGTCGTGCTCTACCACGTCGGACTGCTGACCTACGAGCCGTTCCGCGGCGTGATGTGGGCCCCGGCCGAGCGCGGCTGGTTCGCGGTCAACGCGCTGCTCGCGGCCATGCGGATGCCGCTGCTGCTGGCCATCTCCGGCATGCTGGCCGCTCGTCGCATCCGCGAGGGCTGGGGCCGGCCGGGAGCCGCGGTCCGCGCGGCGTCGACCTACTACCTGTACGTCGTCTGGCTGGCGGTGCACTCGGTGGTGTTCGTGCTGATCGGCGGGTCGAGCCTGCAGCAGCGCCTCGGCATCGCGCCGGCCTTCCTGATCGAGCTGGCCGTGCCGGTGCGGACGTTCCTCTGGTACATCTTCGCGCTCTCGCTGTACGTGGTGCTGTTCACGACCATCCGCCGGTTGCCCGGCCGCGTCGTGCTGCCGGTGCTGTTCGTCGGCGGGGTCGTGCTGGCCGCGTTCGAGCCGGGCGACGCGCAGTTCGTCAAGGTCGTCGTCAACTCCGTGTGGTTCGGCATCGGGGTGTACGCCGGGCCGCTGCTGGGCCGGCTGGGCGACCGCCGGCGGGTGCGGGACATCGCCGTGGCGGCGGTCGTCGGGGCCGCGCTGATCGGACTGGGCAAGCTGGGTCTGCCGCAGCCGCTGGACGCCTTCCTGGCCCAGGCCAGCGGCGTGGCGTTCATCGTCCTCGGATGCCTCACGGTGGCGACCTTCGCCCGGTGGGCGCCGTTCGCCCGCACCGCCGAGTACGTCGGGCGCCGGACCCTGCAGGTCTACGTCCTGCACATCCCGCTCTGCTACCTCATCGCCCGGTCCCTGGGCGCCGACCGGCTCCGGACGGTCCTGGCCACGCCGGTGGCGACCGTGCTGTGGCCGCTGCTGGTCACCGCGGCCCTCACCGTGCTGTCGCTGTGGCTGCGGACGGTCCTGGAGAAGGCGGGGCTCGGGGTGCTGTTCGCAATGCCCGCCGGTTGGGCCCGGCGGATCGACGCCGGTTACGCCCGACGGGACGCGCACGCCGCCGCCGGCCCCACCGCGTCCGTGGCGCCGGCCGCTGCGCCGGGCGGGTCGGGTGCGCCGCTGGTCATCCCGGCCCAGCGGTCCACCGCCGACGTCGGGCGGACCGCGCCGCGGCCCTGAGCCGGTACGCCGGGGTTCCCGGCCACCGACAGCGATCGTGCCGGCGGCGGGCGGGTCGGCCGACGCCGCCCGGGGCGGCCGGGAGCCGGACCGCAGCCCACTAACGTGGTGCCCCATGAGCTCGATACTGACCGCCGTCGCCTGGCCCTACGCGAACGGCCCCCGCCACATCGGCCACGTCTCCGGTTTCGGTGTCCCCTCCGACATCTTCAGCCGCTACCAGCGGATGGCCGGCAACGACGTGCTGATGGTGTCGGGCACCGACGAGCACGGCACCCCGATCCTGGTGCAGGCCGATCAGGAGGGCGTCAGCGCCAAGACTCTCGCCGACCGGTACAACCGGGTGATCGTGGACGACCTGCAGGGCCTCGGGCTCTCCTACGACCTGTTCACCCGCACCACCACCACCAACCACTACGCCGTGGTGCAGGAGATGTTCCGCACCGTGCACCGCAACGGCTACCTGGTGCCGCAGACCACGATGTCGGCGATCTCGCCGTCCACCGGGCGCACCCTCCCGGACCGCTACATCGAGGGCACCTGCCCGATCTGCGGCTACGCCGGCGCCCGCGGCGACCAGTGCGACAACTGCGGCAACCAGCTCGACGCCATCGACCTGATCGACCCGCGTTCCCGGATCAACGGCGAGGCCCCGAAGTTCGTCGAGAGCGAGCACTGGTTCCTGGACCTGCCGTCGCTGGCCCTGGCCCTGGGCGACTGGCTCGGCACCCGCACCGACTGGCGGCCCAACGTCCTGAAGTTCTCCACCAACCTGCTCGACGACGTCCGGCCCCGCGCGATGACCCGCGACATCGACTGGGGCATCCCGGTGCCGCTGGACGGCTGGCGCGACCGGGGCGACAAGAAGCTCTACGTCTGGTTCGACGCCGTCATCGGGTACCTGTCGGCGTCCATCGAGTGGGCCCGCCGGTTCGGCAGGGACGCCGACCAGTGGAAGCAGTACTGGGCCGACCCGGCCGCCCATCAGTACTACTTCATGGGCAAGGACAACATCACCTTCCACTCGCAGATCTGGCCGGCCGAGCTGCTCGCCCACAACGGCCGCGGCGCCCGCGGCGGGGAGCCGGGGCGCCTGGGTGCGCTGAACCTGCCGACCGAGATCGTGTCGAGTGAGTTCCTGACGATGAGCGGCTCGAAGTTCTCCACCTCGCGCCGCAACGTCATCTACGTCGGCGACTTCCTGCGCGACTTCGGCCCGGACGCGCTGCGGCACTTCATCGCCGTCGCCGGCCCGGAGAACCAGGACACCGACTTCACCTGGGACGAGTTCGTCCGGCGCACCAACTCCGAGCTGGCCAACGAGTGGGGCAACCTGGTCAACCGCTCGATCTCCATGACGCACAAGAACTTCGGCGTCATCCCGACGCCGGGCACCCGCACTGATGCGGACGCCGCGCTGCTCGCCGCCTCCGCCGAGGCGTTCGGCACCGTCGGAGATCTGTTGGCGCGCAGCCGTTTCAAGGCCGCCATCGGCGAGGCCATGCGGGTCGCGTCGCTGGCCAACAAGTACCTGTCGGAGACCGAGCCGTGGAAGCTGGGTGGCGACCCGCAGCGGCAGGGGACGGTGCTGCACACCGCGCTGCAGGTCGTGGACGACGCCAAGACGATGCTGACACCGTTCCTGCCGCACTCCTCGCAGAAGGTGTTCGCCGCGCTGGGCGGCGAGGGTGTGTGGGCGGCCCAGCCGGAGGTCGTCGAGGTCGAGGACCTCGGTGACGAGGTGGAGGGTGACATCGGGTTCCCGGCGTCGCCGTATCCGGTGATCACCGGCGACTACGCCGCTCAGCAGGCCGTCTGGGAGCGCCGCGAGATCCGGCCGGGGGTGGCGTTGTCCAAGCCGACGCCGCTGTTCCCCAAGCTCGACCCGAAGCTCGGCGAGACCGGGCCGGACTGGGCGCCGGTGGCCTGACCCGTGCTCGAACCGACCGAGTGGGTCGAGCCGCAGGAGTGGAAGCAGGTGCCCGACCCGGGGCCGCTGCGGGCGCCGGTGATCGACAACCACACCCACCTTGACGCCACCGGCTGCCGTACCGCCGACGACGTCGCCGCCGCGATGGCCCGGGCGCGGGCGGTCGGGGTGATCGCGGCGGTCACCGTCGCCGACGATCTGGCCTCCGCCCGGTGGGCGGCGGCCGCGGCGACGTGGCACCCGGACGTGTGGGCGGCGATCGGACTGCACCCCACCCGGGCCGACGTCCTCGACGAGGCCGCCCGCACCGAGCTGGCGGCGCTCGCCGCCGGACCGCGGGTGGTCGCCGTGGGGGAGACCGGGCTCGACCACTACTGGGACGCGGCCCCGCACGACGCCCAGCGCGAGGCCTTCGCCTGGCACATCGCGTTGGCCAAGGAGCTGCGGCTGCCGCTGATGATCCACGACCGCGACGCCCACGACGCGGTCTTCGACGTGCTGGCCGCCGAGGGGGCGCCGGACACGGTGGTGTTCCACTGCTTCTCCGGCGACGCCGCGATGGCCCGGTCCTGCGCCGACCGCGGGTACCTGATGTCCTTCGCCGGGCCCGTCTCCTTCCGCAACGCCCGGGATCTGCACGCCGCGGTCCGCCTCGCGCCCGTGGAGCTGTTGATGATCGAGACCGACGCGCCGTTCCTCGCGCCGCACCCGCACCGGGGCCGCAAGAACGGGCCCTACGCGCTGCCGTACACCCTCCGTGCGGTCGCGGATCTGCGCGAAGCGGACATCGACGAACTGGCCGACACTGTGACGGCCACCACGCAACGCGTCTACACCCTGAGTGATCTCCGCAGGTCAACCGCAGTTTGATCTGCGTTCATGTCGTTACAGTTCTCTTTGTTTCCGTCTCGTGACATCACTCTCACCAATCCAGGGTTGCCGCCCCGTGTAACCCCTCGTTACCGTCTTGTGATAACAGCCGGGATGGTCACGAACATCCGGGTGCGTTGGGTCCGGAATCCCTCACGGGAGACCGTCACCCACTCGGTGAGGATCACCCCCGACAGCAGCCGCGTCCACGCGGGCTGTCCGGCGTGCCCGGGCCGACGCCCTGCGACCTGCCCGGACGGTCCGTTCATTGGATGTGTCTCATTACTCACGACGACAAGAGCGCGTTCGACGGTCTCGCCTCCGAGTCCGCCGATCAGCCCACTGCCGCCACCCCGTTGACCCCCGCCCCGCGGGCCGGTTTCAGCTCCAAGCTCCGCAAGCCCTGGTTCATCGTCGCCGGTGCCGTCGTCGTGGTCGCCGCGACCGTCGGCGGTTCGCTCGTCGCGCTGACCAAGTCCGTCACCATCTCGGTCGACGGCCAGGACCGGGTCATCTCGACGCTCTCCGGCTCCGTGGACGGCGCGCTGGACGCCGCCGACATCGTCGTCGCCGAGCACGACACCCTGGCGCCCGCCGCCGACCAGCCGATCTCCGACGGCACCCGCATCGTCCTGAACAAGGGCCGGCTGCTGAACCTGACCGTGGACGGCGTCCCGACCCAGGTCTGGACCACCGCCACCACCGTCGACGAGGCGCTGTCCCAGCTCGGCCGCGACTCCGGTGACTACCAGCTCTCCGCCGACCGTGGCCGCGAGATCCCGCTGGGCGGCCTCGAGCTGAGCGCCGACACCCTGCACGCGGTGACCATCGACGACCGCGGTACCGCGACGTCCGTCGTCTCCCCGGCCCGCACCGTCGGCGACCTGCTGACCGCGCAGGGCATCACCCTGGGCGCCAACGACCGGGTCAGCCCCGCCGTCGGCGAGGCGCTCGCCGAGGGCACCGCCGTCACGGTCGTCACCCTGCCCACCGTCACTGTCACCGACGGCACCAACGCCGGCGTCCCGGTCGTCTCCGACGCCACCGACGTGGCCGGCCTGCTGGCCGCCCAGGGCATCACCCTCGGCGCCGAGGACACCGTGACCCCGGCTGCGGAGACCCCGCTGTCGGAGGGCCTGCAGGTGTCGGTCGCCCGCATCGCCACCACCCAGGTGGTGGAGGCCGCGGAGATCGCGCAGCCCGCCGACAAGAAGGTCAACGACTCGTCGCTGGCCAAGGGCACCACGAAGGTCGAGACCCAGGGGAAGCCGGGTTCCGCCGACGTCACGTTCTCCGTCACCACCACCAACGGTGTCGAGACCGCCCGCACCGAGGTCAGCCGGGTCACCACCGTCGAGCCGGTCCAGTCGGTCGTCAAGGTCGGCACCAAGACCGCCACCGCGCCGGCCGCCGCCGCCTCGCCTTCGTCCTCGTCGAGCAGCAGCGCGTCGTCCTCCGGTAGCTCGTCCGCGTCGGCTCCGGCCGCCGCCAGCACCCCGGCGCCCACCAGCTCCGGCAGCTCGGGGGTCAACTGGGACGGCATCGCCCGTTGCGAGTCGACCAACAACTGGTCGATCAACACCGGTAACGGCTACTACGGCGGCCTCCAGTTCGACAACCGCACCTGGCTGGGTGCCGGTGGCGGGCAGTACGCCCCGCGCGCCGACCTGGCCACCCGCGAGCAGCAGATCGCCGTCGCCGAGGTCCTGTACTCCCAGCGGGGCCTGTCCCCGTGGGCGTGCGGCCACGCCGGCTGACCCAGCCGTTCCGGCCCCTGAGGGCCGGTCGACAGGCGCCACCGCACTCGGCCCCCACCCGTTCCGGGTGGGGGCCGAGTCGCGTTCCGGGGCAGTCCACCGACGGGGGGCCGGTCGCGGTGGTCGCTGCGAAGGTCCGGGCAGGCACCCGTCCTCCGGGCGGCGTCTTGCCCGCGCCGTGATGCGCCCGTTATGGTTCCGTGATCAGCCGGGATGGGGAAGTCCCGGGTGCCATCCCGCAGGTCGCCCGTCGGGCGCGGTGACGTCACTGCGCCGCGGCCGGGTGGCGGCTGCGGTGGTGCGCGCCTGCCCTCGAACGGAGATCTCGACGGCAAGGACGTGATGTGACGGAGCCCGATGTGCTGGATCCCGCCGAACCCGCACCCACCGGCCCCGTCCCCTCTCCTCCCCGGCCCGCCCGTCAGCTGCTCCTGGGTCTCGCCGCCCTCGCGCTGACCGTCCTGGTCGTGGTGGCGGGAACCCTGGTCGCGCTGACCCGGACGGTCACCGTGTCCGTCGACGGCCAGCCGCGGTCGGTGACGACCCTGCGTGGCACCGTGGACGGTGTGCTCACCGCGGCCGGCCTCACGGTGGGTGAGCACGACACCGTGGCGCCGGCCACCGACACCGCCGTGGCCGAGGGCGCCACCATCGTGCTGAACCGCGGGCGACTGCTCACGTTGACCGTCGACGGGTCCGAGATCGCGCTCTGGACGACGGCCCGTACCGTCGACCAGGCGCTCGGCGAGCTGGGCCGCGACCCCGCGGACTACCAGTTGTCCGCCGACCGCTCGCGCGGCATCCCGGTCGACGGCCTCGCCGTCCGGGCCGACACCCTCTACGACGTCACCGTCGACGACCGTGGCACCGCCCGCCGGGTGTCGACCGTCGCGGCCACCGTCGCCGACGTGCTCGCGGAGTCCGGCGTCGTGCTGGGGCCGAACGACCGCGTCGATCCGGCGCTGACCGACCGGGTCGCCGCCGACACCACCGTCACCGTCATCACGCTGCCGACCGTCACCCTGACCGACGGCACCGCGGCCGCCACCCCGGTCGTCAGCGACCAGCCGACCGTGGGCAACCTGCTGGCGGCGGCCGGCGTCACCCTCGGCGCCCAGGACACCGTCTCGGTGCCGCTGGAGACGCCGCTCAGCGAGGGCCTGCAGGTCGCCATCACCCGGGTCGCCACCAGCCAGGTGACGGCGGTCGAGCCGATCGCCCAGCCCGCCGCCCAGACCGTGGACGACGCCGCCCTGACCAAGGGCACCAGCAAGATCACCCAGCAGGGCCGCGCCGGCGAAGCCACCGTCGTCTACGACGTCGTCACCACCAACGGCGTGGAGACGGCGCGCACCGAGGTGTCGCGGACGGTCACCGTCGAGCCCCTGGCCACGGTGACGCACCGGGGGACCAAGGCACCGGCCCCGGCACCGGCACCGGCACCGGCCCCGGCACCGGCACCGGCACCGGCACCGGCACCGGCACCGGCACCGGCCCCGGCCCCGGCTCCGGCGGCCGCCGCACCCGCGGCGACGCCCGCACCGGCCGCTGCCCCGGCGCCCGCGGCCCCATCGGCCGCACCGGCGCCGGCACCGGCCCCGTCGTACTCGGGCGGGAAGGTCCTGTTCAACGACTTCGAGTTCGGCGTCAACTGGGACGGCCTGGCGAAGTGCGAGTCGGGCAACAATCCGCGGGCGATCAACCCCAGCGGCAAGTACACCGGGTTGTTCCAGTTCGACGACCGCACCTGGCAGGGCACCGGCGGCTCCGGACGGGCGTACGACGCCTCACCGGAGGAGCAGCTGATGCGGGCGAAGATCCTGTACCAGGCGCGCGGGCTGCAGCCCTGGGCCTGCGCGTACGCCGCGCGCTGACGTTCCCGGCGGCCCCATCCGGTGTGGGGGTGGCGGACTCTCGCCGACCGCCCCACCGGAACCGGTGCCGGCCACCCGGTTTTGGCCCGGTCACGCGTCGACCCGTTCGGCGGACGGGCCTCTCGCCGGCAACGACGCAGGGTGACCACGGCCCGCACGGAGTCACCCGACCTGTGCGTTCGCTCATACATGCAGCCGCATGATGGCGGATCCGTTCACCCTCCGTTATTGTTCTGTGATAACCGCCGGGATGGGGAAGTCCCAGACGGTGCCTGTTCCCGAGTCCGATCCGCCACCTCTGTGGACCGTGTGCGCCGCCGGCTGTCGAGCCCGGCGCGTCCCGTCGTGGTGATCATGTCGCTCGTCTGAGGCATCGGTGCCCCCTGCCCGGAACCAGCAAGAACTGGAGCACCGTGAGCCTGCACGAGCCGACGACGCGCGACGACGATCCGACGGCACCCGCCACCGGGAGCGCTGCCGACGCCTCCGCCACCGGCACTGTCGGCACAGCGAGCGCCGCGAGCACCGCCGGTACCCCGGCCCCCCGCCGCAGCTGGAAGCGGCCATTCGTCGCGGCGGCCGCCACCGTGGTGCTGGCCGGTGCCGCGGTCGGCGGCACCCTGGTGTCGATGACCAAATCCGTGACGGTGACCGTCGACGGGCAGACCACCCAGGTCAGCACCCTGTCCGGATCCGTCGCGGGCGCCCTCGAGGCGGCCGGCGTGACCGCCGGCGACCACGACGTGCTGGCCCCCGCGGCCGACGCCGCGATCACCGACGGCAGCCAGATCTCGCTCAACCGCGGGCGGCTGCTCACGCTGACCGTCGACGGGCAGAGCCGCGAGGTGTGGACGACGGCGCGCACCGTCGACGAGGCACTGGCCCAGCTCGGTCAGGACAGCGCCGACTACGCACTGTCGGCCGACCGTGGCCGCGACATCCCGCTGGAGGGGTTCGCGCTGGATGCCGCCACCCTGCACACCGCCACCGTGACCGACGGCACCGGCGAGGCCGTCACGGTCGCCACCCCGGCGACCACCGTCGCCGACCTGCTGACCGCGCAGGGCATCACCCTCAACGACCAGGACACCGTCACCCCGGCCCTGGACACCCCGGTCACCGACGGCACGGCCGTCGCGGTCACCCGCACCGTCGTCAGCACCGTCGTCGAGGACGAGCAGATCCCGCAGCCGGCCGACGTCACCGTCGAGGACCCGAACCTGGACCGCGGCACCACCGCCGTCACCGTGCAGGGTGCTCCCGGCACCGCCGCCGTCAGCTACCAGGTCACCACCGTCAACGGCCGGCAGACTGCCAGGACCGAGGTCGGCCGGACCACCACGGTCGAGCCGGTCGCCGGTCAGATCGCCGTCGGCACCAGGACGAGCCTGACCTGGGTCGGCAACCAGGTGTTCTTCAACGACACCGAGTTCGGCGTCAACTGGGACGGCCTCGCCTTCTGCGAGTCCACGCACAACCCGAAGGCCGTCAACGCCTACCCGTCGCGCGGCCTGCCCACCTACGGGCTCTTCCAGTTCGACCTGCCGACCTGGCAGTCCGTCGGTGGCAGCGGTAACCCGGTCGACGCCACGCCCGAGGAGCAGATCATGCGGGCCAAGCTGCTGTTCCAGTCCCGCGGCCTGGAGCCGTGGGCATGCCGGGAAGCCGCCAAGTAGGCGGTCGTATCCGTGCCAGGATGAAAGACATGACTTCCCCGGGCGGCACCGAGCAGATCTCCCTGCTCGGTGCCGCCCGGATCCGTCAGTTGGCCGCCGAGCTGGACCTGCGGCCGACCAAGACGCTCGGGCAGAACTTCGTGCACGACGCGAACACGGTGCGCCGCATCGTGGCCGCCGCCGCCCTGCGTCCCGACGACCACGTGCTCGAGGTCGGCCCCGGACTCGGGTCGCTGACCCTCGGTCTGCTCGAGCAGGTCGAGCGCGTCACCGTCGTCGAGATCGATCCGCGGCTCGCCGGCCTGTTGCCGCGGACCGTCGCCGAGCAGGCACCCGACCGGGCCGACCGGCTCACCGTGGTCTGCGCCGACGCGCTCACGGTCGGCCGGGCCGAGGTGGGCGAGCCGACCGCGCTGGTGGCGAACCTGCCCTACAACGTGTCGGTCCCGGTGCTGCTGCACCTGCTCGCCGAGCTGCCCAGCCTGCGCCGGGTGCTGGTGATGGTGCAGGCCGAGGTCGCCGACCGGCTGGCCGCCGGTCCGGGGTCACGGACCTACGGGGTGCCCTCGGTCAAGGCGGCCTGGTACGGCACGGTGAAGCGGGCCGGGTCCATCGGCCGCAACGTGTTCTGGCCCGAACCCAACGTCGACTCCGCCCTCGTCGCCATCGACCGGCACCCGACCGCCACCGTCGGCGACCGGGACGCCGTCTTCAGCATCGTCGACCACGCCTTCGCGCAACGCCGCAAGATGTTGCGCTCCGCACTGGCCTCCTGGGCCGGATCCGGCGCCGCCGCCGAGGAGCTGCTCGCCCGGGCCGGGGTCGACCCCACCCGTCGCGGTGAGACGTTGGACGTGGCCGGCTATCTCGCGATCGCCGGAGCCGTGCGGTGATCGGCGCCCTGCCCAGCGCCACCGTCCGGGTCCGGGTACCGGCGAAGATCAACCTGCACCTGGGGGTCGGGGATCTGCGCGACGACGGCTACCACGAGCTGGTCACGATCTTCCAGGCCGTCAGTCTGTACGACGAGCTGTCGCTGACGCCGGCCGACGAGCTGTCCGTGGTCACCCGCGGAGCTCCCGGCGTGCCCGAGGGCGCGGCCAACCTGGCCGGCCGGGCGGTGCTGCTGCTCGCCGAGCACGCCGGGCGGCACCCCGGGGTGCGGGTCGAGATCAGCAAGCAGATCCCGGTGGCCGGGGGCATGGCCGGCGGCAGCGCCGACGCCGCTGCCGCCCTGCTGGGCTGCGCGCACCTGTGGCACCTGGACCTGCCCCGGTCGACGCTCGTCGCGCTGGCCGCGGAGCTCGGCAGCGACGTCCCGTTCGCGCTCACCGGCGGCACCGCGATCGGCACCGGCCGCGGCGAGCAGATCGCGCCGGTACTGACCCGGCATCAATGGCACTGGGTGCTGGCCATCGCCGGCGACGGGCTGTCCACCCCCGCGGTGTTCGGCGAACTGGACCGGCTCCGTGAGCAGTCACCCGGCCCGCGTGTCGGACCCGTCGAGGACGTGCTGGCCGCGCTGGCGCGGCCTGACGCCGCAGCACTCGGGGAGGCGCTCGGCAACGACATGCAGGCGGCCGCCATCTCGCTGCAGCCCTCGTTGCGCCGGGTGCTGTACGCCGGGACCGCCGAAGGCGCACTGCACTGCCTGGTCAGCGGTTCCGGGCCCACGGTGGCCATGTTGTGCGCCGACGCCGACCACGCCGCGGACGTCGCCGCCCGGGTCGCCGGGCTCGGGGTCTGCCGCACCGTGCGGGTGGTCAACGGGCCGGTCCCCGGCGCGCGGGTGCTCGGCGCCTGACGCCGTACCGCCCCACCCCGACACTTTTCGAGCACGGCACGACGGAGAAGGACTGACGTACAGATGGCCAACTTGGTGAACCTGGAGGGTGTGACGGTCGTCGTCGGCCACCGCAACCTGCTGGAGAAGATCTCGCTCGGCGTCCAGAGCGGCGACCGCATCGGCGTTCTCGGGCTGAACGGATCGGGGAAGTCGACCCTGCTGTCGGTCCTCGCCGGCGTCCGCGAGCCGGAGGCGGGCCGGGTGGCCACCGGCCGCGGTACCCGCGTCGCCGTGGTCAGCCAGAAGTCGGAGCTGGCGCCCGGTCTCACGGTGCGCGACATCGCGCTCGGCGACTTCGGCGGTGACGACTCCGCCGATCACCACTGGGCCTCCGACTCGTCCGTGCGGTCCATCCTGGACGGTCTGGGCCTGGGCAACATCGGCCTGGACACGTTGGTGGACAACCTGTCCGGTGGGGAGCGACGCCGGGTCGCGCTGGCCGCCGCCCTGGTCACCGACGCCGACCTGCTGATCCTGGACGAGCCGACCAACCACCTCGACATCGAGGGCGTGGCCTGGCTCGCCGCGCACCTGGTCGCCCACCGCGGCGCCGTCGTCGTCGTCACCCACGATCGCTGGTTCCTCGACGCCGTGGCCACCCTGACCTGGGAGGTCGTCGACGGCGAGGTGTTCATCCGCGAGGGTGGCTACAGCGACTGGGTGTTCGCCCGCGCCGAGCGGCTCCGGCTGGCCGGGGCGGCCGAGGAGCGCCGGCAGAACCTGGCGCGCAAGGAGCTCGCGTGGCTGCGCCGCGGTGCGCCGGCGCGGACCTCGAAACCGCGGTACCGGATCGAGGCGGCCGAGGCGCTGATCGCCGACGTCCCCGAACCGCGGGACACCGTGCAGCTGTCCGCGTTCGCCCGCAAGCGGCTCGGTCGCGACGTGCTCGACATCGAGGACGTCACCGCCAAGGTGGTGGCGACCGACCGCACGGACCGGATCCTGCTGGACCACGTGACCTGGCGGATCGGGGCCGGCGACCGGCTCGGCATCGTGGGAGTCAACGGTTCCGGCAAGACGACCCTGCTTAAGGTGCTGCTGGGCGAGTACCCCCTCGTCAGCGGCACCGTCAAGCGGGGGCAGACGGTGAGCCTGGGCTACCTGTCCCAGGACGTCACCGAGCTGCCCGGCAACCTGCGACTGCTGGAGGCGGTCACCGAGGTGGCCCGGGTGATCAACCTCGGCGGCAAGGACATGACCGCCGGTCAGCTGTGCGAGCGGTTCGGGTTCGGCACGCAGCAGCAGTGGACGTACGTCAAGGAACTGTCCGGTGGCGAGCGGCGGCGGCTGCAGCTGCTGCGGATCCTGATGAGCGAGCCCAACGTGCTCATCCTCGACGAGCCGACCAACGACCTGGACACCGACACCCTGCAGTCGCTGGAGGACCTCCTCGACTCCTGGGCCGGCACGCTCATCGTGGTGTCCCACGACCGGTACCTGATCGAGCGGGTCTGCGACAACGTGGTGGCGCTGTTCGGCGACGGCAGGATCACCCAGGTCATCGGCGGGGTGCCGGAGTACCTGCAGCGCCGGGCGGCAGCGTTGGCAGCCGCGCCGAAGCCGGCGGCCGGAGCGGTCGGCAAGCCCGGTCCGGCGGCTCCCGCCGGCCCGGCGGTGGACCGGCGGCTGGCCCGCAAGGAGCTGCAGAAGCTCGAGAAGCGGCTGGAATCGCTCGACCGCAAGGAGCGCGAGCTGCACACCGCGCTCGCCGGAGTCGGAACCGACTACACGAAGGCCGCCGACCTCGACGCCCAGCTCGCCACCGTCCGCAGCGACAAGGACGAGGTCGAGCTCGAGTGGATGGCCGTCGCCGAGCAACTCGAAGAAGCCTGAGTCCTCGGGTTCCGGACCCCGGCCGTCTCCGGGCGCGCCCCCTGGTCGCAGCCGCGCCCCGTGACGTCCTCGCACGTGGCCGGAGTCGCCACGATGCCGGCGTCGGGGGTGTGGGCGGCGACGACCGGTTCCGGTCGTCCGGCTCCTCGCCGGCGTGCTGCCGACCCGGCCGTGTGCCGCCGGCCAGGTCCCTGCGTCGCTTCCGGCGCGACGCCGCCGACGGGATCCCGTGCCGGTAGCCCGGATGGGTCGCGCTCAGTAAGTGCGGGCGACGAGCTCCTCGATCGCCTGGCGGGTCGGCGACGAGACGCTCGCCCCGGGCGTCGTGGTGGCGAGCGCCCCGGCCGCGCAGGCGAACTGCAGTGCCTCCAACGGCCGTCGGCCTTCGACCCACGCCACCGCGAGCGCTCCGGTGAACGCGTCGCCGGCGCCCGTGGTGTCCACCGCCTCGACCTCCGGCGCGGGGACGGTGAACACCTCGCCGTCGGGCCCGCGGTAGCGCGCGCCGTGACGCCCGAGGGTGGTCACGACGTGGAAGACGTCGTCGACGGCGTCGGCACCCACCTCGGCCGCCTCGTGCTCGTTGAGCACCAGCACCGTCGTGTTGCTCAACAGCGCCCAGCTCAGCGGCTGCATCGGGGAAGGGTTCAGCAGGAACGGTTTTCCGGCCGCCGCGGCGACCGCCCCGGCGTGCACCACCGTGCTGAGCGGGATCTCCAGCTGGCAGACGACGATCGACGCGTCGGTCAGCAACTGCTGCTCGGCGACGGTGAGCTCGGCCATCGCGGCGTTGGCGCCGGGCACCACGACGATGGAGTTCTCCGCTGCGTCGTCCACCGTGATCGCCGCGATCCCACTGGGCCCGTCGACGGTCCGCAGGGCGGCGGTGTCGACGCCGTTCCCGCCCAGATTGGCGGCGAGCTGCCCGCCGAAGGCGTCGTCGCCGACGGCCCCGACGAACCGGACCCGGCCGCCCGACCGGGCGGCGGCGATGGCCTGGTTCGCGCCCTTCCCGCCGCACACCGTCTGGAACGTCCGCCCCAGCAACGTCTGGCCGGGCCGGGGCAGCGTCGGCGTGGTGACCACGAGGTCCATGTTGACCGAACCGAGGACGACGATCGCCGCGTCGCCGGAGGCCGCGGAGGTGCCGGGGTCTGTCATGGACACATACTCTGCCATCATGACCGCATTCGTCACCGCGCTCGGTGCCGCTGCCCGTTCGGCGGCCTGCCTGATCACCGGTGAACCCACCGCCCCCGTCCGGACCCCCTGGTCGGACGTCCACGCCGCCGCCCGCCGGGGCGCCGCCCGGTTGACCGACGCCGGGCTGCGGCCCGGGGGCACCGTCGCGGTGCTCGCCGCCGCCCCCGCCGAAGTCGCCCCGCTGGTCCAGGCCGCCTGGTGGGCGGGAGCGTCGGTGACGATGCTGCACCAGCCGACCGCCCGCACCGATCCCGCGCATTTCGCCGCCGAGACCGCCCAGGTGCTCGGGGTGATCGGGGCGCACCACGTGCTGCTCGGCGCGCAGTACGCGTCCTTCGACACCCGGCTGCGGGCCGCGGGTATCGGTGTGCACCACGCGGCGGAGCTGACCGCCGACGGCGATGAGCTCACCGAAGCCGTTGCCGTGGGCGAGGACTCGACGCTGCTGCTGCAGCTGACGTCGGGTTCGACCGCCACCCCCAAGGCGGTGCGCATCTCGCACGGCAACGCCTGGAACAACCTCAACGCGATGCGGGAGCGGGCCGAGATCGTGCCCGGCTCCTCGGTGATGGTCAGCTGGCTGCCGCTGTTCCACGACATGGGGATGGTCGGATTCCTGACGCTGCCGATGGTGTTCGGCGTCGACGTGGTGACGGTGACGCCGACCGACTTCCTGCGGTCACCGCTGCTGTGGTTCGAGCTGGTCACCCGTTACGGCGGAACCCACACCGCCGCACCGAATTTCGCGTACGCGCTCGCGGCGCGTGCGCTGCAGCGTGCGGAGGGACTGGACCTGTCGACGCTGCGATTCGCGCTCAACGGGGCCGAGCCGATCGACGTGACGGCGGTGCGGGCGTTCCTGGCCGCGGGGGAGCGGTTCGGGCTGCCCGCCACCGCGATGGTGCCGGCGTACGGGATGGCCGAGACCACGCTCGGTGTCAGCATCCAGCACACCGGAAGACCCTTCGCCGTCGACGTTCTCGACGCGGTGGCGCTGGAGGAGGAGCGGGTGGCCCGGCCGCCGGCCGACGCCGACGCGGCGGTGCGGGAGTTCCCGCGGTTGGGTGAGCCGCTGGCCGACATCCAGATCCAGGTCCGCGACGACAGCGGCACCGTCCTGGCCGACGGCGGGGTCGGCACCCTGTACATCCGTGGGCCCGCGGTGACCGACCGCTACCTGACGGTGGACGGCGACGTCGCCACCCAGGGTCCCGACGGCTGGCTGGACACCGGCGATGTCGGCTACCTCGTCGACGGCGAGGTGGTGGTGTGCGGCCGGGTGAAGGACGTCATCATCATGGGCGGCCGCAACATCTACCCGACCGACATCGAGCGGGTGGCGACCTCGGTCGAGGGGGTGCGCGCAGGGAACGCCATCGCGGTGCGCTGGACGGCGTCCGGCGGGCGGGAGTCGTTCGTGGTGGCGTGCGAGTCCCGGCAGGCCGACGACCCCGAGCAGGTCGCGCGGATCGTGCAGCAGGTGCGTTCGGCGGTCACCGCGGCGATCGGCGTGCGGCCCGCGCAGGTGCTCGTCCTGCCGGTCGGGTCCATCCCGAAGACGCCGTCCGGGAAGCTCAAGCGGTCGGCGGCCCGGCAGCTGCTGGAGCAGCGGGCCGGCTGAGCACGCGTCCCCGTCCGACGGCGTGCCGGCTTCTTCGCGACCGTTGTGTCGTCTTCGCGACGGTTCCGGGTGCCTGGAGTGGTCGCTGAGTGGCTGAACTTGTCGCGGAGTGGGTGGTGCCGGCCCAACAGGTCGTCTCCGCACCGACGGTGTCCCTGGCGCACCAGCTGCAGCGGGTGCGTCACTGACCAACCTGGTGCAGAGGTGCGCCAGGCCTCTTCGCGACCGTGGTGTCGTGTTCGCGACGGTTCCGGTTGCCTGGAGTGGTCGCTCAGTGGCTGAACTTGTCGCGGAGTGGGTGGTGCCGGCCCATCAGGTCGTCTCCGCACCGACGGTGTCCGTGGCGCACCAGTTGGAGCTGATGTGTCACTCGTGAACTCGGCGCGGAGGTGTGGCGTGCGTCTTCGCGACCGTTGTGTCGTCTTCGCGACCGCTTCGGCTGCCGGGACTGGTCGCTGAGTGGCTGGACTCGTCGCGGAGTGGCGTGCGTCTTCGCGACCGTTGTGTTGTCTGCGCGACGGTTCCGGCTGCCTGGATTGGTCGCTGAGTGGCTGAACTCGTCGCGGAGTGGGTGGTGCCGGCCCAACAGGTCGTCTCCGCACCGACGGTGTCCCTGGCGCACCAGCTGCAGCGGGTGCGTCACTGACCAACCCGGTGCGGAGGTGCGTCGGGCCCCTTCGCGACCGAGGTGTCGTCTTCGCGACGGTTCCGGCTGCCTGGAGTGGTCGCGAAATGGCTGAACTCGTCGCGGAGCGGGTGGTGCGGCCCAACAGGTCGTCTCCGCACCGACGGTGTCCCTGGCGCACCAGCTGCAGCGGGTGCGTCACTGACCAACCCGGTGCGGAGGTGCGTCGGGCCTCTTCGCGACCGTTGTGTCGTGTTCGCGACGGTTCCGGTTGCCTGGAGTGGTCGCTCAGTGGCTGGACTCGTCGCGGAGTGGGTGGTGCCGGCCCGACAGGTCGTCTCCGCACCGACGGTGTCCCCGGCGCACCAGCTGCAGCAGGCGCATCGCTCGTGAACTTGGTGGGGTAGTGCGACAGACAACTTCGCGACCGTCGTGTCGTCTGCGCCACCGCTTCGGCTGCCCGGAGCGGTCGCGAAGTGGCTGAACTTGTCGCGGAGCGGGTCGTACCCGCCGCAGCTGGCGCGCCGCTGACCAAGCACGGTGCGAAGAGAAACGCAGCTCGACACCGCAATCCGGTAGGAAGGTGCCCGCCCAGCGGGCACTTTTCTCCCCGAATCGGGACGAAAAGTGCTCAGTGCCAGCGGTTCTGGGCGTCGACGAGGCCAAGCCGGATGAGGTCCTCGACGGCGTCGGCGGCGCGTTCGAGCTCCAGCGGGAGCTCCTTGCGTTCGAGGGAGGAGAAGTCCTTGAGGACGAAGTCCGCGGGGTCCTGCCGACCCGGGGGGCGCCCGACGCCGAAGCGCACCCGGGCGTAGTCCTTGCTGCCCAGGCTGGACGAGATGGACTTCAGCCCGTTGTGGCCGCCTTCGCCACCGCCGGCCTTGAGCCGGATCACGCCGAAGTTCAGGTCCAGCTCGTCGTGCACGACGATGACGTCGGAGACGTCGAACTTGAAGAAGCGCACCAGCCCGGCGGTCGCCCCGCCCGAGAGGTTCATGTACGAGCGGGGCTTGGCGATGGTCACGCGGGTGTCGCCGACGCGGGTGGTGGCGACGTCGGCCCCGGCCTTGTGCGAGCCGAAGCGGGCGCCGCCGCGGGCGGCGAGGATCTCGGCGACCATGAATCCGGCGTTGTGCCGGTTACCGGCGTACCCGGGCCCGGGGTTGCCGAGCCCGATGACCAGTGCCTGTTCAGACATGGCGGTCGGTCATCGGGCGCGGCATCCTCGGGGTCATCCGGTGCGAACGGAGCGAGCGGGAGCTCAGCTCGCGTCGTCCTCGGAGGTCTCGCCCTCGATCGGGGCGGTCTCGGCGCCGGTGGGCTCGGTGCCCGCACCCTCGGCCTCGAGCTCCTCGGTGGTCGGGGCCAGCGAGACGCCCACGACCAGCGACTCCGGGTCGGCGACCAGGACGGCGCCTTCCGGCAGCGTGACGTCGCCGGCGGAGATCTGGGTGCCGGCCTCGGCGCCCTCGACGGAGACCTCGAGCGACTCGGGGATGTTGAGGGCGTCGACCTCGATGGACAGCGTGGTCTGGTCGATCACGGTCAGGGTGCCCGGGGCGGCGTCGCCGACCACGTTGACCGGGACGTCGACGGTGACCTTCTCGCCGCGGCGGACCAGGATCAGGTCGACGTGCTCGACGTAGTCGCGCAGCGGGTGACGCACGACCGACTTCGGCAGCGCCAGCTCGTCGGCACCGTCGATGGCCAGGGTCAGCACGGTGTTCGCGCCGCCCTTGAGCGCGCGGCCGAACTCGCGGGCCGGCAGGCTCAGGTGGCGGGGATCGGTGCCGTGGCCGTACAGCACGGCCGGGATCTGGCCGGCCTTGCGGATGCGACGCGACGCGCCCTTGCCGAACTCGGTACGGGCGACGGCTTCGAGACGGGTCTCGGACACGGTGGAACTCCTCTGGAAACGATGTCGGCGCGCCGGGCGGCCGACGACTGCGATGGTCAAAGCGGTGGGTACGAGCGTCTCGACCCCGGCGCACGTCACGGGGGAGCGATCCCACCGCGTCGAATCACGGCTGACCCGATCCGTACCGCGATCGGGCCGCCCTCGCCGAGGCTGTGTCGCCGAAAGGCAACCTGGTCACTCTACCCGGCCAGGGCCTCCTTGAGTAACCGAGCGAAATCGTCCACGTCGTCCTCGGTGGTGTCCCAGGCGCACATCCACCGCACCTCACCGGTGGCGGCGTCCCAGTCGTAGAACTTGTAGCGCTCGCGGACGACGTCGGCCGCGGCCCGCGGCAGGATCGCAAACACCGCGTTGGCCTCGGTGGCCCGGGGCACGGTGACCCCGTCCAGCCCGGACACCGCGGCGGTCAGCCGGGCGGCCATCGCGTTGGCGTGCGACGCCGAACGCAGCCACAGGTCGCCCTCCAGCAGCGCGATCAGCTGGGCGGAGAAGAACCGCATCTTCGACGCGAGCTGCATGTTCATCTTGCGCAGGTACCTCAGGCCGTGCACCGTCTCCGGGTTGAGCACGACCACCGCCTCGGCGGCGAGCAGGCCGTTCTTGGTGCCGCCGAACGACAACACGTCCACCCCGACGTCGGTGGTGAACGCGGCCAGCGGCACGCCCAGCGCGGCGGCGGCGTTGGAGATCCGGGACCCGTCCAGGTGCAGCGTCATCCCGAGGCTGTGCACGTGGTCGGCGATGGCCTTGATCTGCGCCGGCGTGTAGAGCGTGCCCAACTCGGTCGACTGGGTGATGGACACGACGAGCGGCTGCGCCCGGTGCTCGTCGCCGAAGCCGTGGGCCTGCCGGTCGATCAACTCGGGGGTCAACTTGCCGTCCGGGGTGGGGACGGTCATCAGTTTGACGCCGCCGACCCGCTCGGGGGCGCCGTTCTCGTCGACGTTGATGTGCGCGGTCTCGGCGCAGACGACGCCACCCCAGCGGGGCAGCATCGACTGCAGCGACAGCACGTTGGCGCCGGTGCCGTTGAACACCGGGAACACCTCGACACCGGCGCCGAAGTGCGCGGCCATCACCTCGTGTAACCGGGCGGTGTAGACGTCGTCGCCGTAAGCGGTCTGATGGCCGCCGTTGGCGTCGGCGAGGGCCTGCAGGACCTCGGGGTGCACCCCGGCGTAGTTGTCCGAGGCGAAGCCGCGGCGGGTCGGGTCGTGGAGAGTCGTCACGCCGCCGATTGTCCCAGGACGCCGCGGTCCGCCGCGCCGCCCGTCGACGCCGTGATCCCCGCGGTGCCCCGGATCACGTCACCGAGCTTGCGGGACAGCGCCTCGTAGAACATCGACAGCGGGAACTCGTCCGGCAGCACGGCGTCGGTCAGCCCCTTGGGCGGCCCGTCCACCGGCAGCGCGCCGGCGCCCCTGGCCCACACCGACGCGGGATGCGGCGTCAGCGTGGAGCTCACCAGGGCGTACGCGGCCAGCCAGTGCGACACCTTGGGCCGGTCGATCGACCGCCAGTACAGGTCGTCGATGGCCTCCCCGAGCGCGGTCACCGCGCCGGCCACCCCGTTCCAGTCGATGGACAGTCGGTTGTCGGTCCAGTGCAGGACGTGGCGCTGGTGCAGCCAGGCGAACAGCAGCTGCCCGCCGAGGCCGTCGTAGTTGCGGACCCGGCTGCCGGTGATGGCGAACCGGAAGATGCGGTCGAAGAGGATCGCGTACTGGACGAGGCGGGCGTGCCCGATCCCGGTGCCCTCGAGACGGACGGCCTCGCGGAACGCGGTCAGGTCGCAGCGCAGCTCCTCCAGCGAGTACAGGAAGAACGGCATCCGCTGCTTGATCATGAAGGGGTCGAACGGCAGGTCGCCGTGCATGTGGGTGCGGTCGTGGATGAGGTCCCACATCACGAACGTCTCCTCGGCCAGCTGCTGGTCGGCCAGCAGGGCCGCGGCCTCCGGTGGCAGGGCCAGCCCGGTGATCGCGGCCGCGGCGCCGGCGACCCGGCGGAAGCGGGCCGCCTCCCGGTCGGCGAAGATCGCGCCCCAGGTGAACTGCGGCACCGAGCGCATCGCCACCGTCTCGGGGAACAGCACCGCCGAGTTGGTGTCGTAGCCCGCGGTGAAGTCCAGGAAGCGGACCGGCACGAACAGCTTGTTGGAGTGCTCGCCGGACTCGAGGTCGGCGATGAACTCCGGCCAGATGACCTCGAGCAGCACCGCCTCCACCAGCCGCGACGTGCTGCCGTTCTGGGTGTACATCGGGAAGACCACGAGGTGACGCAGGCCGTGCACCCGGTGCCGTTCCGGATGGAACGCCTGCAGCGAGTCCAGGAAGTCGGGGACGCCGAACGTCTCGGCCCAGCGCCGGAAGTCCACCACCAGGGCGGCGAGGTAGTCGGCGTCGTGCGGGAAGTGCGGAGCCAGCGCCTCGATCGAGGCGGTGAGCCGCTCGACGAGCGCCCGGGCCTCGTCGTGCCCGTCGGCGACGCAGCCGTCGGCGGACTGCAGAGCCTGCAGGGCGGTGGCGGCGGCCTTGAGGTGCGACCAGTGCCGGTCCACGACGAGGTCGTCGATGCGCGACGGCGCGGTCTCGGCCGCCGCGGCGGTACCGGCGCCGGCCCAGGAGATCAGGTTGACCATCAGCTCGACGTCGGCGGCCCGCTGCGGGTCGAGCTCGTCGCTGACCAGAGCGGACCGGACGCCGTCGCGTTCCCCGGTGCTGACCCGGTGGTGGGCGTCGCCGGTGTAAGCGGCGAGATCGGTGGCCGGTCCGTCGCCGGTCGGGCCCGCGGCGGTCCCGGTGAGGCGCACGCCGTCATCGGCGACCTCGACGACGACGTCGGCCAGGGCGGGATCGACCACGGCGGTGTAACCACGTCCGCCGAGGACCTCGTCCCACCGGTGATCCGATGCGGGATCACCGGGGATGCGGTGGAATCGTGCGAGTCGAGCCATGGTCGAGGCTCCTCTCCGGTCGGCGTGACGCCGGGACCGCGTGCAGAAATGAAGACGGTCCGCCCACTCTACCGAAGGATCTTCCGCTGGAACGCCATCACGCCGGAAGAACTCCAATGACGGGCGCCGGTGAGGTGAACATCTCCCGACGTCTGCCGTCACCCCGGAAGCCTTGCAACGACGACGGGGCCGCCCCCGGGTGGGGGCGGCCCCGAGCGGCGCCCCGTCGGGCGTCGTGTCGCGTAGGTACGCAGGTCCGTCGTCGGACCCCGGCCGGACCTCAGGTGCCGGGGCCGGACGTCAGTTGTCGAACAGCGAGGTGACCGACCCGTCCTCGAAGACCTCGTGGATGGCCCGGGCGATCAGCGGCGCGATGGACAGCACGGTCAGCGTCGGGAAGGAGTGCTCGGCCGGGATCGGCAGCGTGTTGGTCAACACCACCTCGGACGCGCCGCAGCCGGACAACCGTTCCGCGGCCGGCGGGGACAGCACCCCGTGGGTCGCGGCGATCACGACGTCCTTCGCACCGGCCTCGAACAGCCGGGTCGCCGCCTTGGCGATCGTCCCGCCGGTGTCGATCATGTCGTCGACGAGCACGCAGGTCTTGCCGGCGACGTCACCGACCACACGACCCGCGACGACCTGGTTGGGCTTGCTCGGGTCACGGGTCTTGTGGATGAACGCGACCGGCCGGCCGCCCAGGCGCTGCGCCCACTTCTCGGCCGTGCGTACGCGGCCGGAGTCGGGGGAGACGACGGCCAGGTCGTGACCGGCGTACTTCTCGGCGACGTAGTCGGTGAGCAGCGGCAACGCCATCAGGTGGTCGACGGGGCCGTCGAAGAAGCCCTGGATCTGGTCGGTGTGCAGGTCCACGGCCATCAACCGGTGCGCGCCGGCCGTCTTGAGCAGATCGGCGATGAGCCGGGCGGAGATGGGCTCGCGGCCGCGGTGCTTCTTGTCCTGCCGGGCGTACGGATAGAAGGGCAGCACCACGGTGATCCGCTTCGCCGACGCGCGCTTGAGCGCGTCGATCATCAGCAGCGTCTCCATGATCGACTTGTTCAACGGGCTGCCGCACGACTGGATCACGAAGACGTCGGAGCCGCGGACCGATTCCTCGGAGCGGACGAAGATCTCCTCGTTGGCGAAGTCGTAGATCGTCTGCGGGGTCACGTCGACCTCGAGGTGCTTGGCGATCTCGTCGGCGAGGTCGGGGAATCCCCGGCCCGAGAACAGCATCAGACTCTTGCGGGTCGTGATGGAGATGTGGTTCACGCGGGCGACGCCTTCCCCGGTTCGGTGGTGAGCGGTCCCGGCAGTTCCGGGATCGCGGCGGGCCCGGCCGACGGCGTGGCCGGGTGGTGGGAAGTCGTGTCGGCGGCGCGCTCGGCGGCGGCCGCCATGGTGCTGCCGGGCAGCCGGCGGGCGACCCAGCCGGGGACGGCGGACTGCCGGCCGCGGGCCACCGCGAGGTCGCCGGCGGCCACGTCGTCGGTGATGGTCGAGCCCGCCGCGGTGAACCCGCCCGGCTCGACGGTGACCGGGGCGACCAGGGTGGTGTTGGTGCCGACGAACGCCCCGTCGCCGATGACCGTGTCGTACTTGCCGACGCCGTCGTAGTTGGCCGTGATCGCGCCGGCGCCGAAGTTCACGCCCGCCCCCAGGGTGGCGTCCCCGACGTAGGACAGGTGGGGCACCTTCGCGCCGGGTCCGATCGTGGACTTCTTCACCTCGACGTAGGCGCCCACCTTCGCGCCGGCCGCCAGCACGGTGCCCGGCCGCAGGAACGTGAACGGCCCGACCGCGGCGCCGTCGCCGATGACCGCGCCCTGCGCGTGGGTGCGGACCACGGTCGCGCCGACGCCGACGCGGCAGTCCACCAGGGTGGTGTCCGGGCCGACGGTGGCGCCCGCGGCGACCGTCGTGCCGGCCTCCAGCGAGGTGTTGCGGGCGATGGTGGCGTCCGCGGCGACGACGACGTCGGCGTGCAACCAGGTGGTGCGGGGGTCGAGGACGGTCGCCCCCGCCAGCTGCGCCGACCGGACGAGCCGGTCGTTGAGGGTGCGGGCCATGTCGGACAGCTGCACCCGGTCGTTGACGCCCTCCGTCTCGGCGGCGTCCTCGGCCACCAGGCCGCCCACCGGCCGGCCGTCGCCGCGGGCGATGCCGACCACGTCGGTGAGGTAGCGCTCGCCCTGGGCGTTGGCCGCGGTGATCCGGGTCAGTGCGTCGGCCAGCACGGCGGCGTCGAAGGCGTACACGCCGGAGTTGATCTCGGTGATCGCGCGCTGCGCCGCATCGGCGTCCTTGTGTTCCACGATCGCCGAGACGCCGCCGTCCGGGGCGTCCCGGACGATGCGCCCGTAGCCGGTCGGGTCGGTCACGTGCGCGGTCAACACGGTGACCGCGTTGCCGGCGGCCTGGTGGGCGCTGACGAGCGCGGCCAGCGTCTCCGTCCGCAGCAGCGGCACGTCGCCGTAGGTGACCACGACGGTGCCGGTGAGCGGCCCGAGCACGTCGAGCGCACAGGACACCGCGTGGCCGGTGCCCAGCTGCTCGTCCTGGACGGCGGTGGCCACGTCGGGAAGGTTGGTCTCGAGCCAGGCGCCGACCGTCTCGCGCCCGTGCCCGACGACGGCGACCAGGTGCTCAGGCGCCAGACCGCGCGCGGCGGTCAGCGCGTGCCACAGCAGGGGACGGCCGGCCAGCGGGTGCATGACCTTGGGGAGGGTGGAGCGCATCCGGGTGCCGGCGCCGGCAGCGAGAACGACCACAGCGGTCACGCCCATCGGCATGCAGATCCTCCTGGACGGTGCGCCGACCGGCGCCGCAGCGGAGGAGCTGTGGTCCAGCGGTCGGTGAGGCGGGCTGGTGACGTCCGCAGACAGGGCCTGCGTACCGGTCGTGCGCGCTCCGCCGCCAGGACTCGAACCTGAAATATCTGAACCAAAATCAGAGGTGTTGCCGATTACACTACGGCGGATCGGACGCTCGGCCAGGAACATCATTCCATGCCTGCGGTGCTGCTCTCCCCGCCCCGGGGGTGATCCGTGACCGGGTCGCCCCGCGTCCCGCGCCCGGCGTCCGATCCCGGGGTACCCACCGCCGCGGCGGGTGGGAACGGCGCCGGACCGCGATCGCCCTCGCCGCACCCGGTGCCCGTGCCCGGGCAACACCGTCGGATCCCACCGGTTCGTCGCAACCGACGCCGCGGGGCCCGACGAGGACCGAACCACGCGCCGGCCCGTCTCGTTGACTGGCCACCTGGTCGGAGTGCCCCGGACCGGCGCTCGGCCGTCCCCCGCCCGGGACCGCCCGGCCCGCCGCCGTCCCCGCCCGGTGCCCGGGCCTCGACCAGCCGGGCGGGGGAGATGGGTCACCGACCCCGGCTACGGACCGGCCGCAACGGGTACCTTCGCGGACGGCCCGCCGCCGTCCCCGCCCGTCGCGCCCGATGGCCCGGCGGGACATGTTCCTCGTCTGGAAAGCTTGAATCCGTGAGCGCTGCACCCGTCGTGTCCACCTCCGGTCAGCGTCGTCGATCCGCACGGCCCCGGCCGCCGCTGGCGCCCCTGCTGCCCGCGCTGGCCGCCGATCCGCTGTTCGCGGACCTGATCGCGGCGGCCGGTGCGCCGACCTACCGGATCACCGGGCCGGCGTCGATCCGGCCGTTCGTCGCCGGCTGCCTCGCCGCCGCGAAGGCCGACGGCGGTGCCGCGGTGCCGGTGCTCTTCGTCACCGCGACCGGACGGGAGGCCGAGTCGCTCACCGCGTCGCTGGCCGACCTGCTCGGGGAGGACGCGGTCATGCTGTTCCCGTCGTGGGAGACGCTGCCGCACGAGCGGCTGAGCCCACGCGCGGACACCGTCGGCCGGCGGCTGTCGGTGCTGCGCCGGCTGGCCCACCCCGAGGAGTTCGACGGTGCGGCCCCGAAGGTCGTCGTCACCACCGTCCGGTCGATGATCCAGCCCCTCGCGCCGCACCTGGGCGAGCTCGCCCCCGTCCGGATCGCCACCGGCGCCGAGATCGACCTCGCCGAGGTCACCGAGCAGCTGACGATGCTGGCCTACAGCCGCGTCGACCTGGTCACCAAACGCGGCGAGATCGCGGTCCGCGGCGGCATCCTCGATCTGTTCCCGCCGACCGCCGAGCATCCGTACCGCATCGAGTTCTGGGGCGACGAGGTGTCGGAGATCCGCACCTTCGCCGTCACCGACCAGCGCTCCATCGACCTCGTCGACGCCGTCGTCGCCCCACCCTGCCGCGAGGTGCTGCTGACCCCGGCGGTGCGGGCCGCGGCGGGTCGGCTCTCCGCGGCGGCCACCGGTGACCCGTCGCTCGCCGAGATGCTGGAGAAGCTGGCGGCCGGGATCGCCGTCGAGGGCATGGAGGCGCTGATCCCGGCGCTCGTCGACAGCCCGATGGTGCTGCTGCCGCAGCTGTTCCCGGCCGGCACGCACGTGCTGCTGGCCGATCCCGAGAAGGTGCGATCGCGCGCCGAGGACCTCAAGCGCACCGGGCAGGAGTTCCTGGCCGCGTCGTGGGCGGCCGCGGCCACCGGCGGCAAGGCCCCGATCGAGCTGGGGGACGGTGCGTACCGCGAGCTCGAGGAGGTCTTCGACAGCATCCGTGACAACGACCTCACGTTGTGGCGCGTCGCCGCCTTCGGCGACGGCGAACTCCCCGAGGAGCCGGCGGTGACGCCCGCCCCCCAGTACCGCGGCGAGCTGGGCCCGGCCATCGAGCAGGCCCGCGAGCGGGCCGCGCGCGGCGGCGTGACCGTCCTGGTGGTCGCCGGCGCCGGCACCGCGGAGCGGGCCGCCGAACGGCTGTCCGACGCCGAGCTCGGGGTCCGCCTCGCCACCGACGGACTGGCCGAACGGCCCCACGCGGGAATCGTCACCGTGACGACAGGCCGCCTGGACGCGGGCTTCGTCCTCACCGCCTCCGACGTGGCCCTGCTGACCGAGTCCGACCTCACCGGCACCCGGGGTGCCACCGCCGCCCGGGCGCAGAAGATGCCCACGCGCCGGCGCAACGCCGTCGACCCGCTCGCGCTGAAGCCCGGCGATCACGTGGTGCACGCCCAGCACGGCATCGGCAAGTTCGTCGACCTGGTGCAGCGCACCACCGGCGGCGCCGTCCGGGAGTACCTGGTCGTGGAGTACGCGCCCAGCAAGCGCGGTCATCCGGGGGACCGGTTGTTCGTGCCCACGGACGCGTTGGACCAGCTGTCGCGCTACGTCGGCGGCGAGGTGCCGACGCTGAACAAGCTGGGCGGCGCCGACTGGGCCAAGACCAAGGGCAACGCCCGCAAGGCGGTCCGGCAGATCGCCGCCAAGCTGGTGCAGATCTACGCCGCCCGGGCCTCCGCGCCCGGTCACCGGTTCGCGCCCGACACCCCGTGGCAGCGTGAACTCGAGGACGCGTTCCCGTTCACCGAGACCCCCGACCAGCTCGCCGCCATCGACGAGGTCAAGGGCGACATGGAGAAGGCCATCCCGATGGACCGGGTCATCTCCGGTGACGTCGGCTACGGCAAGACCGAGATCGCGGTGCGCGCGGCGTTCAAGGCCGTTCAGGACGGCAAGCAGGTCGTCGTGCTGGTGCCCACCACGCTGCTCGCGCAGCAGCACCTGTCCACCTTCTCCGAGCGGATGGCCGCCTTCCCGGTCACCGTCCGCGGGCTGTCCCGGTTCACGCCGGCCGAGGAGTCGAAGAAGACGATCAAGGGGCTCGCCGACGGGAGCGTCGACATCGTCATCGGCACCCACCGGCTGCTGCAGCCGTCGGTGGTCTACAAGGACCTCGGCCTGGTCATCGTCGACGAGGAACAGCGGTTCGGCGTCGAGCACAAGGAGTTCATCACCGGCCTGCGGGCGCACGTGGACATGCTGACCATGTCGGCCACCCCGATCCCGCGCACGTTGGAGATGAGCCTGGCCGGCATCCGCGAGATGTCCACCATCGCGACCCCGCCCGAGGATCGGCACCCGATCCTGACCTACGTGGGTCCGTACGACACCAAGCTCGTCGCCGCCGCGGTCCGCCGCGAGTTGTTGCGCGACGGTCAGGTCTTCCTCGTGCACAACCGGGTGTCGGACATCGAGCGGGTCGCGGCGAGCATCCGCGAGCTCGTCCCCGAGGCCAGCGTCGGCGTCGGCCACGGTCAGATGGGTGAGCACGCCCTCGAGAAGGTCATCGACGGCTTCTGGGCGCGGGACTTCGACGTGCTGGTCTGCACGACCATCGTGGAGACGGGTCTGGACATCTCCAACGCCAACACGCTGATCGTCGACCACGCCGAGGTGCTCGGGCTGTCCCAGATGCACCAGCTCCGCGGGCGGGTCGGCCGTGGCCGCGAGCGGGGTTACGCCTACTTCCTGTACCCGCAGGAGAAGGCCATGACCGAAACCGCGCACGACCGGTTGGCGACCATCGCCCAGAATTCCGATCTCGGTTCCGGTATGGCCGTGGCCATGAAGGATCTGGAGATCCGCGGCGCCGGCAGCATTCTGGGCGCCGAACAGTCCGGGCACATCGCCGGTGTCGGATTCGATCTCTATGTGCGTCTGGTCTCCGAAGCCGTGAATGCATTCAAGAAGCAGGCCGGCGCCACGGCTGAAACGGATCAGCCCGACGACGACGATTCTCCGGAAGTGCGGGTCGAATTGCCGGTCGACGCCAATCTGCCGCACGAATACATTCCGTCCGATGTTCTCCGGCTCGACGCGTACCGCAAGATCGCCGACGCCGGGAATGCCGCCGATCTCGTCGCGGTGCGCGCCGAACTCGAGGACCGCTTCGGCCCCGTCCCCCCGCCGGTCGAGGCGCTGCTGGCGGTGGCGGAGCTGCGGCAGGCCGCCCGGGACGCCGGGGTCAGTGAGATCATCATGGGACCGCAGGGCGTGCGGGTCGGGCCGCTGGACCTGGCCGAATCCGGCTTGATGCGGCTCAACCGCCTCTATCCGGGGTCCCGGTACTCGAAGAACCAGCGCACCCTGACCGTCCGGGCGCCGGCCGAGTCCGACCGGATCGGCGCGGCGCCGTTACGGGACGCCGCCATCGTGGGGTGGGCGCACCAGCTGCTGGCCAACCTGTCGCCGGTGGCCGCCGCACGGTCCTGACCTGCGGCGCGAGCCGCCCGTGCACCCGGAACGGCCGTGCACGGGCACCTGGTGGTCGCCGCCGACGACCTCGCGCGACGACGCCTCCGGTCGGTCCTCGGAGGGCCGTCCGGTCGGGCTCTACGCCCGGAAGCGTGGGCCGATCGCCGGCACGCCCTCGATCCGCACCCTGAGTGACGGATCGGCACTCACGGCCCGCTCTGTGCATCCGTGGGCGATCGTGGTGGAGTCCGTGCGGTCGGCCGCCGTCTCGCGGTGTGATCGGTGTCTCAGTGTCCGATTCGTGGCGTTTCGGGCGGACCGGAGCGGCTCCACCCCCATCGGCGGAGTCCCTGGAGCTCCGCTGCCCGTAACCCGAACGTGGAGACGCCACACCCGGGATCCGTGGCATCCGGTCACTTGATCGGTTCCGATGCGGCCTCCGGTCATCGCACACGGGGTGACCGCGGCCGGCATGCGTCCCGGTCCGGGTGACGCTGTGTCACCGCACCGCGGTCCGGACCCCATGCCCCGCACGGTCCCGGAGCGCGTCGGCCGCAGGGGGCCGTCCCGTCCGGACCCCGCTGTCCGGCCGGTCCGCGACCGCCGACGTTTCCGCAGGTGCGCTGCGGGGTTACGGCTTCGTTACCGAAACCCGTCCGCACGCCCCGCAGGTGAACGGAGGGGGAACCGGCGGCCAACGGCACCCGTGGCGCCGCCGGTGCCGGAGCCGGATCCTCGACGCCACCATTTCCGTCGCCGGAACTTGCGGCAATCACGATCCGGACACAGTGCGCAGTCGGTACCACGCCGGAAATGCTGGTGTGCACTTTCCGGATGACCGCACACACACGTGCGGTCGCCGTTGTCAACAGCTGCGCGGAGCGACCGCGAAGTCGTCGTTTCGACCCCGTCGTTAGCCCATGCGTGCACATGGGTCGCCGGAAGGTGAGCCTCGTAACGTACGGTTGCCAGCCCGATCGGCCATGCCATACCGTCGTCCTCGGTCGAGCAACGACGCTTCAGGGACATACATAGCTCCCCGCCCGCGATTCCTGACATCGGCGTCGCCGATATCGAATTCAGTCGGAAGCCTTCCTCGAACCGTGCTCCTCGAACGAAAGTCTGGTCCTTCATGTCGCCTTCCCCCCAATTCCGTCGTCCGACCATCTCCGTCGTGATCCCGGCCCGGAACGAAGCGAAGAACATCCCCTTCGTTCTGGAGCGCCTGCCCGAGGGAGTCACCGAGGTCATCCTCGTCGACGGCAATTCCACCGATGACACCATCGCAGTCTCCCAGCGTCTGTGCCCGGAGATCGTCGTCGTGCGTCAGTCCCGCCGCGGTAAGGGCAACGCCCTGGCCGCCGGGTTCAGCGCCGCGACCGGTGACTACATCGTGATGATCGACGCCGACGGTTCCATGGACCCGGCCGAGATCCCCGCCTTCATCGCCGCGCTGGACGCCGGCGCCGACTACGCCAAGGGCAGCCGCTTCTGCGCCGGTGGCGGCAGCGACGACATCAGCCGCACCCGCGACCTGGGCAACAAGGGCCTGAACCTGACTGCCAACATCCTGTTCGGCACCCGGTACTCCGACCTCTGCTACGGCTACAACGCCTTCCGTCGCGAGTGCATCGCCGCCTTCGCGCTGCCGGACGCGCACGACACCAGCGTCGACGCGGTCTGGGGCGACGGCTTCGAGATCGAGACCCTGATCAACGTCCGCGTGGCCAAGCAGAAGCTCAAGATCACCGAGGTCGGCAGCTTCGAGTTCCCGCGCATCTCCGGCGAGAGCAACCTGCGCACCTTCCGCGACGGCTGGCGGGTGCTGTTCACCATCGGCCGTGAGCGCATCAGCAAGACCCGGATGGCCGACCACGTCGACCGCACCACCCCGGTGGTCGTCGGTCTCCCGGCGCAGCGGTCGTCGCTGGCCGAGCGTCCCGTCGCCGAGCGCGAAGGCGCCGAGGTCCGCGCCATATGAGTTCGGTGCTTCCCGAAGGATCCGCAGTTCCCCGCACCGTCGCCGTCGTGGTGTGCGCCTACACCATGGACCGTTGGGTCGACGTCGTGGAGGCTTACGAGTCCCTCGTGAAGCAGGAGCGACCGGCGGACGAGGTCGTGCTGGTCATCGACCACAACGACGACCTGCTGACGGCGCTGCAGATCACGTTCCCTTCGGCGCACATCATCCCCAACACGAGCGTGCAGGGGTTGTCGGGCGCCCGTAACACCGGTGTCGAGGCCACCACCTCCGACATCGTGCTCTTCCTCGACGACGACGCGAAGGCCGAGCCCGACTGGGTGGCTCGGCTGCTCGCCGTCTTCGACGAGCCCGGCGTCCAGGGCGTCGCCGGCCACGCCGAGGCCAACTGGCCCAAGGTCGGCAAGCCCGCATGGTTCCCGGAGGAGTTCCTCTGGGTCGTCGGGTGCAGCTACCGCGGCCTGCCCACCCGGCGCGCCGACGTCCGCAATCCCATCGGATCATCGATGGGGTTCACCCGGGCCGCTCTCGAGCGCACCGGCGGGTTCACCACCGGCATCGGCCGTATCGGCACCCATCCGGTGGGCGCCGAGGAGACCGAACTGTCCATCCGGCTCCGGCAGGCCGACCCCTCGGCGCGCATCGTGCTGGAACCCGCGGCGGTCGTGCACCACCGGGTGTCCGAACCCCGGTTGAAGCTCAGGTACTTCATGAGCAGGTGCTACTGGGAGGGCGTCTCCAAGGCGGTCATCTCCGGCGACGTGGGTGCCGGTGACGCGCTGGCCGCCGAGCGCAGCTACACGACGAAGGTCCTCCCGCTCGCCGTGGTCCGCGGTTTTCGCGACCTGCTGCGCGGCGACCTCGGTGGTCCCGGCCGGTCCGCTGCCGTCGTCCTCGGGTTCGGGTTGACCGGCCTCGGCTACGTCCGCGGCCTGCTGACGCGCAAGAGCGCCGTCACGCCCGCCACCGCTGTTCCCCTGACTGGAGAATCGTCATCATGACCATCGATACCGCGATCGAGGCCCCCCGGGTCTGGTGCACCGAGGTCGATCTCGGCGGCGAGGTCCCGGGCTCGCTCCCGGTGCCCTCCGACGAGGCGCCGTACACGGCCGCCCGGATCCTGGTCCGGCTGCACGGTGAGTCGCTGACCTTCGTCGAGCGTCCCGTCGTCGACGGCGCCTACGTCCTCGGGGACGTGGTCAGCGGCCTCGGGGCCGAGGCCCGCGCCCGGCTGGACGCCCACCTGGCCGAGGACGCCGGCAGCGTGCAGGTCGTCGACGGGGTGCCCTACGTGCACGCGCCGCAGAGCTGCACCCGTCCGCGCCCCACCGGCCTGTCGATGACGGTCGTCGTCTGCACCCGTGGCCGCGGCGAGGCGCTGCGCAGCTGCCTGGCTCGGTTGGCGCGGATGGACTACCCGGAACTCGACTTCGTCATCGTCGACAACGCGCCCACCGACGACAGCACCCGGCAGGCCTTCCTCGCCGAGGTCGGCGAGGACACCCGCTTCCGCTACGTCGTCGAACCGCGCCCGGGCCTGTCCTGTGCCCGCAACCGCGGTCTGGCCGAAGCCCGTGGCGAGCTCATCGCCTACACCGACGACGACGTCACCGTCGACCCGCAGTGGGCCGATTCGCTGGTCATCGGATTCCTGCGCCGTCCCGACGTGGCCTGCGTGACCAGCCTGGTCTGCACCGCCTCGCTGGAGACCCCGGCGGAGCACTACTTCGACAGCCGGGTGTCCTGGGCGGCGCGGTGCGAACCGCGCGTCTACGACTCCGTCGCACCCGAGGGCGACCTGCTCTACCCGTACTCCGCCGGCCTGTTCGGCACCGGTGCGGGGATGGCCTTCCGGACCTCGGTGATCCGCGACCTCGGCGGGTTCGACGAGGCGCTGGGTGCGGGTACCCGCACCGCCGGCGGCGAGGACCTGGACGCGTTCGTCATGGTGCTCCAGCACGGTCACGCGCTGGCCTACGAGCCGAGCTCGGTCGTCTGGCACCACCACCGTGCCGACCTCGAGGGTCTGCAGAAGCAGATGTACGCCTACGGCACCGGGCTCACCGCGTTCATCACCAAGCACCTGCTCAGCCGCGACACCCGCTACGCCCTGCTGCGCCGTATCCCCAAGGGGGTGGCCAAGATGGCCGCCATCCCGAAGGCGACCAAGAACTCGGTCGGGCGGCAGCAGTCGTCCATCCCGTCGCGCAACCTGCTGCTGCGGGAGTTCGCCGGGATGGCGATGGGACCGGCGCTCTACGGCATCGCCAAGCGGCGCATCCCCGAGCACGACTTGAGCGCGCCGTCGTTCGCCACGGACGCCACGGAGACCGCCTCGCGCTGACCCGCCGGGTTGCCGTCGCCGCGGCCGCCGTATCTGCACGACCGGAGCCCCGTGGCCGCCCGCCACGGGGCTCCGCCGTGTCTGCGGGGCCGGTGAGATTTCGCGGCCCGGCCGGGCAGGGCCCGTGAAGCCACGATGCGAAGACCGGGAACCCCCTCCGCTGTGGCGGATTCGCCCGCTCTGTCCGGGTCTGCGCAGGTCGCAGCCGGTAGCCTGGAGGGTGCCGCCGGACCCCGCCAGGCCCGAAGACGAAGGATTCCCCGTTGCTGAAGAAGCGAACACCGGTACTGCGCCGTCGCCGCGTCCTCGTGGGGGGTGGTGTCGGTCTGGTCCTGGTCGTCCTCGCCGCGTTCCTCACCGGCCGGGCGATCTCGGACTCCACGACGGGCGACGCCGCCCGCGACTACGTCTCGGGCGAGCCGATGCCGCGCGGTGACCTGCCGGGCTGGCGCCAGACCTTCAGCGACGACTTCAACACCGGGGCCCTGGACGAGGACCGGTGGGGTCGGTACAGCGGTACGCCCGGCGGCTCGCCGCAGAGCCACTGGGAGGGCGACCACGTCGTCGTCCGCGACTCCCAGCTGGTGCTCGAGGGTTACCAGGAGGAGGGCCGCTGGGTCACCGGTGGCGTGTCCAACTGGCCGGTCACGCAGCTCTACGGCAAGTGGGAGGTCCGCTTCCGCGTCGACCCCAGCGACGAGACGACGTTCCACTTCCTGCTGTGGCCCCAGGCGGACGTGTGGCCGCCCGAGATCGACTTCCTGGAGAACTTCGGCGGCGGTCGGCAGTCCGCGTCGGCGTTCCTCCACTACCGCGACGAGAGTGAGCCCAACGGCCGCGGCAAGACCGAACGCACCGTCGAGGCGGACTTCACGACCTGGCACACGGCCGGCGTGGAGTGGCTGCCCGGGGAGGTGACGTACACGCTCGACGGCGAGCCGTGGGCCTCCGTCACCGGCGAGAACGTCCCCGATCAGCCGATGTGGCTCGGGCTGCAGGCGCAGGCGGTGGACTGCTCGTCCGGCGACAACTGCACCGACGGCATCACCCGCGCCGACGTGATGATCGACTGGGTCACCGTCTACGAACGGGACTGACCCGCGGTCCCGTCCCGGCTCGCACGGACCGGGGCTGACCCGCGGCCCGGTCGGGCCGCCTCGCGGTCGAGCAGCACCACCGCGTGTCCCAGCGGCATCACCCCTCGCGTGCGGGGCGGCGCGCGGCACCACCCCCTGACGTTCCGCGGGCGGCGCCGCTGCACGGGTGGACGCGGTATCGGGTCGACTCCGCGACCGCCAGAGTGGCCAGCGTCACACTCCGCATCCGTCCGGGTGGCGGTTGCACCGTTGGGGCGCCGCCGGTGACTCCGCGGAGGGCTTCGCACCCACCCGCGGTCACCGTCGGCACGGGCCTCGCGCCGAGCGCCGGGTCGCCACCCTGCGTCAGGACCCCGATCCCCGTCAGGGGTGCGGCGGCGGGTGCCACCTGTTCGCCGCGCCGTCCCCCGATCGCGGCCGGAACGCTCACACTGTGCGCGCCGGACGACCCGAATGAACGTACGCAAGCGGAGTGGGTCTCGTCGAACGGGTGATCGCCCTTTTGCGCGTCGTGACGTCCGACTTGTCCGGTGTGATGCCCGCGCTGACGGTAACGATCTGGACATGTTGCGCGCTGTACCCACTTGCGCCGTAACGCGCCTGCCGAACGGGTGATCGCCCTCGTTCGCCTCGACCCCGGGTGATGCGCGGAAACCCATGCCGGGCTGCTCGATCTGGTTAATCTGCTCGACGTCCGCAAAAGCGGGTCGGGTGGTCGTGGGGGAGTTCTCATGAAGCGTGTGCTGGTCCTGTTGTGTGCGGTGCTGATGGGCCTGGTGTGGGTGGCGCCGGCCCAGGCGGCGGCGAAGCCGACCTGGGAGAAGCCGACGGCGCCCTCTGCCGTGGTCGTCGCCGCCGGCAAGACACCGGCTCAGGCGGTGCTGAGCTGGTCGTCGCCCGCGAAGGCGGGTTCCAAGAAGATCTACGGCTACTCGATCGTCAAGGAGGGCGGAGGCGCCCGATCCGTGTACTGGCAGAAGGCCGATCGGAACACCTCGAAGGGGTACGTGCGCACCTTCGCCAATCTCAAGCCCGGTGTGCGCGTCTCGTTCACGGTCAAGGCCTGGAGCCTGGCCGGCAGCAGCCCTGCAGCCACGGTGACCTACACCCCGGCCGCCGCGGCGAGCGTTCCCACTGTGTACAGCGTGGACACCGCTGCCGGCAGGTTGGTCGCGGTACCGACGACGGGTGGGACGCCGGTGACGGTGTTCTCGGCACCGGACATCTCCGGCCTGGTCGCGGACGCGAGCGGCAACGTGTACTTCACGGCCGGCGGGGCGCTCAAGAAGGTCGCCGCGGGTGGTGTGGTCTCCACCGTCGCCACCGGGGTCAGTGGTGATCTCGACGTGGACCAGGCGGGCAACGTCTATGCCGTGAACGGACGGGACATCGTCCGGATCTCGCCGGCAGGTAAGAAGACCGTGGTCTTCACCGCGACCGAGGACGTCGATCACTTCACGGTGACCGCGGCCGGTGCGGTGACCGTCAAGTACGTGACCGAGAGCGTCGAGACCACCATCGTCACCATCGCCCCGGGCGAGGCTCCGGCGTCGCGGGTGGTCGACTGCCTGGCCTACTGCTTCGGGAGCGGCATGCTCGGTGACGACGCGGGAACCGTCTACATCAACGTGGTCGCCACCGGCGCCAGCGGGTTCTCCTGGTGGCCCCGGTTGGCCGCCGGTGCGACGGTCGTCGAGTCGGTCGAGAACTCGCTGGTCCGGTTCGCCGCGGCGGTCGGGCCGGCTGACCGGTTCTACCTCCTGGAGACAACCCACCTGTGTGTCGGGCCGCCTCACCACCCCGAGGACCCGAACCCTCCCTGCGTGGACGACGACACGGTCAAGCAGGTCGAGGTGATCAACCCCGACGGAACCTCCGCAGGCGCGGTCCCGGTCTCCGGGCTGACGCTCCCGGGGCAGGGTGGCGATCTGGCGGTGGACGGCAAGGGCGCGTTCTACCTCGCGTCGTCGAACGGACTCGCCGGCATCCCGGCCGCCGGTGGCGCAGCCACCGTGCTGGCGTCGGGCTCCTTCAGGGACGTGGTGGTCGTCGGCTGAGCCGATCGACCCGCATTCCCATCACAGCGGCCGCACCGGGATCTTCCCGGTGCGGCCGCTGTCTGTTGTCACGGGCCGTGTCTGCTGGGTCGGGTGCTGGTCACGCACCGCGTTCACCGGACCCGTGCCAGAGCCCGCGTCATCCGGGGTCAGGGCTGCGGCGGGTACGACGCCGAGTGAGCGTGAGGCAGGTCACATCTGCGCTCTCCCGTGGTCCCATCGCCACCGATGGGGTGCGGGGAACGCGACACCGGTTCCCGCGTGATCGCCGATCAATGCCGATGCGGCCCCTTTGTCGAACGCGCGTTCGACGGGGAGTCGGTGGGCCGGGGTGACGTTCGCGTCACGCGAGGGGAGGACGGCGAGGCGTCGGAGCGGGGGAGCAGTCGCGAGGGGTGGTCACCCAGGGTGACAGCGGAGGCGGTGGCGGACTTCGGAGAAAGCTTCCCGCCGCTCGCAAACGTCGTTACAGTCCGTATCTAGGAAGACACGGTGAGTAACAAGAAGCCGGTCGACCGCTGACTCAGACCGCTCACGCTGTGCCTCCCGAAAGGCTACCTCCGATGGCTCTCTTCTCCACCCGCCGACTGCGATCCCTCACGATGGCCGGCGTCGTCGGCTCCCTGCTCCTGGCGGCCGCACCGGCCCAGGCCGCCGCCGCCCCGGTGTTGTCCGCCGGCACCCTCACCGCCTCCGTCCACGGCTACGAGGTCACCGCCACGACGACCGTCAAGTCCAGTGTCGCCACCAGCGTCGAGAAGTTCGGCGTCTGCGTGCGGGGGGCCAACAAGCTCAACGTCGACTTCATCAAGGCGCAGAACGCCTGGGTCACCCCCACCGGCACCACCCACACCGCCACCCAGACGCTGGCTCCGGGCACCTACAACTACTGGACCTGCG